>NZ_JBDNFM010000099.1:0-1692 GCF_041689835.1 Sandarakinorhabdus sp.
CGGTGACAATATGGCGGGTGACAGGTCTGCGCCGTGCAGCTAACCAACCGGCATGAGCTTGTTGCCCCGCCCTGCCCCGTTCACGCATTTTGCCGAGTGGTTTGCCGCTGCCGAGGCTGCCGAGCCTAATGATCCCAATGCGATGGCCTTGGCCACCGCCACCCCCGAAGCCGCGCCCAGTTTGCGCGTCGTGCTGCTCAAGGGCTGGGATGAGCGCGGCTTTGTGTTCTACACCAATCTTGATAGCCAGAAGGGCGGCGAACTGGCGGCCAACCCCCAGGTGCACCTGAATTTCCACTGGAAATCGTTGCAACGCCAGGTCCGCATCGGCGGCCGCGCACAGCTGGTAAGCGCTGCCGAGGCCGATGCCTATTTTGCCACCCGCCCGCGCGAAAGCCAGCTGGGCGCCTGGGCCAGCCTGCAAAGCCAGCCCTTGCCCAATCGCGCCACATTCCAGGCCCGCATCACCGAAACGGACGCCCGCTTTCCTGGTGACGTGCCGCGGCCGCCGCGCTGGAGCGGTTGGCGCGTGGTGCCGGAACGGATTGAATTCTGGCAAGCACGCGATGGCCGCTGGCACGAGCGCGAAGTGTATTGGCGTGAAACCGATGGCTGGCGCTTCGGGCTGGTTTACCCTTGATGCGTTTGCCGTTTTCGCAGGTCGATGCCTTTGCCGACGGTGCCTTCACCGGCAATCCGGCGGCAGTGATGTTTCTGGATCGCTGGTTGGCCGATGCCGTGCTGCAGGGCATTGCGGCCGACAATAATCTTTCCGAAACCGCGTTCCTGGTGCCCCACGTTGGGCCGGATGCCGATTTTCGCCTGCGTTGGTTCACGCCAAAACTGGAAGTCGCGCTGTGCGGGCACGCAACGCTGGCGAGTGGCCATGTTGTGCTGCAAGCGCTGCCCGATCTGAACGAAGCGCGGTTCCTTACCAATCAGGCCGGTTTGCTCACGGTGGCACGCGATGGGGACCGGCTGGCGATGCGGCTGCCGGCCTTGCCTGCCCACCGCCCGGTGACCGGAGCGGAGGAATCCGCCGTGGCCGCCGCGCTGGGGTTGTTGCCGGCGGAAGTGTGGGCGCGCGGCGATGATTATCTGGTTGCGGTATTTGATTCGCCCGATCAGGTGCGCGCGCTGTGCCCCGATTTCCGCGCGATCCTGGCGCTGGTGCCGGGTGTTGACCTGATGCTGATCGCCACCGCGCCCGGCGAAGACACCGATGTGCTGTCGCGCGTGTTCGTGCCGGCGTGCGGCGTGGATGAAGACCCGGTAACCGGCAGTGCCCATGCGGTGATCGCGCCGTTCTGGGCGGGGCGTTTCGGTCGGCCGGCTTTCACCGCATTCCAGGCCAGCACGCGCGGCGGGCGGATCGATTGCCGGGTGGATGGCGGCAGCGTGATCCTGCGCGGCACGGCGCGCACCGTGATCCGCGGCGAGTATGACTTGCCGGATGCCGCCCTGAACGGCTAACGCCGGGGGCATGACGCACTTCACCAAGATGCACGGGCTGGGGAATGATTTCCTTGTGCTCGATGCGCGCCAGCAGCCGGTTGCGCTGCATGCGTCGCAGGTGCGGGCGCTGGCCCATCGCCACACCGGCATCGGATTCGACCAACTGATCCTGATCGAGCCGAGCGAAATCGCCGATGTCCGGCTGCGGTTCTGGAACTGCGATGGCGGCGAAGTGGC
>NZ_JBDNFM010000100.1:0-5779 GCF_041689835.1 Sandarakinorhabdus sp.
CTTCCCAGCACACGCGGAAGGAAATGACGCGGTCCGGCTCGGCGATGCGGCGCAGGATCTGAGCCTCGTGATATTTCGGCTTGTCGCCCATGAAATCGAAAATATCTTCCGCCACTTCGGTGACGGCCTGCACGAATTCCAGCTGCCCCGGATTGCGGCGGCTCACCCCTTGGATAAAGCCATCCAGATCGACATGATCACTTGCGCTCATTAAAATTCTCCCCCGGTTGCAAGCCAGACGCTGCGCGGCGCCAGCCTCGATCACACACGACATGTTACCAGCCACCCGCTGGACAACATGCCGCACGCACGTCACCGTATCAGAAATTCAGCTGCGGCAAAGGGGGGGGCTGATCAAAGCCGGGCGGCGGCGTCAAAGGCCCAAACCCCCGGCCCGTCCGGCAGGCCGGCGCTTGTCAGGCCGCAGCCGGCGTCAGCGTGGGCGCGGGCGTCACAGTTGTTTCGTGGGCGGCAATCAGGGCGCGATCATCATGGTCCCACGGATGGAAACCGGGGCGGAAATAGGCCGCCCACGCCCACGCCACCTGCCGCAACACCCCGGGCGCGCCCAGCAGATACCACGCCAGCCGCGCCTTTGCTCGCCAGCCGGTGATGCCATCCTGCGCCAGCAGCGCCAGCGCATCCTTCACCCGATTGGCGACGAAATTGCGGGAAACGCGCAGGAACACCGCGCTGCGGATCGCCCAGCGCTTTGCCGGCTTCAGGCTGCGGGTGACGTGCATGTAGGTATCAAAGGCAACGCCCTTGTGCTCGATTTCCTCGATGGCGTGCCAGGTCCACATCGCCCGTGTATCCGCGCTCGCGCCGTCAAATTGCCGGCCGCCGTGCGCCAGCATGGCGTGGGCAAAGATCGCGGTGAAATGCTCAAGGCTCACCGTCACCAGCAGCTGTGCCACCGGGTGGGTTGTGCGCGCCAGCACCAGGCTTTGGGCAATGCGCTGTTCGATGGCAGCGATGTCATAGCCGGCATCGCTGATCTGACGGTTAAAGGCGACATGTTCGCGGGTGTGATAGGCTTCCTGACGCACGAAATCGTCGATCTGCGCCTGCAATTGCGGCGGCACTGCATCACGAAACCGGCGCACAGTTTCGATGAAAAAGGTCTCCCCGTCCGGGAAACTGGCCGAAAGCGCGTTGTGCCAGGCGGTTGCGACGGGATCGCCGCCCAGCCACCAACGGCCGCGCACCTCATCACGGCCAAAACGCAGATTGCGCGGCGTGATCACCAGATCAGCCGGTGCAACCCCAGACGCTGCCGACCCCATTACTGCACCGCCAGCAATTCGACGTCGAACATCAGCGTGGCACCCGGCGGGATCACCCCGCCAGCCCCGCGCTCGCCATAGCCGGCTTCGGGCGGCACGATCAGGGTGCGCTGGCCGCCCACCTTCATGCCGGCCACGCCTTCATCCCAGCCCAGGATCACCTGACCCGTCCCGAGCGCAAACACGAACGGCTGCCCCCGGTCACGCGAGCTGTCGAACTTGGTGCCCTTGCCGCCATCGACAAACAGCCAGCCAGTATAATGCACGGCCACCGATCGGCCCGGCTCGGCCATTTCGCCAGTGCCGGCCTTCACTTCGATTGCTTTGGTGCCGCCAGGCAAAACTGCCGGCTGGGCAGCGGCGCTGGTGGCTGCAATCGCAGCAACAGAAGCAGCAAGGGCGGCGATGGAGGCGGCGGATGACATGAGCATGTTCCTGACGTTACGGTGCGGCCGTGATGTGGCCGCTGCCGCGCCCGCAATCAAGTGGATGTTGAGCCGCTGATCCCCAATCGGTGCTGCAAAAAGCCGATTACCCGCGTTTCGGCGGCCCTGCCCGGGCCATCATCTGGCAAATGCACCGTCAACACGCTGTGCGGGGCCATGCCGGTATCCGGGCGGGCATGTTCGTCAGCCAGTTCGACGGTTTCGACCCGGCCGGGGAATTCGCGTTCATACCGGCGGAAACGCGCATCGGGCACCAATTTGTCCGATCGGTAACGCAGCGCGAGCAGCGACAGATCCTCGGCCTCGAATCGCCGCCGCGCGCAGGCGATTTCGGCGGGTGTGGCATCAATGCTGCCCGCCTTGGCGCCGTTCAACGGCAAGCTGGGCTGGCTCAGCACCGGCGCGATCACGCTGGGCTCCGTCATCATCGCCAGTGCAAAACCGCCGGTAAAACACATCCCCACCGCGCCCACCCCTGGCCCGCCGCAGTCGGCATGCGCCTGCCGCGCCAGCGCCCGCAGCCAATCGACAATCGGGCTGGAACGGCCATCGGACCACGCCGAAAACTCGCGCCTGATGCAGATATTGAGGAACAATTGCTTCACCGCCGCCGCCTTGGTGGGCACCGATCCGGGCGTGCCAAACAGGCTGGGGCAGAACACTGTCATGCCCGCTGCCGCCAGCCGATCGGCAAATTCGATGACGAGCGTGTGCAGGGCCGGCACCTCGTGGATCACGATCACCGCCGGGCCGGTGCCACGGCGATAGACGGGGCGCGTGTACGGGCCGGCGGTGAAATCGGCGAGGCTGTAGTCGGATAATGGCATGGATGGTTCCCCCTGTGGCGAACAGTGCGATCGGGGAACCGGGCTGTCAAACGAAGGCCTTGCAGGCGCGGCCGGCGGCGGAGCCGCCGAGTCCGCTTTGGGTGTGAAGGAAGGGGAAGGAGGAGCGTGGCGGAGCCACGTCGTCAGACGAGTCAAAAAAAGCGGCCGGAGGGGCCGCCGCTTTTGCTCGCTGGCCGGCTTTGCGCCTGTCGGCGCGCCTGGCATGCGCCATACGCGCTCGCGGCGCGGCGGCGTGGTGGGTCCTTCGGGACTTGAACCCGAAACCTACCGCTTAAAAGGCGGTCGCTCTAACCGATTGAGCTAAGGACCCATGGCCACGGGCCATACACGCCATCACGCGCGGGGCCGGGCTTTAGGGCGAAGCGCGCGCGTGTGCAACTGTCTTGCGGTGCGGCCCATTATCGGGTGCCGCCAATCAGGCGCGACCGTCACCAACGGATCGAGCACGAAGCGGCGTTCTGCGAGGCGCGGGTGCGGCACGATCAGGTCGGGCAGCCGCACAACGGCAGCACCGGCAGCAAGGATATCAAGGTCCAGCACCCGGTCCCCCCAGCGCTGGCCGGTGCGGCGGCCAAATTCGCGTTCGATGCCTTTCAAGCGGGCCAGCAGATCGGGCAAACTGCCCGGCCAATCCAGCGCTGCCACCGCGTTGGCATAACGCCGGCTGCCCGGCCCGATGGGGGCGGTTGCGAAGATCGGCGACACGCGCAGCACCGGCCCCAGCCCGGCCAGCGCCCGTGCGGCGGCGCGCACAACACCAGCCGGCCGGCCATGGCGGCCGTGGCAGCGGTTTGATCCCAGCGCGACAAGCACGATTGCCATATTGTTCACAGCCCCTACAGGCATAGTCGATGACTGACGAGACCACACTTCACCACCCCGGCACCCCTCCCCACCCCGGCACGCCGCCAATCGATTGCCCGCTGTGCCCACGCCTGGTCGCCTATCGCGCCGAGCAAATGGCGCGCCATGCCGATTGGTGGAACGCCCCGGTGCCGCCGCTGGGCAATGCCGGCGCCTGGATGGCCATCATCGGCCTGGCCCCCGGCCTGAAAGGTGCCAATCGCACCGGCAAGCCCTTCCACGGCGATGAAGCCGGCAAGATGCTGTTTGCCACGCTCGCAGAACTGGGTCTGGCAAGCGAAACGCCTGGCGGCTGGCCGGGGGACTGGGACGCGCCCGGCCTGTTCATCACCAACACAGTGGCCTGCGCCCCGCCCGGCAACCTGCCCGACACGGCCGAAAAGCATAATTGCCGCCCGTATCTTGCAGCGCAGCTCGCCGCCCTGCCCGCTTTGAAAGTCGTGGTGGCGCTGGGCGAAACCGCCCACCAGGCCGCAATCAAGGCCATCGGCGGCAAGCTGCCAAAATATCGCTTCGCTCACGGCACTGCCCACAAACTGCCGTCGGGCGTGGTGCTGGTGGACAGCTATCATTGCAGCCGCCTCAACACCAACACTGGGCTGCTCACGCCGGAAATGTTCAAGGCGGCGCTCGAAACCGCGGTGGCGGCGGGCGGTCAGCAGGGCTGATCGCCCGTCTGTCCTACACGGGCCAAGCCTGTCATCATGGCGCTGCCCGGCGTTGCGGCGCGAGTGGGCGCAGGCTGGGTCAAAATCCCCAGTTCCGTACGAAACGTCAAAAGTGGCAAATTTGAATCGACGATCCGCCCGGCTTCATCCGGGCGCAAGCTGGGCGTCCGGCTCCGAAATTGAGCTCTTTGAAATTTTCTAGATGTCCTGCGCCAGCCGCCCGTAAAGCTCGGGCCGGCGGTCGCGGAAAAAGCCGAAGGCGGCGCGGTGGCGGGCGGCGAGGTCGAGGTTGAAGGTGGCTTTGACCACGCCCGGGGTGTGATCGTCCAGATCGTTCACGATGTCGCCGCGCTGATCGCAGGCAAAACTGGTGCCGTAGAATGTCTGCGCATGCGGTGTTCCGGCTTCTTCGGTGCCGATGCGGTTGCAGGCCAGCACGGGCACCACGTTGGACACCGCATGCCCCACCATCGCCCGGCGCCACAGCCGGCGGGTATCAAGTTCGGGATCGTGCGGTTCGGTGCCGATGGCGGTGGGATACAGCAGCACTTCAGCGCCCATCAGCATCATGGCGCGGGCGGTTTCCGGGTACCACTGGTCCCAACAGATGCCGACGCCGATGACGCCGTGCTTGGTCGGCCACACCTTGAAGCCGGTGTTGCCGGGACGGAAATAGAATTTCTCCTCATAGCCCGGCCCGTCGGGAATATGGCTTTTGCGGTAGACGCCCATCACGTTGCCGCCGTCGTCGATCATCGCGAGGCTGTTGTAATGATGATGCCCGTCCTTCTCGAAGAACGAGCACGGGATGTAGGTGCGGGTTTCCAGCGCCACTTCACGCATCGCCGCCACCGCCGGGTGCTTGTCCAGCGGCAGGGCGTTCACGAACAGGCCTTCATCCTCGTGCCGGCAGAAATAATGGCCTTCGAACAATTCGGGCGGCAGCACGACATCCG
The DNA here is from genome assembly GCF_041689835.1 of Sandarakinorhabdus sp. GTDB lineage: Bacteria > Pseudomonadota > Alphaproteobacteria > Sphingomonadales > Sphingomonadaceae > Sandarakinorhabdus. The sequence continues at coordinate 5,069 of NZ_JBDNFM010000100.1, forward strand.
CGCCGTCGGCCGCAGCGCGGGCGGCGGTAGCAGTCATGGCGATATCGGCATCGCGATTGCCGGAGAACGCCAGTTGCAGGCCGGCGACGGTGATGGTGCGGGTCATGACGCGGCCCATAGCGCACCAATGTAGCGCGCGAAAGATGCCCCGCGCGCCTGCCCCTATTTCGGCTGCTGTTGGGTGATGCAGTGGAAGCTGCCGCCGCCGGTGAGAATATGATCGGCGCGCATGCCGATCACCTCGCGGTCGGGGAAAAGCGCGGCGATGGCTTTCACCGCGTCCGCATCGCTGGCCACGCCATACAGCGGCACCACCACCACCGCATTGGCGATGTAGAAATTCATGTGGCTGGCCGGCACGATTTCGCCATCGCGTATCACCTTGCCCGGCGACGGCACTGGCACGATCTCCAGCCCGAAATCGCGGGCACGGTCCCACGCGTCTTCGTAAATGTCCTTGTTGGGATCGTCCTTGCCGGCCGCCACCGGCAACGCCAGCCGGCCGGGGCCAACAAACCGCGCCAGATTGTCGACATGGCCATCGGTGTGATCGTTCATCAGGCCTTCGCCCAGCCACAGCACCCGATCAAGGCCAAGATTGCGGCGCAGGTGACTTTCCACCTCGTGACGATCCATCTTGGGGTTGCGATTGACGTTGAGCAGGCATTGCTCGGTAGTCACCACCAGGCCTGTGCCTGCCACATCGATGGC
>NZ_JBDNFM010000101.1:0-41461 GCF_041689835.1 Sandarakinorhabdus sp.
GTCACCGGCACGAAGCGGCAACCGCGGCGCAGCATCGAGCAGGCAAAACCGACGAGATCGCCGATAACGCCGCCGCCCAGCGCTACAACGGCATCGCTGCGTTCCACCCCCAGTTCCAGCAGGCGTTCGACGACCAGTTGCAAATGGTGCCAATTCTTGCTGGCCTCGCCGGGCGGCAGCACGATGGTTTCAAGCCGGATGCCGGGCAGGCCGGCAGCCAGCGCGGCCAGATGCAGCGCCGCCACGGTTTCGTCGGTCACCACCACCAGGCGCGACCCGCGCGCGAACGGGGCCAGCACCGGGGCCGCCGCGCCGAGCAGGCCGGGCGCGATGTGGATCGGATAGGCACGGTCCCCCAGCGCGACATCGACGATCATGGCCATAACCGTCATGTTGGGGTTCCTTGCGCATTGGCGGCGGCGAGCGCGGCAACGATGGCCTCCACCGTTTCATGGTGGGGGCCGGGCTTGCTGGCGATGCGGATGCGGGCCTGGGCATAAACCGGGCCGCGCACTGCGGCGAGCGCGGTGAGCACTTCACCCGGGTCCTTGTCCTTGAGCAGGGGGCGGCTGCCGCGTCGGCGCACCCGGTCAACCAGCGTGGCGACATCGGCATCCAGCCACACACTCAATGTGCGTTCGCGGATGAGGGCGCGGGTTTCGTCGTTCATGAAGGCGCCGCCGCCGGTTGCGATCACCTTGGGGGTGCCGTCGATCAGGCGCGCAATCACCCGGCGTTCGCCATCGCGGAAATGCGCTTCGCCAAAGCGTTCGAACATTTCCGAGATGGTCATGCCGGCGGCGTCCTCGATTTCGGTGTCGGCATCGACGAAGGGCAAGGCAAGGCGCAGCGCAAGGCGTTTGCCGATGCTGGATTTGCCGCAGCCCATCAGGCCGACAAGCGTGACAGGCCGCTGCGCCGCCAAGGCCAGCAGATCAGCGGAACCCAAGGTTTTCTGGGTGGGGATTTTCGGGTCGCCGTCCATCGCCGCGAAGGCTATACACCCGCGCATGAGATGGGCAAGCAAACGCACGTTCGCCGCCGGTGTGGCCGGCTTGGCGCTGGCCGCGGGGCTGGGCTTGCCGGTGGTGGGGCAAGACCGTGAGGCCCCCAAATCGCTGCTGCCGCCGGGTTTTGACCCGCCAACTGCCACGCCTGCCGCTGGGCCGGCCAATGCGCCAGCGCCCTTGCTGCCCGGCGTTGCCGCAGACGCCCCCCCCGCCCGCACCAGCCAAGCGCCGTTGTTGCTGCCGCAGCAGGCCGGGGATACGCCGCCGCCCTTCATCGCGGAAACGGATGCTGCCGCGCTGCCGCCGGGCGCGCCGATCGGCATCATCGATGCGGCTGATGGCGGCTTTGGTGCAGACGCGTTCGGCGGCAGCAATGGCCGTTTTGTGGCCGGGCTGGCCAATCGCATTGCAGGCCCCGTCGCCTCACGCTGGGCAGCGATCACGCTGGGCCGGGCGCTGGCATCGCGGGTGCCGGGGCCGGCGGGGATTGGCGATGGCGATTGGGCGGCAGCGCGCGCCGGGCTGCTGCTGCGGCTGGGCGCGGTCGATCCGGCGCGGCGGCTGGTGGATGCGCTGCCGCTGGAACGCTTTACGCCCGCGGCCTACCGTGTTGCCGGCGACGTATCGCTGGCTGCTGCCGATCTGGCCGGCCTGTGCCCGATTGCGGCCACCGGGCGCGCGCTTTCGGATGATGTGATGTGGGATCTGGCGTGGGGCATGTGCGCCGCGATGGACGGGGATGATATCACCGCTGCCGGCGTGATCGATTCAGTGCGGGGCCAGCGTAACGGGGGGCGCGGTGCGGTACCGGCGTTTGATCTGCGGTTGGCGCAGCGCGTGGTGGTGCTGGCGGGCGGTGCCGGCCGCGCCGATGGCATCAACTGGGCCGAAGAAGAGGGATTGACCCCCTATCGCTATGGCGTCGCCAGCGCGGCGGGTGTGAGCGTGCCGGCCGATCGGTTGGCGGCGCTGGGCCCGGCGCATCCCGGCTGGGCGGTGCGCAATGCCGCGCTGCCGGCGGCCACGCGTTTTGCGCTGCTGCGCCAGGCCGCGGTACTGGGCACATTATCGGCGGAGGAACTGGCGAGCGGGGTCGCAGCGCTGGCGCAAGCCGATGCCAGCGGCGGTTTTGCGCCCGAAAGCCGCGCCGGGCGCCTGCGCGATGCCTTTACCGGCAGCCCGGCCGAACGCGGCGCCGCGATTGCTGCCATCACGCGCAGTACCGGCGGCGATCCCTATGGCGCGCTGCTGGAGGCTGCGACGGCTGCCGGTGCATTGAAGCCTTCTGCGGCACTGGCCGGGCAATCCGATGTGATCATCGCGGCGCTGCTGGCGGCGGGGAACACGGCGCGGGCGCGGGCGTGGGGGCGAACAGCGGCGGGCGCCGATGATGCGGTGCGTGCGCGTGCGCAGGCATTGCTGGCAGCCGGGGCCGGGACTGCGATGGGGCCGGCTGAATTTCGTGCGTGGCAAGCCGCCGCCAAGGCCAGCCCGCATGCTCAGGCCATATTGCTGGCTGTACTGTCGGGGCTGGGCCAGGCGCGCGGCAGCGAGTGGGACGGGTTGAAACAGGATATGATCCGCCCTGTTGCCAATCGCTGGACGGCAGCGATTGCCAGCGCGGCGCGGCGGCGCGCGGCGGGCGAGGTCGCGCTGTTGGCGGCGACCGGCCTGCAAGGCAGCTGGGCCGATGTGCCGCCCGCGCATGTGGAAGCCATCGTCGCGGCGCTGGCGGCCTGCGGTCGCGGGGCCGATGCCCGCCACATCGCCGCCGAAGCCGTGACGCGCACCGCTGCCAGCCCGGCATGACTCCGATCAGCGCCGGCCCCATCACTGATCAGCCGATACGTGATTCTGGCGCCATCGCGCTGTTTCTCGACAGCCTGGCCAGCGAACGCGGCGCGGCGCGCAACACCGTGCTGGCCTATGGCCGTGATTTGCGTCAGGCCAGCGAATGGTTGGAGGGCGGCAGCTTGGGGAACGGGCTGGCGGCGGCGGATGCGGCAGCGCTGGCGCGGCTGGCGCGGCACTGGGCACCCCTGGCGCGGGCGAGCGCAGCGCGCAAGGCATCGGCCGTGCGGCAGTTCCTTGCCTTTTTGATGGCCGAACATCTGCGCGCCGACGATCCCGGCCGCGACCTGGCGCTGCCCCGTTCGGCGCGGCCGCTGCCCAAAACGCTGGCCACCGGCGACGTTGAGCGGTTGTTTGCGGCGCTGGCGGAGCAGCTGGCGGCGCGGCCCGATGATCCTGCACGCAAGCGCACCGCTGCGCTGGTGGAACTGCTTTATGGGTCGGGTTTGCGCGCCAGCGAATTGGTGGCGCTGCCTCGCCACGCCTGCAAGGCCGGGCGCGGGCACATGGTGGTGCTGGGCAAGGGCAACAAGGAACGGCTGGTGCCGATCAGCCGCCGCGCCGAAGCCGCCGTACTGGCGTGGGAAGCGCATGTGCCGGCGGATGCGAAATTCCTGTTTCCCGCTGGCCACAATCGCAAGGATCCGGGGAAGGCCGGCTATCTGTCGCGCCTGCGGCTGTGGCAGTTGCTCAAGGCGCTTGCGGCCACTGCCGGCATCCCGCCCGCCCGCATTTCCCCGCACGTGCTGCGCCATGCCTTTGCCACGCATTTGCTGGAAGGCGGGGCGGATTTGCGCATCGTGCAGACGTTGCTGGGCCATGCCGACATCGCGACAACGCAGATTTACACGCACGTGGCGTCGGCGGCGCTGGTTGAACTTGTGAATACCCGCCATCCGCTTGCGGATCGCGGCGACCAGCAACGCCATCCGCTGGCGCATGGGTCAGATTGACAGGTGACTTTGCGCGGCCCGCCCGGCAAGGAAGCGGCCATGAGCACAAATCCCCTTTTCCGCCCCTTCCCCCTGAAGGGCATCACCTTGCCCAACCGCATCGTGATGGCGCCGATGACGCGCAGTTTCTCGCCCGCAGGCCAGCCAGGCGCGAACGTTGCTGAATATTACCGCAAGCGTGCCGCTGGCGGTGTGGGGCTGATCATCACCGAAGGCACAGCGGTTGAGCGCGCGGGCGCGGCCAACGATCCCAACGTGCCGCATTTCTTTGGTTCGGCGCTGGATGGCTGGGGCCAGGTGGTGCAGGCGGTGCACGGCGAAAGCGGCCTTATCGCGCCGCAATTGTGGCATGTCGGCGCGCTGCCCAACCGCCGCACGCCAAAGGATGAAACCGCAGAAAGCCCGTCGGGCGTGTACATGCCCGGCAAGACCAACGGCAACGCCATGAGCGATGCCGATGTCGCCGACGCCATCGCGGCGTTTGCGCGTGCGGCGGGTGATGCCAAGCGGCTGGGTTTTGACGCGGTCGAATTGCACGGCGCGCATGGTTATCTGATCGATCAGTTCTTCTGGGGCGCCACCAATGCGCGCGATGATCGCTGGGGCGGCGACACGCTGCCGCTGCGCGCGCGCTTTGCGGTGGAATTGCTGAAAGCCGTGCGGGTGGCCGTTGGGCCGGATTTCCCGGTGATCATCCGCCTGTCGCAGTGGAAGCAGCAGGATTTCGCGTTCCGCCTCGCGCCAACGCCGGATGAACTGGCGGCGTGGCTTGGCCCGCTGGCCGATGCCGGGGCCGATGTGTTCCATTGTTCGCAGCGGCGTTTCTGGGAGCCGGAGTTTCCCGAACTGGACGGCGATGAGGGCCTGAATTTCGCTGGCTGGGCCAGGAAATTGACCGGCAAGCCAACCATCACCGTGGGCAGCGTTGGCCTTACGGGTGAATTTGTGGCCGGCATGGGCGGCGAAGCGTCGAAGCCGGCCAGCCTGGATGGCCTGCTGGCGCGGCTGGAACGCGATGAATTTGATCTGGTCGGCGTGGGCCGGGCGCTGATCGTCGATCCCGATTGGGCGTTGAAAGTGGAGCAGGGCCGCCACGGTGAATTGACCGATTATACGGCGCAATCGCTGATGTCGTTGGTGTAAACCGCCGCTTGTGGCAGGAGAAGCCACATGCAGGTTGATGAAGACAATGTACCGATCCTGAAGGGCCGTTCGCTGCGGCCCAAGGATGCAGCGACCGTGCTGGTGATCCGGCGCGACGGGCCTGCTCCGCGCGTGCTGATGGGCCGGCGGGCCAAGGGCCATGTGTTCATGGCGCAAAAATGGGTGTTTCCCGGCGGGCGGCTGCATGCCAGCGATTTCCGCGTCGCCGCCGCCAGCGAATTGCACCCGGATGCCGCTGAGCCATTGTTGCGCACCGCGCCGCCCGCCCGCGCGCGGGCCTTGGCTGCCGCTGCCGTGCGCGAATTGTTCGAGGAAACCGGGCTGGTGCTGGGTGCGCCGGGCAGTGGCCGCACGAGGTCGCCGGAATGGCGCGATTTCCTGGCGACTGGCCACCTGCCGCATCTTTCGCCGCTGCGCTTTGTAGGCCGCGCCATCACCCCGCCGGTGCGGCCGCGGCGTTTCGATGCGCGGTTTTTCACGGTGGAGGCGGAGCATCTCGTCAGCCTCGATCCCGGCGCCGGCTGCGGCGAGCTTGATGAAATCGCGTGGTTCGATTGGGACGAAGCCGGCAAGCTCGACCTGCCCGGCATCACCCGCGCCATCCTGGCCGACGTTTCCGCGCGGCTGGACGATCCGGCGCGGCCCATCCCCTATCACCGTTTCGACAATGGCCGGCACCGGCTGCTGATGCTGTGACGGCGATCACCCGCCTGACGCTCACCGATTTTCGCAACCACAGCGCGGCCAGCATCGAAGCCGGCCGCGGTCTGGTGGTGATCACGGGGGACAATGGCGCCGGCAAGACCAACATACTGGACGCGATTTCGCTGCTGGCGCCTGGGCGTGGTTTGCGCGGCAGCCCGCTATCGGATGCGGCGCGCAGCGATGGCCCGGGCGGCTGGAGCGTGGCGGCCACGCTGGTTTCGCGCGAAGGCGAGGTACAGTTGGGCACCGGCACGATTGCGGCTGCACCCGAACGCCGGCTGGTGCGGGTGAACGGCGCGGCGGCCACGGCGGCGGCGCTGGCCGAATGGCTGGCGCTGGTGTGGCTCACCCCGGCGATGGACCGGTTGTTCAGCGAAAGCAGCGGCAGCCGGCGGCGGTTTCTGGACCGGCTGGTGCTGGCGCTGCACCCCGGCCACGGCCAGCGCGTAAGCCGATACGAAGCCGCGATGCGCGAACGCACCCGCCTGCTGACGGCCGACGGGCCGGCGGATCCGGTGTGGCTGGCCGGGCTGGAGGCGGATATGGCCGAACACGGCGCTGCGATTGCAGCGGCGAGGGCCGACACCGTGACGGCGCTCGCGGCTCAATTGGCCGATGCGCCCGACGGCGTGTTTGCCCGGCCGTTGATTGCGCTTTTGGGCAATGATGCGGGCGATCTGGCGGACCGGTTGGCGCGGGGGCGGGCGCGCGATGCGGCGGCGGCGCGCGCCATCGATGGCCCGCACCGGGCCGATCTGGCCGTTACCCACGCGGCAAAGGCGATGCCGGCCGCCGCTTGTTCGACGGGCGAACAAAAGGCGCTGCTGATAGCCATCGTGCTCGCTCACGCCGGGCTGGCGGCGCAGCGCAGCGGTCGGCCGCCGATTTTGCTGCTCGATGAAATTGCTGCACATCTTGATGCCAGCCGCCGCGCCGCGCTGTTCGATCGGCTGGCGGCGATGGGCGTGCAGGCGTGGATGACCGGCACCGACGCCGCGTTGTTTGCCGATCTGGCCAGCGGCGGCCCGCCCACGTGCTGGCTGGCGCTGCATGGCGGGCAGATCGTGCCCGGGTAAAGCCGTCTCCCGCTGCGCCGTTAGCGTCGTGGCGGGGCGAAGGTGGAGAGAGCATGCATGTCGGATAGCAGCTGGCCGCGCGGTGAGCGCCTGCGGTTTCCGCCTGTGCCAGTACGGGAACGCTCTCTCAGCCCGCGCCTGCTGGCGGCGGCCGAGCCGATCCTGGCCGTGGCCGGCATTGGCGCCTGGTATTACCGCGCCAACAATGACGGGGGCGGCGAATTGTGGTGGAGCGCGCAAACCCGCGTCATCCACGGCGTGGCCGATGATTCTCGCCCGGAACTGGCCAGTGCGATCGATTTCTATCTGCCCTAACACCGACCCATCATCAACCAGCGCCGTGGAGGACGCGATGCGCAAAGGCACGTCGTGGGATGTGGAACTGTGCATCTGCCGTCCCGATGCCTTGCGTCGTGCCATCGCCGGCCGCCGGCTGGTTGCCGCGCTGCAGCCGCAACAGCGCCTCGTGGATGGCAGCGTGTTGGGTTTAAAAGCGCTGGCGCGCTGGAAGCATGACGGCAAATGGGTGCCGCCAGCGGAGTTCGTGTCCATCGCCCAAGACGTTGGCCTTGCCCAGCCGTAAGTGATGGAGGCGGCGCTGGCCGGCTTTGGCACGATGCTCGATGCCGGTTCTGGCCAATGATTTTGTTGAAACGGTGAAGCGCAGCCTGGCCCGGCATCACGTTCCAGCCAAGCGGCTGGAGATCGAGGTGACGGAAACCGTGCTGTTCGATCGGTCAATCGCCGGCACCGGCCAAACGCTGGAGGCGCTGCGCGCCATGGGCTGCACGCTGGCGATGGATGATTTCGGCACCGGCTATGCCTCGCTTTCCCATCTCACCAGTTCCTGGTTGACCGCATCAAGATCGATCGCGGTTTCACCAGCGCCAGCGCCAGCGCCAGCGCCAGCGCGGCTTTCTGGTCGCCCATGGCTGCACTGCCGTGCAAGGCTATCTGTTCGCGCGCCCGATGCTGGCTGAAGAGGCGCTGCCGTGGCTGGTGCAGCACCAGCGCGCGATGGGCCGGCCGCGCGTTGGTGGCAGCGCGCGCGCCCGCTGACGATGACGCATTTTTCTCGCACGCGCGGGCGGCTGGCTCTATAGCCTGTGGGAACAGATCCGATCCCGAGGCTGACCCGTTGACCGACCCCACTCCATCCCAGATCAATGATTATGACGCCGACAGCATCAAGGTGCTGCGCGGGCTGGACGCGGTGCGCAAGCGGCCGGGCATGTATATTGGCGATACCGACGATGGTTCGGGCCTGCATCACATGGTGTTCGAAGTTTCGGACAACGCCATCGACGAGGCGCTGGCGGGCTATTGCGACCGTATCGACGTCGTGCTGAACGCCGATGGTTCGGTGAGCGTGACCGACAACGGCCGCGGTATTCCCACCGGCATCCATTCCGAAGAAGGCGTGTCGGCTGCGGAAGTGATCATGACCCAGCTGCACGCCGGCGGCAAATTCAACAACAGCGACGACAACGCCTACAAGGTGTCGGGCGGGCTGCACGGGGTGGGCGTGTCGGTGGTCAACGCGCTGTCGGAATGGCTGGAGCTGACGATCTGGCGCGACGGCGAAGAACATTGGATGCTCTTCCACCACGGCGATGCGCAGGCGCCGCTCAAGGTGGTTGGCCCGTCAAACGGCAAGCGCGGCACCCGCGTGACGTTTTTTCCGTCGCTGGGCACCTTCAAGTTCATCGATTTCGATTTTGCCAAGCTCGAACATCGGTTTCGTGAGCTGGCCTTCCTCAACAGCGGCGTGCGGCTGTTCCTCAATGATGCTCGCCATGCCGATGTGAAGCAGGTGGAGCTGTATTACGAAGGCGGCATCGCGGCGTTCGTGAAATATCTCGACAAATCCAAGGCGCCGTTGATCCCGCATCCCATCGCCATCACTGGACAGGCGGGTGATATCAGCATCGAAGTCGCGCTGGAATGGAACGACAGTTATTACGAACAGGTGTTGTGCTTCACCAACAATATTCCGCAGCGCGACGGCGGCACCCACATGGCCGCCTTCCGCGCCGCGCTCACCCGCACGCTTAATCAATATGCCGAACGTTCCGGCCTGCTGAAGAAGGAAAAGGTCAGCCTGACTGGCGACGACATGCGCGAGGGGCTGACCGCGATTGTATCGGTGAAGCTGCCCGATCCCAAATTTTCGAGCCAGACCAAGGACAAGCTGGTCAGTTCGGAAGTGCGCCAGCCGCTGGAAAGCCTGATGGCCGATCGGCTGGACGTGTGGTTGCAGGAAAATCCCGCGCACTCGCGCACCATCGTGGCCAAGATCATCGATGCGGCTGCTGCGCGTGAGGCTGCCAAAAAGGCGCGTGACCTGACGCGGCGCAAGGGCGCGCTCGATATTGCTTCGCTGCCCGGCAAGCTGGCCGATTGCCAGGAACGCGACCCGGTGAAATCCGAACTGTTCCTGGTCGAAGGCGACAGCGCCGGCGGCAGCGCCAAGAACGGCCGCAACCGCCAGAACCAGGCCATCCTGCCGCTGCGCGGCAAGATCCTGAACGTCGAACGTGCCCGGCTCGACCGGATGCTGGCCAGCCGCGAAATCGGCACGCTGATACAGGCGCTGGGCACCAGCATCGGGCCGGAGTTCAATCTGGAAAAGCTGCGGTATCACAAGGTCATCATCATGACCGATGCCGATGTCGACGGCGCCCATATCCGCACGCTGCTGCTGACGTTCTTCTTCCGCCACATGCCGACGCTGATCGACGGCGGCCACCTCTTCATCGCCCAGCCGCCGCTATACAAGGTCACGCGCGGGCGTTCGGAGGTGTATCTCAAGGACAATGCCGCGCTGGAGGATTATCTGGTCGAAGCCGGCGCCGGCAATCTGGTGCTTAGTACCGTCAGCGGCCCGCGCAGCGGTGCCGATCTGAAATCGTTGGTGGAACATGCCCGTCGCATGCGCGCGCTGATGGCCTATGTGCCGCGGCGCTATCCCACCGCCGTGGTCGATGCATTGGCCTTGAACGGTGCGCTGGCCCGGCCGGATGCTGCTGCTGCCGCCACAACCGCTGCCTGGCTGAACGCCGCCGACACCGATGGCGGCCGCTGGACTGTCTCGCTTACGGACGACGGCGGCTATCACGTGTCGCGCGAATGGCGCGGCGTGACGGATCATCATGTCATCGACGGTGCTTTCCTGTCGTCACCCGAAGCGCCGCGGCTGGCGGCCTTGGCTGCCCAGGAAGCTTCGGCTTATGCCGCGCCGTCGCAATTGGCCAGTTTCCGCATCACCAGCCCGGCCGATCTGCTCGCCGCCGCGCTCGATGCTGGCCGCAAGGGCCTCGCCATCGCGCGCTACAAGGGTCTCGGTGAAATGAACGCCGATCAACTGTGGGAAACCACGCTCGATCCCGCCGCGCGCACCCTGCTGCGCGTCGACGTCGATGAAGCCGCGGACGCCGACGACATCTTTGCCAAGCTGATGGGCGACGTGGTGGAAGAACGCCGCGCCTTCATCCAGGAAAACGCGCTCAACGTCGCCAATCTGGACGTTTAACGCCGGCCGAGCAGGCGTTTTACCAGCGCCGCATCCACCGCCAGCGCCTGCCGGGTGTCGCCGGTGGTCGTATCGCGGCTGCTGATGGTCTGCGCCGCCAGCAGGCTGTTCGCGATAGCTTCCTCCGTGGCATCGGCAGCCGCGATGAACAGCGGTGTCGTGTCTTCGTTGCCCAGTTCCGGATAGGCGGTAACGGTAGCGCGGCGTGCGGGAGTGCGGCGCACGGCTGCGCTGGTGGAAAAGGCGATGGCATAATCACCGGAGCCGTTGGAAAAGGCCGAGCCGGTGCGGGCCAACCCGGCCATCGCGCGCGCCGCCAGCCGCGTCAGGTTGCGATCGGACAGCGGCGCATCGGTGGCCACCACGATCATGATCGAACCGTCGGCAGAAACCTTTGCCGCCTGCTTGCCCAGAGTCTTGTCTCCTGGCGGCGGAATTGGCACGCCGGCCAGGATCAGCCGGCCGCCAAAATTGCTCTGCACCAGCACGCCCACCGTGAAGCCATCGGCCGTGCGCCGCGATGATGTGCCGATGCCGCCCTTGTATCCAAAGGCAATGGTGCCGCGCCCGGCGCCGACCGCGCCTTCCTGCACCGGGCCGGCTTTGGCCTCGGCAATGGCGCGGCGGGCGTCGGGAACCGTCACGGCGCGGGCGCGAATATCGTTGAGGCCGCCGTCGTTGGTTTCGCCCACCACGGCGTTGACCGAGCGCACCTGTTCGTTGCCGGGCTGACCAAGCGTGTGCTCGATTATGGCGGCGGCGGCTTCGGGCACATTCAAGGTGTTGGTGAGCAGGATGGGGGTCTCGATCTCACCCAGTTCCTTGACCTGGGTGATACCCATCAGCTTGCCGAAACCGTTGGCGACGACGATGCCGGCGGGCACTTTATCAGCAAAGATGTTGCCGGCGTGGGGCAGGATGGCAGTGACGCCGGTGCGGATGCTGTCGCCCCGATCGATCGTCACCTGGCCAACCAGAACGCCGGGCACATCGGTAATGGCGTTGAGTGGCCCGGTGGGCAGGGGGCCGGGCGCAATGCCCAGATCGCGGGCGCGGGCGGCAGCGGCGGGGTGGGCGGACATCAGGGCCACCATCAGGAAAAGCAGGCGCATGGTGTATCATGACGCAACGCCCGCAAAAGAAAAGTGCCGCCCGGCGCCGAGGGATGGGAAGCGCCGGGCGGCACCGCCGCGATGCGCCCCGAGAGGGGCAAGAGAGGCGCATTGCAAGGCTATTTTGGGGGCCGCATGTCCAGCCGGGGGCGGCAGGGGCGGGCGGTGTCACGCGATGGGGGGCAATCTGCGACACCGCCAGCCGGATCGGCGGGCAGGAGCGGCCCCTGCCCACACCCGCCGTATGCTCAGCTGGTCACCTTGTCGGCTGCGATGGCTGCCATGGTGCTGTTACGGGTTGCCTCCAGGGTATTGGCAAAGCACTTGTTTTCTTCGGTCTGAACCCAGGGGCCGACCGCGGTGCCGTGGCACACATTTCTAGAAGCGATGCGGAGGCGGGCTTCGAGGGCCTCGCGGCCGGCGGGCGAACCCAGGTTGAGATCGGCAGTGGACACATAGGCAACCTTGTGGCCGGTTTCGCTGATACCGTAGGCTGTCCGGGCGCCCGCCGGGGTGGTGGCGCCGGCAATGCACAGGCTGGCGAAAAACAGGGTGCCGGCGGCGCCGACGAGGTTGCGGGAGAAGCTCAGGGGTGAAGCGAACATGGGGGACCTCCTTCTTGGTTTTCAGCGGCCGGACTATCCGGCCGCCGATGCCAGCAGCTTTGCAACCAGCGTGCCAACTGCCCTGTAAAAATTACACCTTTTTAAATTCAATTAGTTAGCAGAAATTCTGTATTGCATGATCATGACAGTCAGGATTTACGCTGCGAATAAATGGTAGATTCAGCTATTATTCAGCATCATTTTTTGTAGCTTGGCTGGAGCCGGAGTGGGCATTTGGCTTGGCAGGAATTCCTTGCTGGTGCATAGGATATTGGTTCGTCATGCTTACCCAGCGTTCCCGATATGCGCTTCGCGCTCTGATTTTCATCGCACGGTCCGGCGGGGCCGCGCCAGTGCCGATTTCGGTGATTGCGGCCGATCAGAAACTGCCGCGCAAGTTCCTCGAAGCCATCCTGCTCGATCTCAAGAACGGCGGCCTGGTCAACAGCTATCGCGGCAAGATGGGCGGCTATCGCCTTGCCCGCCCGGCCAGCCAGATCAGTTTCGGGGAGATTATCCGCCTGATCGAAGGCCCGCTGGCGTTGGTGCCGTGCGTGTCGCTATCGGCGTATCAGCGCTGCGATGATTGTTTTGAAGAAGCCACCTGCGTGATCCGCAAGGTGATGCTGGTGGTGCGCGAGCAAACGGCGAGCATCCTGGACAATACCACGCTCGCCGATCTTTCCGTGGAACGCGAAGCCGCCTGATCAGTTGGCTGGCGGTCGCCGCAGTCGCAGCTTGCGGCCATCGCGCGCAGCCAGAAATGCCCCGCCATCCGCAGTGTAGGTGACACTGTTCACCGCTTCCAGCAATGCCAGCACGCGGCGCTCCACATCCATCACCGGCGGCGGGCAGGCCATTTTCGTGGCCGTGAACGGCCCCAGTTTCAGGTTGCCGCCATCCTGTTTCCAGCCGCCGTTGAAGCGGTTGCAGCCCGCGGTGCCGCCAACGCTGCCGTCACTGCCAGCAACGCCGAAGCGCAGGCTGCCGCCGGCCACCGCGCCGCCGCCATTGAGATCGGCCAGTTGCCATTCGCCCTCCAGGTTGCCGGCGATCACGGGCGGCTGGCCGGAAAGCGCCTGGCCCAGTTGCTGCCGCTGTTCACGGCAGCCGGCAAGAGCGAGCAGGGCAAGCGGGAGCAGGAGGCGGCGGCACATGGCGGCATCCTTGCCTTCAGTCGGCGGCCGGAGCAATCAAGTTTGGCCGCGATGGCGCCAGTTCGGCGATTATCCGCGGCTCTTGCGCAGCTCGTCACGGATTTCGGCAAGCAGTGTCTCGCTGGGCGTCGGGCCGGGCGGCAGCGCTGCGGCGGGCCGCGGCATCGCCTTGTTGGCGGCCTTCACCATCAGGAAGATCACAAACGCGATGATGACGAAGTTGATGAAGGCGGTGATGAACTTGCCATAGCCGAACAGCGCAACCCCGGCCTTTTTCAGCGCTTCATAATCGGTGGGACTGCCTGCGAAATCGGCCGGGATGTTCCCCAGCACCACGAACAGGCTGGTGAAATCGATACCGCCGGACGCGAGACCGATGAGGGGCATCACCATGTCTTCGGTGAAACTGGTGACAACGCCGCCAAAAGCCGCGCCGATGATCACCGCCACCGCCAGATCGAGCACATTGCCGCGCGCGATGAACGCCTTGAATTCCTGCAACATGGCTTCCCCCCCCTGTTGTAAATCCTGCGCGCGCACTATCTTGGGTCAAGCACTGCGCGAACGATTGCCCCTTTTTGCCACAAAATGCGGCCTGCGCAAGCCGCCGCCAACGGAGACATTTTCCATGCCTACCGCCATTCGTCGTCCCGCAGCGCTGGCAGCTTTGGCCGGCACCGCGCTGCTGCTGTCGGGCTGCGGCGTCAACACCATTCCCGCCAAGGAAGAAGCGGTGAAGGCCAAGTGGGCCGACGTGGAAAACCAGTATCAGCGCCGCGCCGATCTTATCCCCAATCTGGTGAGCACGGTGAAGGGCTATGCCGTTCAGGAAAAGGATGTGCTGGAAGCCGTGACCAAGGCCCGCGCCAGCGCCAGCCAGGTGACCGTGGATCCGACCAAACTGTCGGACCCGGCGCAGCTTGCGGCGTTTGACCAGGCCCAGGGCGCGCTTGGCCAGTCGCTCGGGCGATTGCTGGTGACGGTGGAAAAATATCCTGATCTGAAATCCAGCGAGCTGTTCCTGCAGTTGCAAAGCCAGCTGGAAGGCACCGAAAACCGCATCACGGTCGCACGCCGCGATTACAACTTGTCGGTGCAGGATTATAATACCGAAATCCGTACCTTCCCGTCGCTGATCACCGCCAAGGTGGTTTACGGCGCCAAGCCGATCGCGCCGTTCAAGGCCACAACCGTGAATGCCGAAAAGGCGCCCGAGGTGAAGTTCTGAAGCCCCGGGTTGGGGAGAGGCACGCATGACAATGCTGCGCCGGCGTAATTTTCCGGCTTTCGCTTTTCTGTTTGCGGCGCTGTGGGCCCTGTCCATTGCATTGTTCACGGCGATGCCGGCAGCGGCAGAGCCGGTGTTTCCCAAGCTCTCCGGCCGTGTCACCGATGCGGCCGGGGTGTTGCCGCCCGAAACGGTGGCGGCGCTGGAGGCCCGGCTGAAGACGCTGGAAGACACCACTGGCACCCAGCTGGTGGTGGCCACCGTGCCCGATCTGGGCGGTTATGAAATCGATGAATATGGCTATCAGCTTGGCCGCGCCTGGGGCATCGGCCAGAAAGGCACCAACAACGGCGCCATATTGCTGATCGCGCCGGCGCAGCGCAAATTACGCATCGAGGTGGGCTATGGCCTCGAAGGCGTGCTGACGGATGCCGTGTCCAGCCGCATTATCCGCCGAGCGGTTGTGCCGCGTTTCAAGGCGGGCGACATTGCCGGCGGCATCACGGCCGGAGCCGATCAACTGATCACCCTGTTGCAATTGCCGCCCGACCAGCAGGCGGCCTTTGCCGCCCAGGCCAAGGCCGCCAGCGGCGAAAAAGCTGACGGTCCGGGTTGGGGTGCCTTGGTGTGGCTGATCATCATCATCGTCTGGATGGTGATTTCGTCGCGCCGTGGGTCGCGCGGGCGGCGCAGCGGCTCAGCGATCCTGTGGGGCCCCGGCATCGGCGGCAACTGGAGCGGCGGCGGCGGCGGTGGCGGTAGCGGCGGCGGTTTTGGCGGCTTTTCGGGCGGCGGCGGCGGCTTTGGCGGCGGCGGCGCGTCTGGAGACTGGTGATGTTGTTCAACGACACTGACCGCGCCCGCATCGCGGCTGCCATCGCTGCGGCCGAAGCCACCACGGCCGGCGAGATCGTGGTGATCATCAGCACCAGGGCGCACCGGTATACCGCCACCATGCTCGCGGCTGCGGTGCTCGCGGCCTTTGTTTTGCCGTTCATCGCCGTGCTGGCCGGGTGGACGCCGTCGCTGCTGGTTCCCGATTGGGACGCGCTGGATGCTGCCACCCGCGAACGCCGCGGTATCGAAGGCTTTGCCGCGGTGCAGGCGCTGGTGTTTGTTGGCGCGCTGGCACTGGTGGCGGGCTTGCGGCTGGACCGCGCCCTCACCCCGCGCGGGCTGCGGCGCGACCGGGTTCACCATGCCGCCATCATGCAATTCCGGGCGCGCGGGCTTACCGCCACACAGGGCCGCACCGGCGTGCTGCTTTATCTCGACGAGGCCGAGCATGTCGCTGAAGTGATTGCCGATGAAGCCGTGTTTGCCCGCGTTGCGGCGGAGGATTGGGGCGAAACCATTGGTGCGTTGATCGCTGGCATCAAGGCCGGCCGTGCCGCGGATGGGCTGGTGGCGGCCATCGAACGCGCCGGCGCGGTGCTGGCCGCGCACCTGCCGCCGCGCGCTGACGATGTGAACGAGTTGCCCGACGCGCTTATCGAGCTGTAAAGGCGCGGCCGATCAGCAGGCGGGTTAGCCGCGCGCGGTGAAAACGAAGGCCGGCGGCCAGTTGCGCGGTTCAAACCGCACCGCGACGTGGGCAAAGGCAGTGCGCAGCTCCGCCAGCATGGCATGCGAATATTGATAGCCGATCAGCGGTGCTCCCGGTTTCAGCGCGCCAGCGGTGGCGGCCAGAATGCGGCCGCGCACGGCGCGCGGCATGATCGAGAACGGCAGGCTGGAGATGGCGACATCGCAGCCGCCCCCCGCCTGAATGTCCACATGATCGGCCACATGTTCGGCCGACATCGGCAACACCAGCAGCCGCGGATCATCGATGCTGCGCGCCAGGTAGCTGGCAAATTCCGGGTTGAGTTCAAAGGCGATCAGCCGCGCATCCGGACGCATCCGGGCCAGTAGTGCCCGGGTGACGACCCCGGTGCCGGGGCCGAATTCCACAGCGGTTTCCACCCGCGCCCATTCCACCCCGCCCAGCATGCGGCTGACCAGCTGGCGCGAGGAGGGGATGAGCGATCCGACCCGGCGCGGATGGGCCAGAAACTGGCGCGCGAAAAACAGCGCGGTGTTGGGGGTGGGCATGGCAGGCGGGGCGGGCGGGGCGGGATCAGGCAGCGGCTGAAGGCCGGGCGGCAACGCGCGCGCGCCATTCCGGCAGCCACGCGGTGCCGGCGGGCAGTGGCTGGCCCACCTGTGCGCCGAATTCCATAAAGCAGAACAGCAGGATATCGGCCAGGGTGAAGCGGCTGCCGCAGACGAAATCCCCAACGCCCCGGGCATTCATGTGCCCATCCAGCCACAGCAGTTTTTTCGCGGCCAGCACCTTCAGTTCCTCGCCGCCGCTTTGTGACATGACCGGGAAGCGTGGTTCGAACATCGGCCGGCCCTGCGTGGCGCGAAAGCCATTGGCCATGGTTTCGGCATAGCCCAGATCGATGATGCGCACCCACTTGCGGGTTTCGGCGCGCTCTTCGGGGGTGGTGCCGATGATTGGCGGCAGGGGCGCAATTTCCTCCAGATATTCGGCGATCACGGTGATTTCGGAAATGCAGCGGCCATCGTCCAGCTCAAGGGCAGGGGTGCCGCCAGCGGGCACCTTGGTGATGTAATCGCCGCTGCGGTTGGCGCCGGCCCTGATGTCGATGGTGACTGTGGGCAGGGTGATGCCCTTTTCGGCGAGGGCCATGCGCACCACGTGCGGGTTGGGGCCGATGCTGTCGTAAAGTTTCATGGAATGGTCTCCTGACTGAAAAAGGAAAGGCGGGGCGGCGGGTTTATTTGCCGTGCAACTGCGCGATGATGCGCTGCTGTTCTTCGCGGCCGATCGTCCAGCCGCGCGCCAGCCAGGCTGCACCGAGCGCGCTTACCACCGGCGGCACCAGGAACAACAA
This sequence comes from Sandarakinorhabdus sp., assembly GCF_041689835.1. Classification (GTDB taxonomy): domain Bacteria; phylum Pseudomonadota; class Alphaproteobacteria; order Sphingomonadales; family Sphingomonadaceae; genus Sandarakinorhabdus. The sequence continues at coordinate 17,297 of NZ_JBDNFM010000101.1, forward strand.
TACCAGGCCATCGATGGCAAACGGCGTGTTGGCGCTGCCCAGTTTTGCATCAAAGCCCACCATGTCGAGCACGACGTATGCCAAACCAACGGGGATGGCATATCCGATCTTTTGCACCGCAACCAGCACTGCATAATAAAGCCCGGCGCTGCTGCGCCCGGTGGCGAGCGTTTCGGCATCGGTAACATCGGCCAGCATGGCGCGCACCAGAAACGGCGGCGCGACCGCCGGGATGCCAGCCAGCAACATGCCGGTTGCCGCCGCCCAGAAACCGGCGTTGGGGGCCAGCACGAGGCCCATGTGCAGCACGGCATAGCTGCCGATGGCCCATGCCACCGCCATGTGTTTGGATGTGCGCCGTGCCACCCAGCCCCACAAGGGCGCGCCGATCAGGCCGGATGCAAAATAGAACAGCAGCAGCAGCCGTGCTTCGTTTACCGAAAAGCCGCGCGCCGCTTCGAAGAAGAACACCAGCAGCGCACCGCCGAAGCCGGGCGGCAGGCTGGCGAGCAGATCGATCAGCATCAGCCGGCGCAGATTTGGCTGTTTCAGCGCCTGCCGGATATCACGCCAGCCGTGCGGGTGTTCGCTGGCGGCGCTGGCGGACCGGCGATCGGGCACCCCCAGTGTCACCGCCAGTAGCGCCGGCGTGAGCATCAGCGCCAGCACCAGCCCCATGGCATGCACGCCCAGCGACGCCGATGCAGCAAAGCCCAGCTGCGGCCCCAGCCAGTTGGCCAGCGGCGGCACAGCCAGCAAGGTGATCAAGGCGATCATGTTGGCGGTTTGCCACCAGCCAAAGATGCGGCTGCGTTCGTGATAATCGGTGGACAGCGCCTGGCCCCAGCTGGTGTGGGCGACCTGGGCCATCGAAAACCCGGTGTAAATCACCAGCAGGCCCGCAAAGGCGCGCAGTGGCGACAGGCCGGGCTGTGCAAAGAAGCAGAGATAAAGGCCTAGCAGCATGATCAGCCCGCCCGCCACCATCCACGGCCGAAACCGGCCAAAGCGCGTGTTGGTCCGGTCGATGCCGTGCCCGAACGCGATATCCAGCGGCAGATCAATCCAGCGCACGGCCGAAAACACAATGCCGGTGATGGCCAGATCAAGGCCCAGTGTGCTGGCATAATAAGGCGGCAGATAGATCACCATCGGCAGGCCGACGCCGGTGAGCGGCAGGCACGGCGCGGTAAAAGCGGCGAGCGTCCGGCGTTTCAACGGTCGTGATTGGGCTGCGCTGTCCATACCCCTCCCCGGGCCAGAGCGCCACAATGGGGCGGCGGCAAGCGCGGCGCAACCCTCGCGAATTCAGGCGGTCATTCCGCGCCGCCGGGCGGCAAACACGCGCAGGGCATGGTCCAGCCGGGCCAGCACCTCGCCGTGCAGGGCCGGCGTGGCAGCGGCCAGCCCGTGGATGAGTGGTTGCGGCTGGTTGAAGGTCAGCGCGGCGCCGCGGCGATCGGTGATCAGGCCGCCGGCTTCGGCAAGGATCAGGCTGGCGGCGGCGACATCCCATTCGCCAACGGTGCGCCCTTCCATCCAGGCATCAGCCTCGTTGGCGGCCAACATCGCCATGCGCAGTGCCAGGCTGTTGGGTTTGGCCACCGCCGTTCCCGGCCACGGCGACGGCCAGAACGAGGCGGTGAGATTGGCCTGATCGATGGGCAGGCGCACACCATCTAGGGTGGCGAGGCCCGACACGCGCAGCCGCTTGCCGTTGAGGATGGCACCGCGCCCGGCGCTGGCGGCATAGGTGCGCTGCTGCGCCGGGGCGTGCAGCACGGCGGCCACCACGGCACCATCTTCGACCAGCGCCACCGAAATCGCCCAGCCGGAGTGGCCGCGCAGGAAATCGCGGGTGCCATCGATGGGATCGACCACCCACACCCGGCGGCGTTCCAGCCGGGCGGCACTGTCGGCGCTTTCTTCCGAAAGCCAGCCATCATCGGGGCGGGCGGCGGCAATCACGCCGCGCAAATAATCGTTCACTGCCAGATCGGCGGCGCACACCGGGCTGCCATCATCCTTTTGCCATTTTGCCGGCAACTGGCCGAAATGCGCCATCGCGATGCGCCCGGCGTTGTCGGCGATTTCGGCGGCCAGCGCCAGATCGGCATCGCGCGGGGAAGGCGCGGGCGGGGTCAACTGCCCGCCACCATCATGCCGTCGATGCGCAGGGTGGGGGCGTTGCTGGCGTGGCGGAAGGTGAGATCGTTGGCGGCGATCATCCGCGCGTACATGTCTATCAGATTGCCGGCGATGGTGATCTCGGCCACCGGCCGGGTGATGACGCCGTTTTCAATCAGATAGCCGCTGGCGCCGCGGCTGTAATCGCCGGTGAGGCCATTCACCCCCATGCCGATCAGTTCGGTTACCAGCACGCCTTGCTTGATGTCGGCCATGAGTTCGGCCGGGGATACAGTGCCGCCTTCCAGATGCAGATTGGTGGTGCCGGCCCCCGGGGGGCCCGACGTGCCGCGGCTGGCGTGGCCGGTGGGCGCCAGGCCAAGCTGCCGGGCGCTGGCCGCGTCCATCAGCCAGCCATTAAGCACGCCGTTTTCGATGATGGCGGTGCGGGCGGCGGGCAGGCCCTCGCCGTCGAAGGCGCGGCTGCGCAGGCCGCGGCGGCGCAGCGGATCATCGATGATCGACAGCCCGGCGCTCAGGATCGCCTCGCCCAATTTATCCTTCAGGAAACTGGTGCCGCGGGCAATGGCGCTGCCGGTGATGGCGCCCACCAGATGGCCGATCAGCGAGGCGGAAACGCGTGGATAAAACAGGATCGGCATCTGGCCGCTGGGCAGCTTGATCGGGTGCAGGCGCTGCACGGCGCGGCGGCCGGCGCGGGCGCCGATGTCCTCGGGTGCTTCGATGTCGGCGAGATAACGCGCGCTGTGCCAGGCGTAATCGCGCTGCATGTCGCTGCCGGTGCCGGCCACCACACTGGCCGACAGGCCGTGGCTGGTTGAACGTTTGCCGCCGCGAAAGCCGGTGGAGGTGGCCAGCGCCATCACCACGGTGCCGGCCGACGCGCCGCCGCCTTCGCTGTTGGTGACGCCGGCGACGGCGCGGGCGGCGTCTTCGCAGGCCAGCGCGCGTTCTTTCAGGGTAGCGGCGCTGATTTGCGTTGGATCATCAACATCCAGTTCGGCCAGCGGGCCGCGCGCCAGCCGGTCTTCGGGCGCGAGGCCGGCATAAGGGTCTTCTGGTGCCAGCCGGGCCATGGCAACGGCGCGCTGTGCCGCTTCGCGCAGGGCGGCGCTAGTGAGATCGGACGAAGACACGCTGGCCGAGCGCTGGCCGACAAAGACGCGGATGCCGATTTCCTCGCCTTCGGCACGGCCGATATCTTCGAGCGTGCCTAGCCGCACGGAGATGGAGGTGGCACCGTCGCCGACATACAGCGCGTCGGCGGCATCGGCCCCGGCAGCGCGGGCGGCGGCAAGGGCGGCATCAAGGCGGGTGAGCGCATCAGCGGGAGTTAACATGACCTTGATGTAGGGGCGCAGGCGCGGCCTGTCACCTTCCGATCGCCGCGTCCTTTTGTCGAATATGTGCAATGCGGCGGACGCTGGGCATGACAGCCTGTGATCAGCACGACACGGGTGATGGGTGGGCCAGCCCTGAGTCGGCCTCTGACGAAGGCGCGCGGGCCTGTTCCCAATCCGGGACAGGCCCGCAGCTGCGCGCTAATGCGTTCAGGCCAATCCTACCGCCGCACAGGCCGCTGCCCACAGCGCGCCGGCCAAGCGATTGGAACGGAAAAGCAGCAGCGCATTGGCTGGGCGCATGTCGGCCAGCTTGACGACCTGCCAGCCCAGATGCGCCGCCAGCGGCACCAGCGCCAACACCGCCAGCGCCTGGCCCGACGACAGCCACAGCGCCGCCGCCCACAGGATCAGCGCCAGCGCGTAAAATACCGATACTCCGGCGCGGGCACGCGGCCCGAGCGCGCGGGCGGAGGATTTGATGCCGGCCAGCGCATCGTCCTCGATATCCTGCAGCGCATAGATGGTGTCGTACCCCAGCGTCCACGCGATGCCGCCGGCCCACAGCAGCCACATTTCGGGGGAATCGAACGGCGCCACTGCTGTCCAGCCAACAGCCAAGCCCCAGTTGAAGGTGAGGCCCAGCCAGGCTTGCGGCCACCAGGTTATGCGTTTCATGAAGGGATAGGCCGCCACCGGGATCAAGCTGGCGAGGGCCACGACCTGCGCCAGCCCGCGCAGTTGCAGCAGCACGGCGAGCCCGACCAGCGCCAGCGCCGCCGCAAACGCCAGCGCCGCCTTCACCGAAATGCGCCCCGATGCGACCGGGCGATCCCGCGTGCGCGCCACCTGAGCATCAAGATCGCGATCGACGATATCGTTCCAAACGCAGCCGGCACCGCGCATGGCAAGGCTGCCCAGGCCGAACCACGCGATCAGCCACGGCTGTTGCTGCAGGCCGCCGGCCAGCGCCAGCCCGGCGATGCACGGCCAGAACAACAGCCAGCTGCCCGCCGGCCGATCGAACCGGGCAAGGCGCGCATAGGCTTGGGCACCCGCCGGGAGCAGGTCGATCCAGCTTTTTACGGCATCTGGCGTAATGGGGGAAGGCGGCGTAACCACAGGCCCCATGAGCGAAGAAGACCGCAGCTTGTCAACCACACCGCGCCTGCATGTCACGGCTGCACTGGCGGCGGGCGTGCCGATCATGCTGGATCAGCCGCAATCACATTATCTCGGCAGCGTCATGCGCCGCCAGCCGGGCGACATGGTGCGGCTGTTCAACGGCCAAGATGGCGAATGGGCGGCGCGGGTGGCAAGCGTGGCCAGGAAAGTGGTGACGTTGGTTGCAGAGCGGCAGAGCGCGCCGCAGGAGCAGGTCGCCGATCTGTGGCTGTGTGCCGCGCCGCTGAAAAAGGGCCGCATCGACTGGCTGGTGGAAAAGGCCTGCGAACTCGGCGCGGCGCGGCTACAACTGGTCACCACCCAGCGCACGGTGGTGGACAAGCCCAACCTGGAGCGGTTGACCGCGCATCTGGTGGAGGCCGCCGAACAATCGGGCCGCACTGGTGTGCCGGACCTGCCCGATCCCGTCACGCTGGATCGGCTGCTGAAGGACTGGCCTGAGGGCCGCGCGCTAATTTTTGCCGATGAAACCGGCGGCGAGGCGATGGCCGCCGCGCTGGCGCGGGTGCCGGCGCCGGCGGCCATATTGATTGGCCCGGAAGGCGGCTTCACCGCGGCGGAGCGCGCCGCCATCCGCGCTCATCCGGCGGCTTTGCCGATCAGTCTGGGGCCGCGGATATTGCGCGCCGAAACCGCAGCGCTGGCGGCGGTGGCGGTGTGGCAGGCACTGCACGGTCATTGAGATGCGGGGAAGCGGTCGATGCGCTGGACAGGGACCAGATGGTCGCCGCCACTGCGTGGATGGCCGACGGGGCCAAGCCTTAAGGCGTGACCGTGATGATGCGTTCCGCCTCTTGCAGCACGCGGCTGCGCGACCAGACGAACGGCACATATTGCCCGGTGGCCCAGCGCGGGAACAGATCACGGTAATGCGGGCTGGCGGGGTCGCCGGATTGGCCGGGCGTGTTGATCGCCATGCTGTTGTCCCACGCGCCCACGTCCATCACCAGCCGCACCGATGCGCCGGATTGAACGTGGAAATTGCCACTGCTGCCCCCGGAACTTCCCATCGCCATCGGGGTGGAGCCACTGCCGCCGATGGGCAGCGGGCCAACCCGGCGTTCGGCATCGCGGCCGGCAATGGCCAGCGCCGGCGTGAAATCCGCGACGTGCAGCGCGCCCCAGCGCCATGTGGCCGGATCGGGGCCAAGCAGGCGCGTGGTTTCGGCAAAGGCACTGCCCAGCGAATCCAGCAGGATGCCCTCCTGCACCGCGCGCGGATCAGCGCCGAGCAGTGCGCCATCCTCGAGCACGGGCAGCACATTGCCGATGCTGGTGCGGCCGAAATTGCGGCGCATGGCTTCGGGCACGATGGCCTTCACCGCGGCGGGCGGCAGATGCCGGCTGGCCCAGACTTCATAGAGCGCGGCCGGAGCCGAATCGGGGCCTTCGTGGCCATCCCAGTCTTCCAGCAACGCCAGCGCTGCGGATTGTGCCGCATCACGTCCGCGCAGGCCCTGTAGCATCGCTACCGCGCGCCGTGCCATCGCCGATGTAGCGTCGTTCTGCAGTGCCATTGCATCGGTCAGGCTGAACTTGGGCCCCGATACTCCTGCTGCGGCGATCACTTCGGAAATGCGGGTGATGCGGCTGCGGTCATTCCATTCCAGGCCCAAAAGGTGCGGATAGCCGGCCGGCACGTTGTTTTCGTTGGCGGTGGCAAACCAGCCTTGCGCCGGATTGTACACCACTGGCATCAGCCGGGCATCGAGCAGGCCTTTCCAGCCATGCGCCTTGCCGGCCGGCACTGGCAGCAGGCCGTCGCCGGCAGTGCGTACCGGCACAAATCCGCCCGGCGCCCAGCCGATATCGCCGGCGCGGCTGGCAAACAGCAGGTTGAGCGGCGGCGCCCCCCAATGGTTGCGGGCGATGAGGAATTCGTCCCAATTCTTGGCGGTGAACGCCCAGGTGGCATTGAAATAGGCCGATGCGCCCGGCTTGCTCCAGGTGGCGCGCAGGGCAAAACTGCGGCCTGACGCCGGGTCTTCGTGGATGATCGGGCCATCGGCGGTGAACTTCAGTACGACGCTGCGCGGGGCTTCGCCCTTCACCTCGATGCTGTCCGCCACGCTGGCGAGCGTAGTGCCAGCGGGGTTCACCACCAGATCCTGCTGATCGATGGCAAAAATGGTCAGCGCCCACGCCGCATCCTCGTTGTGGCCAAAGCTGACGCCGGGCAGCGACGGCTCGCCCGATCCGGCGATCTTGAGTTCCGGCGTGTCGATGTGCGACAGATAGCGCAGATTGGGCACGGCATGGGCGCGGTGCGGATCATTGGCCAATATCGGCCGCCCGGTGGCACTGCGGGCCGGCGCTATCGCCCAGTTGTTGGAGCCTTCCAGCGTATCGGGATCGGTCCGGCTGGCCACGACCGCCCTGCTGCCGTCAAAACGCACATCGCTGGTGCCGAGCAGGTAATCGGCGAGCATGTTTTCGGGAATGCTGCACGGATCGAGGCCCTTGGGGATGACGACGGGCCGTGCCGGTTCCAGCTGGCGGCGCAGCGGCTCAAAGCGCACATCGCCGCCGCACAGCGCGCGGGCGCGGAGCACTTCGGATGCCGCATTGCTGGCCAGCGCATTGGACCGGATGCTCACCACCTCGTCGGCGCTCCAGCGTTCGGGGCGGCTGGCGGTGGCAGTGAATTCCATAGGCAGTTTCTGGCGGCCGGCGTCCACATCCGCCACAAAGGCGTTGATCCCGGCGGCGAAAGCTTCGGTCCACACCCTGGCCTGCGCCGGATAGGCTGCCCATTCCGCTGCCATGTCGCCGCGATACAGCAGCAGGCGGGACGCGCGATCCTGCGCGACGAACTGCGGGCCGAAACTCGCCGAAAGCCGCCCCAGCCCGCGTTTGCGCCACAGATCGATCTGCCACAGCCGGTCGCGCGCCACGGCATAGCCCTGCAGGAAAAACCCGTCGCGGGCATTGGCAGCATAAATGTGCGGGATGCCGGCGCGGTCGATGACAATCTCGCCCGGCGCGGTGAGGCCGGGCAGTTGCCGGCTCTCGGTCATCACGCCCGGAGGAACCTCCTGTGCCTGCGCGGCGCCGGCCAGCAGCAGCGCCAGCAACCCGATGGTGCGCATCATTTGGCGGCCTGCGCAGCGGCGGCCAGCGCAGCAACGGCGGGCGCGGCCTGCGGTCCGCGAATCAGGCCGCCGGGCAGCGCGCCGGTCATGGCGCCGTCTCGGAACGTCACCTCGCCGTTCTTGATCGTGCACACATACCCTTCGGCCTTTTGCAGCAGGCGTTTGCCGCCGGCGGGCAGATCGAACGCCAGCCACGGCTTGCCGAGCTGCAGGCGTTCGAGGTCGATGATGTTGAAATCGGCGAGATAGCCCGGTGCGATGATGCCGCGATCATCGAGGCCATACAGTTTGGCGGTGTCGCGGCACTGGCGGCGGATGGCGTTTTCCAGGGTTACGGTGCCGCGCGTCCGGTCGCGTACCCAGTGTTGCAGCAGATAGGTCGGGCTGGCGGCATCGCAGATGGTGCCGCAGTGGGCGCCGCCGTCGGACAGGGAAATCACCGTGTCGTCGCGGTTCAGCAGGCCTTCGACGAAATCCAGATTGCCATCGGCATAGTTGAGGATGGGGAAATAGATGAAGCCGGTGCCACCGCCCGCCGACAGCAGATCATAGGCATATTCGGCCGGCGGCGTGCCGGCGGCAGCAGCACGCGCGGCAATGGTTTCGGCCTGTGTCGGCTCATAGTTGAAGCCGTCGCCCATTTCGTAATGCAGCCCAAAGCCTTGTGCGACTGCCATCAACAGCATCTGCACATCGGATTGCGGATAAACGTCGGGCTCGGCGAGCAACTTTGCTTTCCATGCCGGGTCGCTGATGCAGGCCCATTGTTCTTCCCATGGGGCGGTATCGATGGCCTGCCAGCTCGGCTTGAACTTGAACGGGTGGACGGTGCCGCGCCACGCCATGAGGATGCCGTTGCCGCGAATGGCGATCTGGGCGACGATGTTGGCGCCTGCCGCGTTGGCGCGCGCTGTTTCGGCCATCTGTACCTGCCAGGGCAGTTCCTTGGCGATGGATTGCAGCATGGCAAAGGTGACGGGCAGGCCGGTTTCGCGGCTCATTTGCGCCATCCAGCCAAATTCATCCCATTCGCGGCGCAGGTCGCTGGCCATTTCGAACACGCCGTGGCCCACCTTGCCCATGGCGCGGCCGATGGCGATCAGCTCGTCCTTTTCGGCGGTGGTGCCGGGCACCAGCTCGCCGTCGATCGATTTGTGCAGGATGGTGCGGCTGGTGGAAAAACCCAGCGCGCCAGCAGCAACGCCTTCCGCCACGATTTGCGTCATGGCGGCGATGTCGGCCGCGGTGGGTTTTTCGTTCTTTGCGCCGCGTTCACCCATCACATAGGCGCGCACGGCGCCGTGCGGCACATGGGTGGCAACATCGATGGTGCGCCGGCGCTTTTCCAGCGCATCCAGATATTGCGGGAAGGTCTCCCAATCCCAGGTCATGCCTTCGGCCAGCGCGGTGCCGGGGATATCTTCCACGCCTTCCATCAGGCCGATCAGCCATTGGTGCTTGTCGGGCTTGGCCGGCGCAAAACCGACGCCGCAATTGCCCATCACCACCGTGGTGACCCCGTGCCACGACGACGGCGCCATTTCCGAATCCCACGTCGCCTGCCCATCATAGTGAGTGTGGATATCGACAAAGCCCGGCGTGACGATCAGGCCGGCCGCATCAATGTCCTCGCGTCCGGGCGCGGTGACCGTTCCCACCGCCGTGATGCGCCCGCCATCGACTGCGATATCGCCGGTGAAACGAGGATTGCCGCTGCCATCAACGATGGTGCCGCCGCGAATGACGAGATCGTGCATGTTAAAGAACTCCCAAGATCGTGGGAGGATGCCACAGGGCAGCGCTGGTGCAACCCTGCCGGTTTGCAGCGGGGGGCTGGCTCAGCCCCGGCTGGCGGTGTCGTCGATGGCGCTTGACCGATCGGCTTGTTGCGGCCGCTGCGGATCGGGGGGAAGATGGCCCCAGCGCTCATCGGCGGTGACCGGGGCAGGCTGGGCCTGCTCCACGCCGCAAGCGGAGAGCGCCAACAGCAGAATCAAGAGGGTGACGAGCTTCATTGGGCCAATGTGGGCAAACATGACAAAATGGCAAGGGGCCGAAACCTGCAAGCGCGGTTCGCCATGAAATCGTAACAGGCCGGCTTCATTGCCTCGCCGAGGCAACATCGCTAAGGCGCAATTCATGAGCAACAAGGTGACTTCCGCCGGCGACGACGACATCATCGACACACGCGCCCATCTGGTTTGTGTGTTCGAGGACGGCGCCAAACCCGCTGCTGATTGGCGCATTGGCACGGAGCACGAGAAATTCGTGTTTCGCACCGAGGATCATCGCGCGCCGTCCTACGCCGAAACTGGCGGCATCCGCGATCTGTTGATGGCGATGACGCGATATGGCTGGGAGCCCATATTGGAACGCGGGCGAGATGGCTCTTCAAACGTCATTGCGCTGAAAGGTGCAGACGGCAACATCAGCCTCGAACCTGCCGGCCAGTTCGAATTGTCGGGCGCGCCGCTGGAAAATCTGCATCAGACCTGCGCCGAATCCAATCGCCACCTGAAACAGTGCCGCGAAATCGGGGCAGAACTGGGGCTGGGCTTTCTGGGCCTGGGGTTCTGGCCGGACAAGGCGCGCGCCGAGCTGCCGGTCATGCCCAAGGGCCGTTATGACATCATGCTGCGCCATATGCCGCGCGTCGGCAGCCTGGGCCTCGACATGATGCTGCGCACCTGCACCATCCAGACCAATCTGGATTACGGCAGCGAAGCCGACATGGCGAAGAAATTCCGGGTGAGCCTGGCGCTGCAGCCGATCGCCACCGCCTTGTTTGCCAATTCGCCGTTCACGGAAGGGCGGCCCAACGGCTTCAAATCGTTCCGCAGCCATATCTGGACCGACACCGATCCGGCGCGCACCGGCATCCTGCCCTTCGTGTTCGAAGACGGGTTTGGCTACGAACATTATGTCGATTACGCGCTCGATGTGCCGATGTATTTTGTGTACCGCGACGGCCGCTACATCGATGCCGCCGGGCACAGCTTCCGCGATTTTCTCGCCGGCAAGCTTGCGGTACTGCCCGGCGAAAAGCCGCGGCTGGGCGACTGGAAGGATCATCTTTCGACCGCGTTTCCGGAAGTGCGGATGAAGGGCTATCTGGAAATGCGCGGCGCCGATGGTGGCCGCTGGGACCGGATTTGCGCGCTGCCGGCGCTGTGGGTCGGCCTGCTTTATGATCAGACGGCACTGGATGCGGCGTGGGACCTGGTCAAGCATTGGACGCCGGAAGATCATGACCGCCTTCGCCGCGAAGTGCCGGCGCTGGCGCTGGGCGCGGCCAGCCCCAATGGCGGCACGCTGAAGGAATTGGCGGGCGAAGTGCTTAAGATCGCTGATGCCGGCCTTGCCGCACGCGCGCGGTTGAACAGCGCCGGCGACACCGAGCAGGGTTTCCTCAACCCGCTGCGCGCGATCGTCGCCAGCGGCATGACAACTGCCGATCGGTTGCTGGCGCTCTACAACGGCGCGTGGGGCGGCGATATCAGCCGTGTTTACGAAACCGAGGCCTATTGATCGCGGCCCAGATCGCGCCCCCTGCGGCGGCCTGTGTGGCCGACAAGACGCAGTGTAACGGAAATTTAATTTTCCGCTTGATTGCACCAATTATCGCACACACAGTCCGGAAATGACGATCAACGCCGGCCCGATTTGGGACACAGGCAGACGTCGGACATGGGGAGGTCGTACATGGCGGTATTTGGTCTGCGTTCCGGTTGCGCATTGGTGGCATTGGCGTGCGGCATGGCGGCGGGCAGCGCCGCATCGGCACAGACGGCAGCAGCGACCACCACGGCCGAAGACAGCGAAATCATCGTTACCGGCAGCTTCATTCGCGGCACCCGCGAAGATGCAGCCGTGCCGGTGGACGTGTATACCGCCGACGATCTCAACAAACAGGGTATCAGTTCCCCGCTTGAATTCATCAAGCAGTTGCCGGCCGTCGGCGCAGCGCTGGGCGATACCAACCAGTTTTCCACCGCGTCGCAAGGATTTCAGGGCAATGGCTCGCTGAACTTGCGCGCCCTCGGTCCCACCCGCACGCTGGTGCTGTTCAACGGTCGCCGCACGGTGCTGGCACCGGGTGACGGCTTTGCCGATACCAATCTCATTCCGATCTTTGCCTTGGAAAACATCGAAATCCTGAAAGACGGCGCGGCCGCTACTTATGGTTCCGATGCCATTGCCGGCGTGGCCAATTTCGTCACCCGCCGCAATTTCAACGGCGCCATCTTCCAGGGCGATTTCGATTCCATCGCCGGCTCGCGCGGCAACTGGACGAGCTCGGTGCTGGTCGGTCATACGTTCGGCAAGGTCAACCTTATGGCTGGCGGCGGCTGGCAGCATCGTTCGACTCTGGCCAGCTTCGAACGCGATGCCAGCCGGACGCCGTTTGCCGTGAACCCGTCGGCCTGGTCGGTGCTGAGCACGCCAGGCACTTATGGCGCGACCTATCTGAACGGCGGCGTGCCCGCCACCACCATCGTGCGCGACGGCGGCACCGCCGGTTGCGTCGGCGTCGGCGGCGTGAACGACACCACCGGGCCCAACAGTACCGGCTTGCCTATCTGCCGGTTCAGCTTCCTGCCGTGGAACAACATCATCGAAGAAGAAGACCGCTACCAGGGCTATTTTCAGGCCGATGCCGAACTGTCGGATCGCACCAAGCTGCGTTTCGAGTTCACTTATGCGCAGACCGACACGACGATTGGCCAATCGCCGTCGTTCCCGCCCACGCAAGGCCCGCGCGGCTCAGGTTCCACCAGCGCCTTCACCGTCAGCCCCAACAATCCGGGCGTGCCGGCCTTCCTCGCCCAGAACGGCCTGCTGCCTGGCACGACGGAACGGCCGCTTGCCGCAGTCACCGCCGTGCTGTGGCGGCCATTCGGCTGGCTGGGCAATCCGTCCGAGCCAGTGCGCGGCGCCGGCCTTGGCCGTGCCGAAAACAAGAGCTACCGGGTTTCAGGCGGGATCGATCACGAATTCACCGATAATTTCCGCGGGCAGTTTTTCGCCACGTGGTGGGGATCGGAGCGTGAAGCCTATTCACGCGATATGGTCGGGTCGCGTCTCCAGAATGCGCTCAACGGTCTTGGCGGGGCGAACTGCAATGTTGCTGCCAATACGCCTGGGCGGAACGGCTGCCAGTGGTTCAACCCGTTCATCAACGCCGGTCAACCGGTTTCGATCCAGAACCTGACCAACCCGCTTTATGTGCCCGGCACAGAAAACAAGCCGGAACTGATCAACTACATGCAGCAGAACAACGGCACGCGCCAGGTTGAAGAGCAGCTGGTGATCGATGCGATCTTCTCGGGCGAGACCGGGATCGATCTGGGCGGCGGGCCGATCGCCTACGCCTTTGGCGGCCAGTATCGCGGCAACCAGTGGACCACCAGCCCTCTGCTGCCGATATCTGATCTGAACATCAATCCGTGTTTCCGTGAAGGCGATCTCAGCTGTGTCGGCACGCCGACGCAAGGCGTCGGCTCCTTCATCTTCCTCGGCGGCTCGCGCGCCGAGCGGGTGACGCAGAACGTGAAGGCGATCTTTGCCGAAGTGAAGATCCCGATCAGCGAACGGCTGGAAATCACCGGCGCGGCCCGGTTTGAAGACTATGGCGGCTCGGTGGGTTCCACCTTCAATCCCAAGGGCTCGGTGCGCTGGAACCCGACCGATTGGCTGGTGCTGCGCGGTTCAGTAGGCACCACCTTCCGCGGGCCGTTGGCCAATCAGGTGACCAACAACCAGGTCACCTCGCTGGCCGGCATCCAGGCGGCGGCCAACCAGTTCAAGTCGGTCGATATCTTCGGCAACCCGAACGATCTGGGCCCGGAAACTGCCTTCACCTATAACGTTGGCGCGGTGGTCACCACCTCCGGCTTCACGGTGTCGGTCGATTACTGGGGCTTCGACGTCAAAGATCGGATCACCACCACGCCGGGTCAGGCCATCGCCTCTTCGGTCGTCGCCAGCGCGAGCGCGCTTGCCAACTGCAGCAGCGTTTTTGCCAACCTGATCACTTTCCAGGGCGGTTGCCGGCAGGGTATCACGGTCGGCAGTGACATCTCCCGCATCCGCACCGATTGGGTGAACGGCCCCGGCATCAAGACCAGCGGCATCGATGTGGCGTTCGACTACAAGACCGATCTGGCCGGCGGCAAATTGAATGTTGGGGCGCAGGCCAGCGTTGTGCTGGACTTCACCTTCGATGATTTCGTCTTCCGCGGCGTGCTGGTGCAGAGGGGTTATCAAGCCAAGGGCTTCACCAACTATTTCCGCGATCCGCAGACCGTGTCGCCGCTGCGCGCCACGGGCTGGATCAACTACAACATCAACGGCCTGAACGCCCGTTACCAGGCCCGCTATGTTGGCGGCGTGGATGACGATCGCTGCGTTGGCCTGACCAATTGTGCCACCACCAACTTTGGCCCGACCAATTTCGGCGCCGTGGTGAAAAGCTTCACGCAGCACGATATCAACATCCAATATGATCTTCCGTTCAGCGGCGTGAAGACCCAGCTGCAATTCGGCATCGACAACTTCACCAACGCTGCCCCGCCGGCATCGCGGCTGGAGCTGTCGTATGATCCGTTCATCGGCAATCCGCTCGGCCGGGTGTTCCGCTTCGGGCTGCGGGTGATCATCTGATCATTGGCGCGCGGCTGGGGACATGACCCCCGCCGCGCGCTTCTTTTCGTCACCCGGTCCGGCAGGCGTGATCCTCGCTACCGAGCCGGCCGCACACTGCGGCGATCAAGCCGTCGCGAGGTCGTCCGCTATGACAGCTCCCGCTTGTATAGCCCCCGCCTTTACAGCCCCCGCCGCGCGCAAGCATAAAGCGCGATGGCTGCGGCGTTTGACACGTTCAGGCTTTCGACGCCGCTGATCGGCAACTTTGCCGCCTGATCGCAATTTTCCATGGTCAGATTGCGCAGGCCGTCGCCTTCGCTGCCCATCACCAGCGCTGGCTGGTTCGTGCCCAGCGCACTTTCGATGGTGGCCTCGGCTCGGCCGTCCAGTGCGATGCGCCAGAATCCGGCATCGCCGATCTCGCCCAGCGCGCGCGCCAGATTGACCGTTCGCACCCACGGTAGTTGTTCCAGCGCACCGCTGGCACTGCGGGCCAGCACGCCCGATTCGGCCGGGCTGTGGCGATCCTGGGTGACGATGGCGCGGGCATTGAAGGCCAGCGCCGATCGCATCATGGCGCCAACATTGTGCGGATCGGTGACTTGATCGAGCACGAGGATGGGGCGGTTGTCGCCGTCGTTCGCCTGTTTCAGGATGTCGCCGAGCCAGACATTTTCCAGCGGCTCCACTTCCAGCACGAAACCCTGGTGCGGCGCATCGGCGGGGCACAATCTGCCCAGATCATGATCATCGCCATATTGCACCTGAAGCCCCGGCGGGATGACGAGGGTCTTCGACGTAAGCGGGGTCAGGTAGAGTTTGCGGAAACTGCGTTCCGGATTGTCGAGCGCGGCAAACACCGCGTGCCGACCGTACAGGCGCGGGAACGGGCTTTTCTGGCCCATCTGGTTCTTGGGGTGGGGACGACGGCCCATAGCGAGTTTCCGGTGGCTGAAAAGCCGCTGCCATAGCCGCGATTGCGCAGCAGCGCCACAGTTGGCGTTACGGCCGGAATCGCACATCGAAGGCAAAGCGCAAGGCAGGTGGTGGAGGGGGTTGGATTTGAACCAACGTAGGGTAAAACCCGGCAGATTTACAGTCTGCTGCCATTGACCGCTCGGCCACCCCTCCACAGTCGCAGCGGGCGCCTGACGGAAGGCGGCCTAGTGCGTCAGGCCAGCGCGGCTGTCAACGCCCCTTTTGCGATTCCGCCTTCAATCCTGCGGCGTCAGCCGCGATCCGGCACAACCCGGTCGCGGCCCAATCGCTTGGCGGTGTACAGCGCGCCATCGGCCCGCTGGATCAACTGGTCTGCGCCTTGCCCGGCGCGATGTTCGGCCACGCCGGCGGAAAAACTTATGCGGCCCATACTGCTGCCATCGACCGCGCTGCGCAGCACCCGGCCGGCCAGGTCGGCACGGATACGGTCGATGCGGCCTGCCGCGGCCTGCACGGTTGTGCCGGGCATCACGCCCACGAATTCCTCGCCGCCCAGCCCGCCCACGCAGCCGCCGTCTTTTTCCAGCATCTCGTCGAGGTGGTGAGCCACGAAGCGCAGCACATCATCGCCCATGGCGTGGCCAAAGCGATCGTTGAACTGTTTGAAATGATCGATGTCGACCACGGTTAGCGCCAGCGGCTTGCCCGACGCATCGGCTTCGGTTTGCGCCGTTTCGACAGCAGCCATCAGACCGCGCCGATTGAGCACGCCGGTGAGCGCATCGGTAACGGCGGCGCGTTCGGCCTGGATCAGCCGATCTGCCAGCGCCAGGCTTTCGGCAGCGGCGTGTTCCAGTTCTTCGAGCAGGCGGCCGTTGGCGGCCTGCACGGTTGATGTCGCCGCGCTCAGTTGTTCCAGCAGGCCCGCCAACGCGGCGGGGTCCATCGGTCCGGCCAGGCGCTCGCCGCCAACGGCAATGGCGCGGCCGTAATCGGCCAGATCGGTTTGACCGCTCTCGATGCGCTTGGTCAGCGCTTGGGCCTGGCCGTGGGCTTCGGCGATCAACTGGTTGACCTGTGCCTCGCTCATCTGGCCCAGCAGCGTCTCGCGCAGGCCCAGCACTGTGCCCAGCGTCAACCCTGCGCCGGCAATCGCCTTGTCGATGGCCAGCGACAATTCGGGGTCATCGTCGCGAACGTACCGCCACAGCACGTCATACATGGCGGGTTCGGGCGGCAGGCCGTTCTGGATCAACAGCGCGCGGATCTGATCGTACCAGGCCAGCGGGCCGGCACCGATCGGATGGGCGACGTCGGGCGGCGCGCAGACCGCCGCCTGTGCCACCATCGGCCCCGGCTGATGCTGCATGTGATTGACCCTCCCGCGCTGATTGACCTGCCACCGGAAACGGCGGCGAGGGCCGGGAGTTTAGCGTAAATGCGGGCGGGAGAAGGACGGGGTGGGGGAGGGGGGGGGGCGGCCAAGCCGCATCCGCCGGCTGATCTTGCGCCTGTCAGGGCACGGCCCGCGCGGCGCGGCGCGGCGATGGAGCGGGTAGCGGGAATCGAACCCGCATAGCCAGCTTGGAAGGCTGGTGCTTTACCACTAAGCTATACCCGCGGTTCGGAAACCAATAAGCCAGCCCCGCCCGGGTTTCAATGTCTTCTCTGGGGATGTCTCAAGCGGGCATATTCTGGCCCCGCGTCCGGCGGCGGCTGCGCGCGCCGCCCTCTTGCGCCCGCTGCGCCGCCTCTCTATAGCCGCGTGCCTACGCACAGGAGTGTAGCTCAGTTGGTAGAGCATCGGTCTCCAAAACCGAGGGCCGTGGGTTCGAGTCCCTCCACTCCTGCCAGCAGCTCGGGTATTTTGACCGCAAATGGTTGAATTGCTTGGACGGCAGGCCCAAAGCTGAGTGTGTGCAGCGTCCATTCGGCCGGTAGCGGGGTTTCCCGTACCGGTTATTGGCGTTAGGGGCAGCAGTTCAGGCTATGTCCGATGATTCGTGTTGGATTTCGAACGGTGAAGGCGAACGCGCGTGAGTGACGGCAAGGCGGAAACGGCGAAGAAGCCCCGGGTGTCCCCGGCGGAATTCGTGCGTCAGGTGCAAACCGAGCAGCGCAAGATTGCCTGGCCCACGCTGCCCGACACTGTGCGCATGACGATCATGGTGCTGATCATGACGACCGTCCTTTCGGTCTTCTTCGTTGGCATCGACCAAATTCTGGGTCGGACCGTCAAGTTCCTGCTCAGCCTGGCTGCCTGAGGATATCTATGTCGCGCTGGTACATCATTCACGCTTACTCCGGTTTTGAAAACAAGGTGCGGGAAGCGATCCTTTCCGAAGCCCGGCGCATGGGCCTCGAAGCCTTCATCGACGCTGTCGAGGTGCCGGCCGAAACCGTCACCGAGGTGTTCAAGGGCAAGAAGCGCCAGATCGAGCGCAAATCGATGCCCGGTTATGTGCTGGCCAAACTGGCGATGACCGACGATGTCTATCACCTCGTCAAGAACACACCCAAGGTGACCGGCTTTTTGGGCCAGCAGAACAAGCCGCAGCCGATCAGCGAGGCGGAAGCCGCGCGGATGCTGAACACCAAATCGGAAGAAACGCCGGCGGCCAAAATCAAGAAGAAAGCCAATTTCGAGATCGGCGACAGCGTGCGCGTGCTCGATGGCCCGTTTGCCAGTTTCAACGGCCTGGTCGAGGAAATCGACTTCGATCATGGCCGCGTCAAGGTTTCGGTGTCGATCTTCGGCCGGGCCACGCCCGTCGAACTCGGCTTCGAACAGGTGGAAAAGCAGAAGTAATTCAGCCCATCCATCGTCCCTCCGTTCCTGTTTCCGGGACGGGCTCGTTTCGCCGTAAGGCGGACAAGGAATGTGGGAGGCCGGTTGCCCCGGCCGCTAGCACCACACAGCAAGGAGTGGCCACATGGCCAAGAAGGTTACAGGTTATATCAAGCTTCAGGTGAAGGCCGGTTCGGCCAACCCCTCGCCGCCAATCGGCCCGGCATTGGGCCAGCGCGGCGTGAACATCATGGAATTCTGCAAGCAGTTCAACGCGAAGACGGAAGGCCTTGAAAAAGGCACGCCGATCCCGACGGTGATCACCGTCTTTGCCGATCGCTCGTTCAGCTTCATCACCAAGCTGCCGCCAGCCTCGTTCATGCTCAAGAAGGCCGCGGGCCTGAAATCGGGCGGCACGACACCGGGCAAGGGCGCTGCCGCTGCCACGATCACGCAAGCGCAGATCCGCACCATCGCGGAAGCGAAGATGCCCGATCTGAACGCGAACAGCATCGAGATGGCGATGAAGACCATCGAAGGTTCGGCCCGCGCAATGGGCCTTGAAGTGGTGGAGGGCTGATCAAATGGCAACGACCAAAAAGGCCAAGGCCCTGATCGCCGCGGTTGACCGCGAAAAACTTTATGCGATCGACGATGCACTGAAGATGGTGAAGAGCCTGGCCACCGCCAAGTTCGACGAGACCATCGAAGTCTCGCTGAATCTGGGCGTCGATCCCCGCCATGCCGACCAGATGGTTCGCGGCGTCGTCACCCTGCCCAAGGGCACCGGCAAGACGGTGCGCGTGGGCGTGTTCGCGCGCGGCGCCAAGGCGGAAGAGGCCACCAAGGCCGGCGCCGACGTGGTGGGTGCCGAAGACCTGCTGGCACTCGTGCAGGGCGGCACCATCGATTTTGATCGCTGCATCGCGACGCCCGACATGATGGGTTTGGTTGGCCGTCTCGGCAAGGTGCTCGGCCCCAAGGGCCTGATGCCGAACCCCAAGCTCGGCACCGTGACCATGAACGTTGGCGAAGCCGTTAAGGCAGCCAAGGGCGGCCAGGTTGAGTATCGCGTCGAAAAGGCCGGTATCATCCATGGCATCCTCGGCAAGGCCAGTTTTGACCAGGGCGATCTGCGCGCCAATTTCAACGCGCTGCTCGATGCCGTCGTGAGGGCCAAGCCGTCGGGCGCCAAGGGCAAGTATCTGCTCAAGGTCGCTGTCAGTTCGTCGATGGGTGCCGGCATCAAGGTGGATCCGGCCTCGACGGGCCAGAATGGCTGATCGGGAGGCTTGATTCAGCCGATCGGTTGACCAACCCAACGCAAGGAAAGGGCCGGAACGGGAAACCGCTCCGGCCCTTTTTGCGTTGGGCGCTGTCCGCCATGCTTGACTCCGCTGCCCGCACCCCGTATCGCGCCGCATCCGCATGGGCCAGCAATGGCCCGTGCGACCGTCCGAGATTGCAGGTGGGATTTATCCCTTAAGCCAGTTGGGCCTGCATGAGACGAGGTTGGTTTTTTCCGGTTTGGCCCACGGCCTCATCCGGCCTGCGCCGGGCGTGCCCTGTGCAGTGACAATCCTCTTCGGGCGGGTCTGGTGCCTGTTCCTTCTCAAGAAATTGGTGATTGGCAGGCAGCAGGCTCACGAGCCGGCGCAGTTTTCGGGCTGCGTCATCACCCGTCTGCCGGGCGGCCGCCCAGATAATTCTGGAGGGCCGACCAGCAGGCAAACAGTCAAGGAGTGAGCATGGATCGCGCCCAAAAAGCCGAGACCGTCTCCAGCCTGGCCAAAACGCTGACCGATACTTCGGTTGTCGTGGTCACGCGCAACCATGGCCTGACCGTCGCGCAAGCGAGCGATCTCAGGAACCGGATGCGCGCTGCCGGCGCCAGCTACAAGGTGACGAAAAATCGCCTCGCGCGCATTGCGCTCGAAGGCACGCCCTACCAGCCGCTCGGCGATCTGCTGACCGGCCCCATCGGCCTTGCCACGTCCACCGATCCGGTGGCCGCAGCCAAGATTGCCGTCGAATTCGCCAAGACGACCGACAAGTTCGAGATCGTTGGCGGTGCCATGGGTAGCACGGTTCTGGATGTGAACGGCGTGAAGGCCCTGGCCGAACTGCCGTCGCTTGATCAACTGCGGGCCAAGATCATTGGCCTTGTCAACGCGCCTGCCACCAAGCTGGCCCAGCTGGCGTCCGCGCCGGCCGCCAAGCTGGCCCGGGTCTTTGCGGCTTATGCCGACAAGGACGCGGCGTAAGCCTTCGCATCATCTTTTGCAGACCAATTGAAAACACTGGAGACTTAAAATGGCTGACCTGAACTCGATCGTTGACCAGCTTTCCGCCCTGACCGTGCTGGAAGCCGCCGACCTCGCCAAGATGCTGGAAGAAAAGTGGGGCGTGTCCGCCGCTGCGGCTGTTGCCGTTGCCGGTCCGGCCGCTGCTGCTGCTCCGGCTGTTGAAGAACAGACTGAATTTGACGTGGTGCTGACCGGCGACGGCGGCAAAAAGATCAACGTCATCAAGGAAGTCCGCGCCATGACCGGTCTGGGCCTGACCGAAGCCAAGACCCTGGTCGAAAGCGCTCCGAAGGCCGTCAAGGAAGGCGTGTCGAAGGCTGACGCCGAGAAGTTCAAGGCTCAGCTCGAAGCCGCTGGTGCCACTGTCGAACTGAAGTAAGGCGCAGCCGGGGCAGGCAAATGGCGCAACGCGCTGTTTGCCGACTCCGGCCTTCGCCGAGGCAGGCTACGGGCGGGGCTTTACAGCGGCCCGAACTGGCCGGCGCAAGAGAAAGGGGCAGCTCCAGCCGGGGCTGCCCCTTTTCTTTGTCCGCAGCTCATGAAAAGCTCGCGCTGCCCAAGGACTGCGAGGACTACCATCATGCCCAGCCGCCTCGACACGCAGTTCCTCCATCTCGGGCCCGGCGCCGCTGCGTTGCCGCAGCCTGATTTTACCGGCGGTGCCTGGTATGAAGCCTATCGCACCCGCCATGACCAAGACGGGCCTGATGGCACGCTTATCAGCCAGTTCACGTTCACTAAAAAATTGGGACAGCTGGGAAATGCACCCACACGGCGACGAGATCGTGTTGTGCATTGCCGGGCGGATAACGCTTCTTCAGCAGCATGAAGATGGCACAGCCACCAACGTGACACTTGCGCCCGGCGATCATGCCATCAACCCGCCCGGTTGCTGGCATACGGCCGACGTCGAAGGTGAAGCCACTGCCGTGTTCATCACCCCCGGGCTGGGGACGCAGGGGCGTCCACGCTGAAAAACCCGCAATGAAAAAGGGCGCCTGCCGGCTGGCAAGCGCCCCTTTTCCCTTCAATGCCGCCCAATCAGAAGTGAAAAATCACCCCGGCCATGGGGCGCAGGCTGTTGAAATCCGCGGTTTCCACCGAAAGGCGGAAACGCGGGCCGGAGCGACTGGTGACGCCGCCAAGGCCGATGTCGCGCGGGCCGGCTTCGACGCCGATGCCCCACACCCAGCTCTTGCGATCATCAAAACCGCGCCGGTTGAGCACGTTGGTCCAGGTATAGCCGGCGCTGGCATAGATCAGCCCGCTGTCGCCCATCCGGAAACCGCCGCGCCCGCGCACGCCATATTCCCAGCGGATGTCGCCAAAGCCGCGTGCACCATGGCCTTCGACGCCGACGAATACCGCACCCAGCGGAATATTGACACCAATCAGGCCTTCGATCTGCGCCCCGTCGAGCCGCCCGGACCGGTTGCCATTGATGTCGGTGGAGCGGTCATAGCTGTCGTAGCCCCCCAAGATGCCAAAGTACGGCTCGATCCCGAAAGCATTGGTGCCGTCGGGGCTGGTTGCACGAGCCCTGGCGCCGTTGGTTGTTGATGTGGTCTGGTCAAGTGGCGTGGACTGGACGGGGGTGCCCATCGTGCCGTTGTCCATTGCGCTTCGGTCCATTGTGCTGCGGTCCATTGTGCTGCGGTCCATGGTGCCGGGCGTCGACTGATCCAGCGTGGACTGGTCTGGTACGGTTTGGCCCATGGCTGGTTGGCCCATCGTGCTTTGGCCCATCGTGTTTTGAACCGTGCTGTTTTGCTGGTTCATTGTCGGCTGTGCCCCCATGTCGCGGGTGAGGGGGGCAGTTTGCGCCGGGTTGGTCGTTGCCGGGTCAGTCATCTGGCCGGGTGCGGTCTGTGCAGCGGCATGAGCCGTCGCGAAAAGCAGCGCCAGTGCGCTGGTACCGAGGAGTGTTTTCATGATGCGTTCCTTCAATGCCTTGTGTGCGCCGGGGGGCACGGCACAGCATGAACCCGGCGCGGGGGGCGAAGGTTCCCTGCGGGTGTCGCATTGCGTCGGCGGGTGTTGCGCTTGTGCAACGCGGCGAAAACAGCGCTGGCGGTGCACTGCCCCCTTTCGCAAATCCAACACTGCGCCTATATGACACTTATCGACCAGCTAGGAACGATTCCTGTCTGGCTCTTTGCCCTTCGAGATACGGCCCGCTTCGCGATCGGGCCGCAACGGATGGAAGGGCAGCGAGATTGCATCGCCAGTAACCGTTCGACATTGCCGCAAACGCGGAGAATGCCGTGCGGTTTTTGCCGTTTTTCCTGAGCGGGCCACCGACCGGGAACCAAGAATTGAAGAAGGCGAACGACAGACATGGCCACCCAGATGAAGCCTCCCCAGGGCGTGAAGGCGTTCAACAACCGCCGCCGCATTCGCAAGACCTTCGGCAGCATTGGCGAAGTGGTGCAGATGCCCAACCTCATCGAGGTGCAGCGCGAGAGCTACGAACAGTTTTTGCGCTCCAACCCGGCGACCGGCTATGTCTCCGGCCTCGAAAAGACCCTGCGCAGCGTCTTCCCGATCCGCGATTTCGCCGGCACCGCCGAGCTGGATTTCGTGCATTACGAACTGGAAGAGCCGAAATACGACACCGACGAGTGCCGCCAGCGCGGCATGACCTATGCGGCGCCGATGCGCGTCACCTTGCGCCTGATCGTGTTTGAAGTGGATCCCGAAACCGAAACCCGCTCGGTGCTCGATATCAAGGAGCAGGATGTCTACATGGGCGACATGCCGCTCATGACCGGCAACGGCACCTTCATCGTCAATGGCACCGAGCGCGTGATCGTTTCGCAGATGCACCGCAGCCCGGGCGTTTTCTTCGATCATGATCGCGGCAAGACCCATTCCAGCGGCAAGTATCTGTTTACTGCCCGGGTGATCCCGTATCGCGGTTCGTGGCTGGATCTCGAATTCGACGCCAAGGACATCGTCAACGTCCGTATCGACCGCAAGCGCAAGCTGCCGGTCACCACACTGATGTATGCGCTGGGTTGGCACTCCGAAGAAATCCTCAACCTGTTTTACAACCGCGTCACCTGGGTGCGCGGGCACGGCATGGCCATGGATGGCAGTCGCGGTGAAGCTGGCTGGAAAGTGCCGTTCGTCGAAGCCAACTATCGAAACGCCAAGCCGACGTTTGACGTGGTCAACGCCGCAACCGGCGAAGTGGTGTTTCCGATGGGCACCAAGATCACGCCGCGCATGGTGCGAAAGGCGACCACCGATGGCCTGACCGGGCTGCTGATCCCGACCGAGGAAATCTTTGGCCGCTATTCTGCGTTCGATCTGATCAACGAAGCCACCGGTGAAATCTACATCGAGGCCGGTGATGAACTGACCGCCGAAAACCTGGAAATGATCGATCGCGCCGGTCAGGGCAGCATCGAATTGCTCGACATTGATCATGTGTCGGTGGGCCCGTGGATCCGCAACACGCTGATGGCCGACAAGGTGGAGGAGCGCGATCACGCGCTCGCCGAAATCTACCGTGTCATGCGCCCCGGTGAGCCGCCGACGCGCGAAACCGCCGAAGCCATGTTCTATGGCCTGTTCTTCGATCCGGACCGTTACGACCTGTCGGCGGTGGGCCGCGTCAAGATGAACATGCGTCTGGCGCTGGACTGCCCGGATGATGTGACCGTGCTGCGCCGCGAAGACATCGCCTCGGTGGTGAAGACGCTGGTCGAGCTGAAGGA
>NZ_JBDNFM010000102.1:0-22956 GCF_041689835.1 Sandarakinorhabdus sp.
GCAAACGACTTCATTCCGGCAACCTTCCCATGCCTGTTGATGGTCGCCTGCCCTTGATTCAGGGATTTGGTGTTTTGGGAATCCCCCCGCACGAAAAATCCTGCAAAACGCTTTTCTTATCCGCTACGATCATGCACATTCCACCCCGACCCAGCGGAACCGTACCGCATCATGTAATTAGAACTGAACAGCCCTGATGATCCTACAGCTGCGGCGCGGGGGACAGATTCGTCGAAGAACATGTAAAATACGGGCTGCTTGTTCAGGGATTGCACGATAGCATTTCGGCTTGGAACCGAAGCTTTCACGCTGGAGGCTAAAATTCCACCTGTCAGCAGATAGCCAACGCTTCCGCTGGTTTTGGATTGATTTGAAGCAGTTGCCGTTATTCGAACCATGCGTTGTTCTTGCGGCCCGAACATGTACACGCCGGGATAATGCGGAACGCCCGGATCGCCAGAATCCTCGGATAAATCAGCATTACTAGCGATGCCAGCTTCCAGCATGGCAACGAGTACGGATCCGGGAACGCCAGATTTGCTCAGGCTTATCAGAGTGTCAGTGGAGACGTCGTAAGTGCCTGGTAAGGTTTTGATCTTGGAAACGATAACGATGGCAGGCAGCCCGGATGTAACCATTTTCAAGACGTCTTCATTCGCGAATGTTTCTCGTGCATTTGCGTATGACGTCTGGATGGTCATTAATAAAGCCAGTATCGATCTGGCCCGAATTATGATGTTCATTCGGAAAAACCTTGAACATTACTGCACTAACCGTCAACTTCCGGTTGCGACCAATGAGCCCTGAACCCAGTTGAAGGGCCCTCGCCAGTTCAGTGCGGGGCTCCCGGAGCGTCACCAGCAGCCTTAAGCGCTTCCGGGGTTGGCGGAGAGCGCCCGATTGCTGCAGCGGAAGCGGACTGACCGACCGCCGAGGCGGGTACCGGCAATGCTTTGGTCATCGCCCCTCGCACGAAGAGCGCCTCATCGATTTTATCCCAAGCAACCAAATAGGGCTTTGGATCCAATATAGGCTTGTCCAATTTCGAATTTTGCCCATAAGCACTAGACATGCTTTTACTAATAACAAAGTTCAGCCGAATGCGGGATCGCCCATTTGACATCTGCTCGATAAACGCCGTTCCTTTCGTATTACCTGATGCAGCTTGTCCAAATAATGCGTTACCAAAATTTGTCTTATTTACTGTTGGGCTTTGCGCCGTAATAAATCCACTCTGTACATCAGCGCTATCAATTGTGTATCCAAGGTCTTGAAAAACAGACATACACGATGCAAAAAGTGTTTCTTTAGTCGTTTCAAATTCTTTCGATTGAATAGCCTGCAATTCCATGGGCGTGAGCGCCTATTTTTTTGCAGCGAGTGCCGGAGTGGACAGCAAAAATAATGCTGAAGCAGCAGCGTTCATGTATTTGTTCATCGATAAAACTTTCAAAATTCGCTCATGCGGCTCTGAAAATCTGACGCAACATCTTTTGCGTCAAACTTTACGATGAGGGTTGCAGTTCGGGTCGACTCCGAGAAACCCGCGACGCTCTTATTGCCTCCCGCAAACAATATGGTCCAAGAGTTGGAGCCAGCCGACGATTGAGAAACGGTTGCGTGACGCTGATAGCTCCAAACCTCCGAACCGTTTGAGTCGCGGGTTGTAATGTTGGGCGCGCCAAATACCGATAGAACCTCTGCTTTGGTTGTCTTGCCTACGGCAAGATTCATTTGGACGTTTCCCTGCGTCAGCGTGTTCGTTCGCTGATCAACCGGTCCGGGTGCATTTGTCATGCAGCCTGCCAATGCGACAGACATAGCCAAAATCGTAATTCGGAAATTCATGCGTGGCCCCCAAGGCAATCTACTTTTCGAACTTATAAGCAGTCTCTGTCCAAGTCTAGTCTTATAGCGATAGCTGGCATTTCACAAACTTCCAGCAAGTTTCACCGGAAACTTTCAGCGGCTATTGTCCACCACAGTGCGCGGGATTTTCACATCAAGACTGTGAATATCGGCCGTCAGTTTTACCTGGCAGGCCAGCCGGCTCTGGCGATTGGCGCCGGCGGCGAAATCCAGCATGTCTTCTTCTTCTTCGCTGGGCGCCGGCAGCTTGTCCAGATCGCCGCCCACCAAGTGAACATGGCAGGTCGAACACGCCATCGCGCCTTCGCAGGTGCCTTCCAGCGGCTGGTCGTGGGCCTGGGCCACATCAAGCAGTCGGTCGTCCACCGCCGCATCCACGATCTGTTCGCGGCTGCCATCGGCTGAGATGAAGCGGATGCGGGTCATGGCCCGGTGTGTGCCGCGATCACGCCGCGTCTTCAAGCTGGCGCTGCACCGCGGCATTGATCTGGGCGGCGGCCGCGTCAATTTCGGCTGCGGTGGTAAACCGGCCAAACCCCAATCGCAGCGAGGCTTTGGCAGCAATTTCGGCCAGGCCAAGCGCGGTGAGCACATGGCTGGCCCGTCCGGTCACCGCCGCACACGCCGAACCCGAACTGATCGCCAGGCCCGGCAACTGCTGGATCAACGGCACCGCCATGCCCGAAAAGCTGAGATTGAGATTGCCCGGCCAGCGCGCATGCAGATCGCCGTTTACCGTATGCGGCACACTGAGCGCGGCCAGCAGGCGCTCGTGCAGCATTAGCGCGTGGGCGTGATCCGCGGCCATGCGCCTCCCCGCGATGCGCGCGGCTTCGCCAAGCCCGGCGATCAACGCGGTGGGCAGTGTGCCGGATCGGCCATCTTCCTGCCCGCCGCCGTGCAGCAGCGGCGTGATAACGGTGAATGGCCGGCGATACAGCGCGCCCACGCCCTTGGGGCCGTAAATCTTGTGGGCAGTGATGCTCATCAGATCGATGGCCATGGCATCAACGCCCAGCGGCACCTTGCCGAAACCTTGCGCGGCATCAACGTGGAACACGGCGCCAACGCCGTGGGCCAGCGCCGAAATCGCCGCCAGATCCTGCACCACGCCAATTTCGTTGTTCACTGCCATCACGCTCACCAGCGCGACATCCTCGTCCAGCGCGCGTTCCAGATCGCCCAGATCAACCAGGCCATTGGCGCGCACCGGCACCACGGTGACCAGCGCGCCGATGCCGGCCAGATACTGCGCGGTTTCCAGCACAGAACTGTGCTCGGTTGCCAACGTCACGATCCGCCGCCGCGTCTGCCCCGGCGCGGTGAGCAAGCCCTTTATGGCCCAATTGTTGCTTTCGGTGGCGCCGCTGGTGAAGGCGATGCTTTCGGGCGGCGCGCCGATCAACGCTGCAACGTGCTCCCGCGCCAGTTCCACGGCAGCCTTGGCGCGATATCCCCACATGTGCGCGCTGTGCGGATTGCCGAAACCGTCCGCGCCCCATGGTGCCATCGCGTCGGCTACCGCCGGATCCAGCGGTGTGGTCGCGCCATAATCGAGGTAGATCGGCATGCTCATGCGCCAACTCTTCGGCCCAGACGGGCGGCCATGGCAAGCCATGCGGCGGCGAATGCGTCAATGTCGCCGTCCGTGGTGGCGGGGGACAGGCTGACACGGATGGCTTCGGCGGCAGCGGCACCAAGCCCCATCGCGGTGAGCACATGGCTGGATTTGACCTTGCCCGACGAACACGCCGCGCCGGCCGAAACCATGAAGCCTTCCAGATCGAGCATCATCACCTGCGTTGCCGCTGCCACGCCCGCGAGGCCGATGCTGCTGATGCCCGGCAGCCGCGGTGCGCCCTCGCCGTGAATGATGGCGCCGGCCGCTTTCAGCCGCGCCTCAAGGGCCGTGCGGCGGGCGGCGACAGCAGCCCAATCATGATTTTCGGCCACCGCCGCCGCGAATCCGGCGATGCCCGGCAGATTGGGTGTGCCGCCGCGATGGCCGCGCTCCTGCCCGCCGCCGCGCTGGCGGGCGATCAGGCTTTCGGGGTCCCGCACAATCAACACGCCAATGCCCGGCGGCCCGCCCAGCTTGTGAGCGGAGATCGCAGTGAAATCCGCATCGGGCAGCGGCATTTTCCCCGCCGCCTGCACTGCATCCACCAACAGCAGGCCGCCAGCGCTGCGCACCAGCGCCGCCACATCTGCCAGCGGCTGGATCACGCCGGTTTCATTGTTGGCCGCCTGCACCGCCACCAGCGCTGGCCCATTGGCCAACGCGGCGGCCAGTGAATCAAGGTCGATCACGCCGCACGCATCCACGGGCACCGCCGCCGCATCGTCCCGCGCTTGCAGCACGGCGCTATGCTCAGTCGCGCCCACAAGATAGCGCAGGCGTTCCGGTCCCAGCCGCGCGCCGTTTGCCGCCAGCGCAATCGCCTCGGTGCCGCCGCTGGTGAAGATCACTTGGCTTGCCGCCACCCCGGCAAAGCGCGCCACGCCGTCGCGCGCGGCTTCCAGCAGCGCGTTTGCCGCCCGGCCGCCGCCATGCACGCTCGATGGGTTGCCCACCAGGCACAGTGCCTCAGCTACGGCGGCGCGTGCGGCGCTGCTCACCGGCGTGGTGGCGGCATGATCGAGATAGATTCGGCTTTTCATTGCAACTGTGCTCGCTCACGCCATATAGGGCGCAATCCCCGCACAGCGCCAGAACTGGGAACATAATGCCCGAAGTAATCCTGACCGGCCCGGAAGGGCGTCTTGAAGGCCGTTACCAGCCCGGCCCCACGCCGCGCTCTCCGGTGGCCATCATCCTGCAGCCGCACCCGGCGCAGGGCACGATGAACCATCCGATCGTGCTGGCACTGTATCAAAGCTTCGTGCGGCGCGGCTTTGCCACGCTGCGCTTCAATTTCCGCGGCGTCGGCCGCAGCCAGGGCGTGTTCGACAACGGCATCGGCGAGCTTTCGGATGCGGCCAGCGCGCTTGATTGGTTGCAGCAGTTCAACCCCGAAGCCCACACCACATGGGTAAGCGGTTTTTCCTGCGGGGCGTGGATCGGCATGCAACTGCTGATGCGCCGTCCTGAAATCAAGGGCTTCATCTCGATCGCGCCGCCAGCCAACATGTATGATTTTTCGTTCTTGGCCCCGTGCCCATCGAGCGGCATCATCGTTGACGGCGAAAACGACGAAGTGGTGCCGCCGCCCGCCGTGCTCAAGCTGGTCGAAAAATTGAGAACCCAGCGCCACATCACCATCCACCACAGCACCATCCCCGGCGCCAACCATTTCTTCCAGAATGAAATGGCTCTGCTGATGGGCGAAGTAGACGGCTATCTGGATATGCGGTTGGCCAACGGCGGCCGGTAATTCGTCAGGCCACCCGCCCGCCTGCCAGCGGCTGCGGCACACCCGTCGTCTCCGGCCAGCTCAGCGGTTTGCCGTCCAGCACGCGCACCGCCAGCCACGCGAAGGCCTCGGCCTCCAGCGCGTCACCGTTCCAGCCCACCGCTTCCACCGGCTCCGTTGGCACGCCGCAGCGGCGGGCGATTTGTGCCATCAGCACCGGATTGAGCCGGCCGCCGCCCGTCACCAGCAGCCGCCCAATCGGCGGGATGTGGGTGAGGGCGAGGCGCACCGTCTCCGCCGTGAACGCCGTCAACGTCGCCGCGCCGTCGCCCGCTGACAGCCCGCGCAGCGCCGCGATATCCCAGGCGTTGCGGTCGAGCGATTTGGGCGGCGCCGCATCGAACCACGGATTGTCAGCCAGCGTCATCAGCACATTGTCGTGGACCATGCCCCCGGCAGCAAACTTGCCATCTTCATCGTAACTGCGCCCGGTATGGGTGCGCACCCAATCGTCGATCAGGGCGTTGCCGGGGCCGGTGTCGAAACTGCCCCAATTGCCGTCCGCCGCTAACCACGTCAGATTGCCCACCCCGCCTAGGTTGAGCACGCCTAGCCCTCCGTTATTGGGCGGCCGGCCCAGTTCCGCCGATCGCGCCCGGTGATAGCCCGGCGCCAGCGGTGCACCCTGGCCGCCGGCCGCCACATCGGCGCTGCGGAAATCATAGGCGACGGGAATGCGCGTGGCAGCTTTCAGCGTGGCGCCGTCGCCGATCTGCCAGGTCCATTTGCGGTCAGGCCGGTGCGCGATGGTCTGGCCGTGAAAGCCGATCACCGCCACATCGTCGCGGCGCGTGTGCGTGGCGGCGAGCAGGCGGTGCACGGCCATCGCGTGCAGGCCGGTCGATTCCTGTTCCACCGCATCGATCAGCGGGTCGCGCGCCGGGGCGTGCATTTCCAGCGCGCGGGCCATCGCACCGCGCAGGCGCTGGCGATAATCCGGCTCATACGGAAAAAACATGAAAGCGGCCGGGTTCACCACGCCCTCGCCATCGGTTTCGATCAGGGCGGCGTCGATACCGTCCATGGAGGTGCCGGACATCAGTCCGATGGCAATTCGCGTCGTCATTTGCCCACGCTAGCGCAGCACACGGGCGCTGGCCATGCCCGCCGCTCCCGCTTATGAAGCTGGCGATGCGCGCGATTTTTGCTCTCCTTGTTTTTCTGGCCAGTCCCGCCGCGGCCAACCCATTGGCTGATCTGATCGCCGGCAGCGACACGCGTGCGCCGCAGCTTTCAGGCGTTGTCGGTGTGGTTGCAACGCGCAGCCGCATCATTCGCGCCGAAGCGCACGGCCTGGCCGATATCGCCGCAAACCGCCCGCTTATGCCCGACAGCGTCATCCGCGTCGCCTCCATCTCCAAACTCGTCGTGGCCATCGCGGTGTGGCGGCTGGTGGAGCAGGGCAAGATCGATCTCGACCGCGACGTCGGTGCGGTTCTCGGCTGGCAACCGCGCCACCCCGCCCACCCAGATGTGCCGGTGACGCTGCGCCAGCTGCTCTCCCACACCAGCGGCATTGTCGACGGCCCGGGCTATGGCTTTGCCCTCGAAGAACGGTTGCAGGACAAACTCGCCGCCCAGCACTGGGGGCCGGGCGCGCCGGGCCAGCGTTTCGAATATGCCAATCTGAATTACGGCCTCATCGCATCCGTGATGGAAGCCGCCACGGGCGAACGTTTTGATCGGCTGATGACGCGGTTGGTGCTGGCGCCGCTCAAGATTGATGCTGGCTACAACTGGCAGGGTGCATCCGATGCCGCCATCGCCCGCGCCGCCGTTCTGTACCGCAAGGGCGCCGACGAATCGCACTGGAACGCCGCCGGGCCTTGGGCGGCGCAAGTTGATGATCTGCACGGCCAGCGCAGCGCCTGCCCGGTGCGCAGCATCGCCAGCTGCGATCTGGCGGCCTACCAACCGGGCAGCAACGGCACCATCTTTTCGCCGCAAGGCGGCCTGCGCATCACCATCCCCGATCTGGCGCGCATCGGCCAATTGCTGCTGCGCGGCGGCGAATTAAGCGGCGCGCGCCTGCTCAAACCTGCCACGGTGAAGGCGATGCTCACCCCCGTCTGGCAGGCCAGCGGGCCCCAAGGTTCAGGCGCCGTGCCAGGCGATGATTATCACGGCCAGATGCTGTGTTACGGTGCCGGTCCGCAGTGCCTTTCTGGCCGCAAGGGCGCGACCGACCAGCCAGTGCCAAACGCGCGCTGGTGGGGCCATCTGGGGGAGGCTTATGGCCTGCTCGCCGGCTTGTGGGTGGATCAGAAACGCGGCCGCGTGTTCGCCTATGCCCTCACCGGCACCAGCGCCGATCCCGCGCGCTTCCCCAAAATCGCCTCGGCGTTTTATTCAGCAGAAGACATCATCATCGCCGAACTGGCGCAGTGATGGACCCGTTTGCAATCATCGCCAGGGAACTCAAGCAGCGCGACCGCGAACGCTGGCTGGCCTGCCTGTATGCAGCGGCGCCGGCCCGCCCCGCTCTGGTCGCGCTGCTGGCGCTGGACAGCGAGCTGGCGCACGTCGTGGCCAGCTCCACCGATCCCATGCTGGGGGAGATAAAGCTGGCCTGGTGGCGGGACCGGCTGATCGAGCTTGATACCGGCCCGGCCCCGGCCCAACCTTTGTTGCAGGCCTTGCAGGCGCGCGTGCTGCCCCGGCTGTCGGGCGCCGATCTGGCCACGCTGGAAGATCGCTGGCTGTGCCTGCTCGGGGCGGAAGATTTGCCGTCCGCCCATGTCGAAGGCGGGGCTGCGTTGTTCGTTCTGGCGGCGCGGCTGCTGGGCGGTGATTTGGCGGAAGCCGCGATGCTGGGCCGCGCCTGGATGCTGGGGCGATGGGGGGAGGGGCAGGGCGTGCCGGGCCGCACCAGCATATTGCTGCGCCCGCTGCGCGTGCTGGCGGAACTTGCAGCCCGCGACGCCGCCCACCACGCCGCCGGCCGCCCGCTCGAACCGCGCGGCAATGCCGCCCGGCAATGGCTGATGCTCAAGGTGGTTGCGTTCGGCCGCTGAGCCAGCCTATGAATTTTCCCACAGGGTCGTGTGATTGTGGGAGTGTTTCATGCGCCGCATCCTTGGCTTTGTCGCGGCGCTTGTCGGCCTGCTCGGCGCTGGCCTGATCGTGTGGCGCGCGCCGCCCATCACCCAGCCCGCAGCCGCGCTTGCCGTGGCCGCGCCTCCCTCAGCAGCGGCGGCAGCCGATGAGCCTTTGGCCGCCCCGCGCTCCCCCTTGTCCGATGCCGAGCGCGAAGCCCGCCGCCTGAAGCGCTATGACAAGGACAAGGACGGCAACGTGGGCCGCACCGAATTTCAGGCCAACCGCCAAAAATCCTTCACCCGTGCCGACAAGAATGGCGACGGCCGGCTCGAGTTCGATGAATTCGCCGCCGCCACCACCACCAAATTCACCCGTGCCGACCGCAATGCCGACGGCGCCCTGACACCGAGGGAATTTGCCACCACCGCCCTGAAACGCAAACCCAAGGCCGCGTGCGTGTGCGCGGTCGAAGAAGCCGAGTGAGCCTAGATCGTCGCCGTGTCGATCGCCAACAGCGCGGCCAGCAACACATTTGCACCGTTGGCGCAGTCGCCCCAGGTCGAAAGCTCCTTGGGCGAATGGCTGATGCCGTCGATGCTGGGCACGAAAATCATGCCCATCGGGCCCAATGTGGCCAACAACTGCGCGTCGTGGCCGGCCCCGCTGGGCAGATGGATGAACGGCAGGCCCAACTGTTTCGCCGCCGCCTCGATCCGCGACTGGACGGCGGGATGGGCCAGCGCCGCACGAATATTTTCAGTTCGATGAAAGCTGATGGTGGTGCCGGTTTCGGCAGCGATTTCCTGTGCCCGCGCCTGCACCGCCCGGCCCAATTCGGCCACTTTTGATTCCGCCAGATCGCGCAGTTCAACGGTCATTTCCACCCGGCCGGGGATGACGTTGGGCGCGTTGGGAAACACCGCCAATTGCCCCACTGTCCCGACCTGCCGCCCCGGCTCGCGCTTGACGATGCTGTCTACGGCTTCGATCAGCCGCGCTGCCGCAATCAGTGCGTTGCGGCGGCCCGGCATCGGAGTCGTTCCGGCGTGATTGGCAAAGCCGGTGATGGTGACATCATAGCGGTCGATCGCGACAATCCCGTCCACCACGCCGATCGGGATGCGCGCCTTGTCCAATATCCCGCCCTGTTCGATGTGCAGTTCGAGATAGGCGTGGATTGAGCCCGCCGGCCGCGCCGCCTGCGCCAGCCGTTCGGGATCGCCGCCGATGCGCTTCAGGCCATCGCGCAGCGTGATCCCATAATAAAGATTGTCGAGCGCGCCGGGCTCCAGCATCCCGGCAAACGCCGTGCTGCCCACGGTGCCGCCTTCCTCGTTGGACCAGATCGCCATTTCCACCGGGTGGCGGGTCGTGATCTTGCGATCATTCAGGGTGCGCAGCACTTCCAGCGCGCCCATCGAGCCGACATCACCATCGAAATTGCCGCCCGCGCGCACTGAATCGATATGCGATCCGATGATGATCGGCTTGGCACCCTTCATGGTGCCCTCGCGCCGGCCGATGATGTTGCCCGCCGGGTCGATCACCGGGTTCAGCCCGGCCTCGCGCATCAGCCCCATCGCATAGGCGCGCCCACCGATGTCGGCAGCGGAATAGGCGGTGCGGCTCACCCCATCGGCAAAAGTTCCGCCCTCAGGCCGGCCAAATTTGCTCAGGCCTTCCAGCGTTGCCTTCAGGCGCTCACCATCGACACGAAGCACTGTCGCCGCCGCCGCCGGCAGCGCGGCCACGGCGGCAGCCGCCGCGATCATCTGCCGGCGATTGATGTTCTGTGCCATGGCCCGTCCCCTTTGCTGGCGACAGTCACCCGCGGCCGTCAGCGCGTCAACTGGCCGCCGCCATCCACCCCGCCAGATCGGCCCGCGCCCGCGCCACCAGGCCGGGTTTGCGCTGATCCTTCGACGTCGGCGGCGGGGACAGCGGCGGGAACAGCCCGAAATTGACGTTCATCGGCTGGAAGGTCGAAGCGTCGGCGCCGCCGGTGATGTGGGCGAGGATGGCGCCCAGTGCCGTGGTGGCAGGCGGCGGCACCGGTTCGCGGCCCTGCCGCTCGGCAATGGCAAAACGTGCCGCCATCAGGCCAACGGCGGCACTTTCGACATAGCCTTCGCAGCCCGTGATCTGCCCGGCAAAGCGCACCGCCGGCATGGCTTTCAGCCGCAGCGTGGCATCGAGCAGGCGCGGCGAATTGAAGAAGGTGTTGCGGTGCAGGCCGCCCAGCTTGGCAAATTCGGCCTGTTCAAGGCCGGGGATCATGCGCAGCACGCGCACCTGTTCGGCATGCTTCATCTTGGTCTGAAAACCCACCATGTTCCACAGCGTGCCCAGAGCATTGTCCTGCCGCAATTGCACCACTGCCCAGGCGCGGCGGCCGGTGGCGGGGTTGGTCAGGCCCACCGGCTTCATCGGGCCAAAGCGCGGCGTGTTGCGGCCACGTTCCGCCATCACCTCGATCGGCATGCAGCCATCGAAATAGGGCGTGTTGGCCTCCCATTCCTTGAACACGGTCTTTTCCGCCGCCAGCATCGCATCGATGAAGGCCTCATACTGCTCCTTGTCCATCGGGCAGTTGAGGTAATCCTTGCCCTCTCCCTTGTCCCAGCGGCTCTGGAACCAGGCGATATCCTGGTTGACCGATTCAAAGTGGATCACCGGCGCAATGGCATCGAAAAACGCCAGGCTGTCCTCGCCGGTCAGGCCGCGGATGGCCTCGGCGAGCGGCGCGGCGGTGAGCGGCCCGGTGGCGATGATCACGCTGTCCCAGTCCGCTGGCGGCAGGCCGGCGATCAATTCGCGCACGATGGTGACATTGGGGTGATTGGCCAGCGCGGCGGTGACAGCCTGTGAAAACTGGTCGCGGTCCACCGCCAGCGCCGAACCGGCCGGCACGCGGGCGGCATCGGCTTCGCGCATGATCAGGCTGCTCAGCGCACGCATTTCCTGATGGATGAGGCCCACCGCATTATTATCGGGATCATCGCTGCGAAAACTGTTGGAGCACACCAGTTCGGCCAGCCCGTCAGTCTTGTGGGCGTCAGTGCCCTGCACCCCGCGCATTTCGTGCAAAATCACCTGTATGCCGGCCTGCGCGATTTGCCAGGCGGCTTCCGAACCGGCGAGGCCGCCGCCGACGATGTGAATGGATTTGGTCATCGTGCGCCTATAGGGCCAGCTGGTCCGGCTTCCAAGCGTTGGGCATGACCTTGCCGGCCGGAAAAATGCGGCAGTGCGGTATGCGGCGCCGTTTGGCCTTCCCATGGCGAAACGGGATCGCTATACCCGCGCGGCTTGATGGATTTGGTCAAGCGGACCAATTGGAAGCGATTGCGATGCATGTGCGGCCGGCCCCGCGGCGCGGCCCTGTGCGGGCTGATCCGGCAGGATTGAACAGACCATGCCGAAACTGACCGTCGATGGCATTGAAGTGGAAGTGCCGAACGGCGCCACCGTGCTGCAGGCTTGCGAAGCCGCCGGCGCCGAAATTCCGCGTTTTTGCTACCACGAACGCCTGTCCATCGCCGGCAATTGCCGCATGTGCCTGGTGGAAATGGAAAAAGCCCCCAAGCCGGTGGCCAGCTGCGCCATGCCGGCCGCCGATGGCCAGGTGATTCACACTCGCTCCGAAAAGGTGAAGAAGGCCCGCGAAGGGGTCATGGAATTCCTGCTGATCAACCACCCGCTCGATTGCCCGATATGCGATCAGGGCGGCGAGTGCGATCTGCAGGATCAGGCCCTGGCTTACGGCAAGGGCGCCAGCCGCTACGACGAAAACAAGCGCGCGGTGACCGAAAAATACATGGGCCCGCTGATCAAGACGGTGATGACGCGCTGCATCCACTGCACGCGCTGTGTGCGATTTGCCGAAGAAATTGCCGGCGTCGAGGAAATCGGTTCCATCGGCCGCGGCGAGTCGATGCAGATCACATCGTATCTGGAAAAGGCCGTCACCTCCGAAGTGTCGGGCAACGTGATCGATTTGTGCCCGGTGGGCGCGCTCACCTCCAAGCCCTACGCCTTTCAGGCTCGCCCGTGGGAGCTGAAGAAAACCGATTCGATCGACGTGATGGACGCGGTCGGCAGCAACATCGTCGTCGGCAGCCGCGACGCTGCCGTGCTGCGCGTCACGCCGCGCATCAACGACGACGTCAACGAGGAATGGCTGGCCGACAAGAGCCGCTTTGCCGTTGATGGCCTGTCGGAACGGCGTCTCGACAACCCGTGGGTGCGGGTGAACGGCAAGCTGCAGAAAACCGGCTGGGCCGAAGCCTTTGCCGCCATCGCCGCTGGCCTCAAAGGCCTGCAGGGCCACGAAATTGCCGGTATCTTTGGCGATCTGAATGCGGTGGAAGACATGGTGGCCTGCCAGGATCTGCTCGCCGGACTGGGCGCCGCGCGCATCGAGTGCCGGCAGGACGGCGCATTGTTCGACACCGCTGAGCCGGCAAACTGGCTGTTCAACGCCGGGCTGGCGGGCGCCGAGACGGCCGATGCAATTCTGCTTGTCGGCACCAATCCGCGCTTCGAGGCCGCGCTGCTCAACGTGCGGCTGCGCAAGGCCGTGATGAAGGGCAAGGCCAGGGCGTTTGCCATCGGGCCGGAGGTGGATTTGTCCTTCCCGGTTACCCAATTGGGCGACGATGCCGCGCTGCTGGCCAATCTGCCCGCCGATGTGATTGCCGCCTTTGCCAAGGCCCAGCGGCCGATGATCATCGTGGGCATGGGCGCACTGAAAACGCCCGGGCTTTATGCCGCCGCGCGCGCAGCCGCAGCCACGCTGGGCGTGATCAAGGCTGGCTGGAACGGTTTCAATCTGCTGCACACGGCGGCCGCTCGCGCCGGCGCGCTGCGGCTTGGCCTGGCAGTCGATGGCGGCGCGGCTGCGTTGCTCGCCGATGCCGATGTGAAGGCGCTGTTTCTGCTGGGTGCGGATGAAGTGAACGTGCAGGCGGGCCGCTTCACCGTTTACATCGGCACCCACGGCGATTCCGGTGTGGCCTGCGCCGATGTGATCCTGCCGGCGGCGGCCTACACCGAAAAGGCCGGCACCTACGTCAATCTGGAAGGCCGCGTGCAGCGCGCATTGAAGGCGACGCAGGCCCCCGGCGACGCCCGCGAAGATTGGACGATCTTCCGCGCACTCTCCTCCGTGCTTGGCGTCAAGCTGCCCTACGATGATCTGTCGGCCCTGCGCCGCCGCATCGCCGCCGATTGGCCCGATCTCGCCCGCGACGGCCTGATCGACCGGGCTGCAACCCTGCCAGCGATGGGGGCAGATCCAGGCGTTGCCGAACTTCGGGGCCCGCTGCAACACATCTACAGCAATTATCACCTCACCAACCCGGTGGCGCGGGCCAGTGCCACCATGGCGGCCTGTGTGTCCTCGCTGCTCGCCCCAGAAGCACGAGAGGCAGCCGAATGACCTACACCGGCTGGTTCATCGAACAGTTCGGGCAAGGCCTGGGCTGGTTCCTCGCCAACCTGACGCTGATCCTCGCCATCGCCTTTCCGGTGATGGTGGGCGTGGCGCTGGCGGTGTATTTCGACCGCAAGATCTGGGCCGCGATGCAGATGCGGCGCGGGCCCAACGTCGTTGGCCCGTTCGGTTTGCTGCAAACCTTTGCGGATGCCGCCAAACTGTTTCTGAAAGAAACCATTATCCCGTCTGGCGCCTCCACCGGCGTGTTCCTGCTCGCCCCGATGATCAGCTTCACGCTGGCGCTGGTGGTGTGGGCGGTGATGCCGTTCGATGCCGGCCTCGTGCTGGCCGATCTCAATGTCGGGCTGCTGTATGTGTTCGCCGTTTCCTCGATGGGCGTTTACGGCATCATCATGTCGGGTTGGGCGTCCAATTCCAAATACGCCTTCCTCGGCGGGCTGCGTTCGGCGGCGCAGATGGTCAGCTACGAAGTGTCGATGGGCTTCATCCTCGTTGCCGTGATGATGTACGCCCAAAGCCTCAACCTGTCCGACATCGTGATGAGCCAGAAGGCTAATGTGCTGGGCATCCTCAACGGCAACATCTTCAATCCATTGCTGTTTCCGATGGCCATCATGTTTTTCATCACTGCGCTGGCCGAAACCAATCGGCCCCCCTTCGATCTGCCCGAAGCCGAAGCCGAACTCGTCGCCGGCTATCAGGTCGAATATTCGTCCATGAGCTTCGCGCTCTTCTTCCTCGGCGAATATGCCAACATCCTCTTCATGTGCGCGCTCATCCCCACCTTGTTTCTGGGCGGCTGGCTGCCGCCGCTGGACTGGGCACCGTTGTATCTCATTCCCGGTTTCGTCTGGTTCCTGTCCAAGATGGCCTTCATGTTTTTCGTCTTCGCCTGGGTGAAGGCCAGCGTGCCGCGTTACCGTTATGACCAGCTGATGCGGCTGGGCTGGAAAGTGTTCCTGCCGCTGTCGCTGTTCTGGGTGGTTGTCGTGTCCGGCTGGCTGATGTTCACCGGCCATTTTGATCTTGCGCCGGGGAGTCTGCCCGCATGACTGCACTGCTCCGTTCCGCCAAGTCGCTGCTGCTGCTGGAGTTCATCTCCGGCATGTGGCTGACGCTGCGCTATTTCTTCCGGCCCAAGGTCACGCTCAACTACCCGTTTGAAAAAGGCCCGATCAGCCCGCGTTTTCGCGGCGAGCACGCGCTGCGCCGTTATCCCAATGGCGAGGAACGCTGCATCGCCTGCAAATTATGCGAAGCCGTCTGCCCGGCGCAGGCCATCACCATCGAAGCTGAACCGCGCATCGACGGCAGCCGCCGCACCACCCGCTATGACATCGACATGACCAAGTGCATCTATTGCGGGCTGTGCCAGGAAGCCTGCCCGGTGGATGCCATCGTCGAAACGCCCAATTTCGAATTTGCCACCGAAACCCGCGAAGAACTGATTTACGACAAGGGCAAATTGCTCGCCAACGGTGACAAGTGGGAACGTGCCATCGCCAGCAACATCGCCGCCGATGCGGAGTGGCGTTGATGGCCCGGAACCCCGTCATGCTGGCGCAGGCCAGCATCCACCGCGCCGCCAGCGCTGGCCTCCGGCATGACGGTACGGGGGCATTCTGATGGCCGCCTTCGCCTTCTATCTGTTTGCCGGCCTGCTGCTCATCAGCGGGCTGATGGTGATCAGCGCAAAAAATCCGGTGCATTCGGTGTTGTGGCTGATCCTGGCGTTCTTCAACGCTGCCGGCCTGTTCATCCTGCTCGGGGCTGAATTTCTCGCGATGCTGCTGGTCATCGTTTACGTTGGCGCGGTGGCGGTGCTGTTCCTGTTTGTCGTGATGATGCTCGATATCGATTTCAAGGCGTTGCAGCGCGGCGCCCTGAAAAATCTACCGCTCGGCCTGCTCGTGTCGGGCGTCATCCTCACCGAAATCCTGCTGGTTGCCGCCGGCTGGGAAGCCGGGCAGGGCGTGATCATGCACGAAGCCCTCGCTGGCCCGCCGCCGGGGATGAGCAACACCCAGTGGATCGGCAGCCAGCTTTACACGCGCTATTTCTTCGTGTTTTCGATGTCGGGGCTGCTGCTGCTCGCCGCGATGATCGGCGCCATCGTCCTCACCCATCGCCGCCGTATCGGCACCAAGAAACAGGATATCGCCGTGCAGAACGCGCGCACGCCCGCCGGCACGCTCGGCATCGGCAAGGCCGGGCTGGGCCAGGGGGTGGATCTGTGATCGGCCTCACACACTATCTTGCGGTCTCCGCCGCACTGTTCGTGCTCGGCGTGTTCGGCATCTTCCTCAATCGCCGCAACATCATCATCATCCTGATGGCGCTCGAGCTTATCCTGCTCGCGGTGAACATCAACCTCGTCGCTTTCTCGGCCTTCCTGCACCAGGTCCACGGCCAGATCTTCGCGATGTTCGTGCTCACCGTGGCTGCGGGTGAAGCAGCGATCGGCCTCGCCATATTGGTGATCTATTTTCGCAATCGCGGCTCCGTTGCGGTTGATCAAGCCGATCTGATGAAGGGCTGACGATGATCACCATCCTCGTCTTCCTGCCGCTGCTCACCGCGCTTGTCGCCGGCTTGGGCGGGCGCATCATCGGCCACACCGCGGCCAAGGCGATCACCACGGCCGGCCTGTTCGTTTCCGCCGCGCTGGCGTGGGTGATCTTTACGCAATTTTGGCTGAACGACGCTGCCGGCTACAACGTGCCGGTGCTCGACTGGATTCAAAGCGGCGGCCTGTCCGTGCAGTGGGCGCTCAAGGTCGATACGCTCACCGCGGTCATGCTGGTTGTTGTTACCAGCGTCTCGGCGCTCGTCCATCTGTATAGCTGGGGCTATATGGAGGAAGACCCGTCGCAAAGCCGTTTCTTCGCCTATCTGTCGCTGTTCACCTTTGCCATGCTGATGCTGGTGACTGCCGACAATCTGGTGCAGATGTTCTTCGGCTGGGAAGGCGTTGGCCTCGCCTCCTATCTGCTCATCGGTTTCTGGTATCACAAGCCGTCGGCCAACGCGGCCGCCATCAAGGCGTTCGTGGTCAACCGGGTTGGCGATTTTGGTTATTCGCTCGGCATTTTCGGCATTTTCATGGTGTTTGGCACGGTCTCGCTCGATGGCATTTTCGCCGCCGTGCCGCAGCACACGGGTCAAACCTTCAGTTTCCTCGGTGCCCGCGTCGATGTGATGACCTGCCTGTGCCTGCTGCTGTTCGTCGGCGCGATGGGCAAATCCGCCCAATTGGGCCTGCACACCTGGCTGCCCGACGCGATGGAAGGGCCTACGCCCGTCTCCGCGCTCATCCACGCTGCCACCATGGTGACGGCCGGCGTGTTCATGGTCTGCCGCATGTCGCCGATGTTCGAAGCCAGCCCCACCGCGCAGGCTGTCGTTTGCATTGTTGGCGCCTGCACGGCGCTGTTTGCCGCCACGGTGGCCGTGGTCCAAACCGATATCAAACGCGTCATCGCCTATTCGACCTGCTCGCAACTGGGCTACATGTTTTTCGCTGCCGGCAGCGGGGCTTACGGGGCGGCGATGTTCCACCTGTTCACCCACGCCTTCTTCAAGGCGCTGCTGTTCCTGGGTGCCGGCAGTGTCATCCACGCCATGCACCACGAACAGGACATGCGGTTTTACGGCGGCCTGCGCAAACACATCCCGATCACCTTCGCGCTGATGACCGTCGGCACGCTGGCGCTCACCGGCTTCTTCTTCACCGCCGGTTATTATTCCAAGGATGCCATCCTCGAAGCCGCGTTCGCCAGCGGCACCAGCCACGGCACCTTTGCCTTCTTCGTCGGTGCGCTCGTGGCGGCGTTGACCAGCTTCTATTCGTGGCGGCTGGTGTTCCTCACCTTCTTCGGCAAGCCGCGCTGGGCGGGTTCCGAGCATATCCAGCACGCGGCGCACGGCGATCATGGGCACGACGCACCCGCACCCGCACCCGCCCACGCACCCGCTCACGCTCATGACGACGGCACCGCAGGCTATCATCCCCACGAAAGCCCGCTGTCGATGCTCGTGCCGCTGTTCCTGCTCGGCGCCGGCGCGCTGTTTGCCGGGCTGGTGTGGCATGAAGCGTTCGTTGGTGCCGAGGACGGCGCGCAGTTCTGGCGCGGCAGCCTCGCATTCCGCGCCGACCTCATGCACGCCATGCACGAAGTGCCGGCCTGGGTGGTCTACACGCCCTCAGTGGCCTTCTTCCTTGGCCTCGGCCTCGCCTGGTATGTCTATCTGAACAAGCCGTCGATCCCGGTCTGGTGGCAGCGCGAAGTGCCCGGCCTTTACCAGTTCCTTGTGCACAAATGGTATTTCGACGAGCTTTACGATGTGATCTTCGTCCGCCCTGCGCAGTGGCTGGGCCGCCAGTTCTGGACGCGCGGTGATCAACAGACCATCGACCGCTTCGGCCCCAATGGCGCCGCTGATATGGTGGTGGCCGGTGCGGCGACGCTGCGGCGCTTCCAGTCGGGCTATGTCTATTCCTACGCTCTGGTGATGCTGATCGGCCTCGCTGCCGCTGCCGCCTGGATGATGCGCTGATGCCGATCCTTTCCCTGATGATTTTGCTGCCGGTGGCGGCCGCGCTGATGTTGCTCACGCTGCCAGGCGCCGACGCCGAACGGGCTTCCCGCGCCCGCGTCGTGGCACTGGCGACCACCTTGGTGGAATTTGCGCTGGGCATCTGGCTGTGGGCCAGTTTTGATCAAACCACCGCCGCCTTCCAGTTCAGTGAAAATCTGCCGCTGTTCGCGCCGTTCCTCAACTGGTCGCTGGGCATCGACGGCATTGCGCTGATGCTGATCGAGCTTTCGGTGTTCCTGATGCCGCTGTGCGTGCTGGCCAGTTGGGTTGCCGTGAAAAAACGCGTGCCCGAATATATGGCGGCGTTTCTGCTGATGGAATCGCTGATGATCGGCACCTTTGCCGCCCGCGATATCTTCCTGTTCTATCTGTTCTTCGAAGGCGGCCTGATCCCGATGTTCCTGATCATCGGCATCTGGGGCGGCGCCCGGCGGATTTATGCGTCGTACAAATTCTTCCTCTACACGCTGCTTGGCTCGGTGCTGATGCTGGTCGCGATGCTGTGGATGGTGGACGTGGCCGGCAGTTCCGATATCGGCGTGCTGTCGCGCACGGATTTCCCGAAAAACGCGCAATTCTGGCTGTTCCTTGCCTTTTTCGCCAGCTTCGCCGTGAAGATGCCGATGTGGCCGGTGCACACCTGGCTGCCCGATGCCCACGTCGAAGCGCCCACCGCCGGCTCTGTCATTCTGGCGGGCGTGCTGCTCAAACTCG
Organism: Sandarakinorhabdus sp.; assembly: GCF_041689835.1. GTDB lineage: Bacteria > Pseudomonadota > Alphaproteobacteria > Sphingomonadales > Sphingomonadaceae > Sandarakinorhabdus. Next base: position 19,093 of record NZ_JBDNFM010000102.1, read on the forward strand.
GCGGCTATGGCTTCATCCGCTTTTCGCTGCCGATGTTCCCCGATGCCAGCGCGCAATTGATCTGGCTGGTCTTCGGCCTGTCGATGGTGGCTGTGGTCTACACGTCGCTGGTCGCGCTCGTGCAGCAGGACATGAAGAAGCTGATTGCTTATTCCTCCGTCGCGCACATGGCGTTCGTCACCGGCGGGCTGTTTGCACTCAACACGCAAGGCATCGAAGGCGCGATGGTGATGATGCTCAGCCACGGGCTGGTTTCGGGCGCATTGTTCCTGTGTGTCGGCGTGATCTACGATCGGCTGCACACCCGCGAAATCGGGCGTTATGGCGGGCTGGCCGATACCATGCCCAAATATGCGCTGGTGCTGCTGTTCTTCACCATGGCCAGTGTCGGCCTGCCGGCCACGTCGGGCTTTGTCGCTGAATTCCTCGTGCTTTTGGGCATGTATCAAACCAGCACCTGGGCGACCTTCGTGCTCACCACCGGCATCATTCTGGGGGCCGCCTACATGCTGTGGCTTTATGCCCGCGTCGCTTACGGCAAGGCCGCCGGCGACGATACGCGCGCCATGCCCGATTTGAATGCGCGCGAGATCGCCATCCTGGCCCCGATCATTTTCGCGGTGCTGTGGATGGGCATCTACCCCAAAAGCTTTCAGGATCCGATGAAGCCGGCGATCGCCGCCGTCGTTGCCCGCCTCGAAGGCCGCGCGCTGGCCACCGTGCCAACTGATATGACCCTGTCAGCTGTCCTGCCTGCACTCAAAAGCCCGGCAAACGCTGATAAAGCTCTGGCGCAAGAGAAGCTCCACTGATGCACCCGATCTTCACCTCCATCGCCGTCGCCGGCCCGGAAACCGTGATCACGCTCGGCAGCCTCGCGGCGCTGATGCTCGGCACGTTCACCGCGAAACATCGCGCCCTCACCGTCACCAGCCTGTTTGCCGTGGCGATTCTGGCGCTGGCAGGCTTCACCCTGCTCGATGCCCCGGCCGGCACCACTCGTGCCTTCGATGGCCTGTATGTCGCCGATGATTTTTCCGCCTTCCTCAAGGTCATCATCCTGGCAGCTTCCGCTGCATCGGTGCTGCTGGCGCTGCCGTGGCTCAAGGAAAGCGGCACCGGTCGGTTCGAATATCCGGTGCTGATGCTGTTGGCGACGCTGGGGTTGACGATCATGGTCTCGGCCAACGATCTGCTCACGCTTTACGTCGGCCTCGAACTGGCAGCGCTGCCGTCCTATGTGCTCGCCGCCTTCCACCGCCAGGACAATCGCTCCGCCGAAGCCGGCCTCAAATATTTCGTCCTTGGCGCGCTGGCATCGGGCATCCTGCTTTATGGTGTCACCCTCATCTACGGCTTTTCCGGTTCCACCCAGCTCGACACCATCGCCAGCGTCGTCGGCGGCCAGACCGAACGCTCGCTGGGCCTGCTGTTCGGCATCGTCTTTATCTTGTCGGGCCTTGCCTTCAAGGTATCGGCCGTGCCGTTCCACATGTGGACACCCGATGTGTACGAAGGCGCGCCCACGCCGGTCGCTGCCTTTTTTTCGGCCGCCCCCAAGGCCGCCGCGCTCGGCCTGATGGCCCGCGTGCTGGTCGTGGCCTTCCCCGGAAACATCGCGGCTGATTGGCAGCAGATCCTCATCTTCATCGCCATCGCCTCGATGGTGCTCGGCGCCGTCGCCGCCGTGGCGCAAACCAACATCAAGCGCCTTCTGGCCTACAGCTCCATCGCCAATATCGGCTTTGCGCTCGTCGGCCTCACCCCCGGCACGCCCGCCGGCGTTTCGGCGCTGCTGTTCTACACCGCCGTCTACGTCGCGATGACGCTGGGCAGCTTCCTGGTCGTCCTGCAACTGCGCCGCCCCGATGGCAGCCCTGTGGAAAACATGGCCGATTTCGCCGGCCTGTCCAAAACCCAGCCAAAGCTCGCCGCCGCGCTCGCCATCTTCATGTTCAGCCTCGCGGGCATCCCGCCCTTGCTGGGTTTCTGGCCCAAGTTCGCGGTGTTTCAGGCCGCCGTCGCCTCGGGCCTGATCGCGCTGGCGCTGATCGGCTTCATCGCTTCAGTGGTGGCCGCCTTTTATTACCTGCGCCTCATCAAGATCATGTATTTCGACGAACCGGGAGTTCCGCTCGCCACCGAGGGCAGCGCCGTCAACGGCGCCATGATCGCTGCCTGCGCGTTGTTCTGCTCTCCCATCGGCATGCTTGCCATTTCGCCGCTGGCGGCAGCCACGACCCGCGCGGCTGCGGCGCTTTTCCCGAATTGACCGCTCAGCCCTTCACCCACTTGCCTGAAGTGGGCTCCACCAACGATTGGCTGCTGGCCCGCACCGATACGTTCCCCGATGGCCACTGGGTCATTGCCGATCGCCAGACCGCCGGGCGCGGCCGCCGCGGCCGGGTGTGGAACGACGGCACGGGAAATTTCATGGGTTCGGTGCTGGTCAAGGCCGAAGGGCCGGTGCAGCAACTCAGCTTTGTCGCGGCGCTGGCGCTGCACGACGCGCTGGCGGCGCTCAGCGGCCAACCATCGCGCCTGGCCCTGAAATGGCCCAACGATCTGCTGCTCGATGGCCGAAAATGCGCCGGCATCCTGCTCGAACGCCAGGGCGCGGCGCTGGTGATTGGCATCGGCGTCAACCTCGCGCACCATCCCGATATCGCCGAACGCCCCGCTACCAGTCTTGCTGCTGCCGGGCTGCCGGTGCCAACGCCGGCGGCGCTGCTTGATGAACTGGCCGCCGCGTTCAGCCAGTGGCGCGGCATCTGGGCGGCGCGCGGCTTTGCTGCGGTGCGCGAAGCCTGGCTGGCACGCGCTGCCGGCATCGGCGGGCGCATCGTGGCCCGGCTCGGCAACGAGGCACCGGAAGGCGTGTTCAGCGGTATTGCCGACGACGGCGCGCTTTTGATGCGTCTTGACGACGGCGCGGTGCGTGTCATCCACGCCGGCGAAGTCTTCGCCATCTGATCGCGCCAGGGAGAAGGTCCATGCTGCTTGCCATTGATGTCGGCAACACCAACATCGTCTTTGCGCTGTGTGCCGGCGAGACGATCGTCCACCGCTGGCGCATTTCCACCGATGGCCAGCGCACGGCGGATGAATATGCCGTGTGGCTGCACCAGTTGATGGCACTGGAAGCCGTGGCGATGGGCAGCGTCGATGCCGCCATCATATCCACTGTGGTGCCGCAAACCCTGTTCAATCTGCAGCGCCTGTGCCGCAAATATTTCAAGGTCGAACCGGATGTGGTGGCGCTGGGCCAGATCGATCTGGGGCTCACCATCGCCTTGCCCAATCCCGCCGAAGTGGGCGCGGATCGGCTGGTGAATGCCGTTGCCGCCCACGCGCTGTGGCCGGGCAATCTGATCATAGTCGATTTCGGCACCGCCACCACCTTCGATGTGGTATCAGCCGATGGTGCCTATCAGGGCGGGGCGATTGCGCCGGGCATCAATCTTTCGATGGATGCGCTGTATCAGGCCGCTGCCAAACTGCCGCGCATAGCGGTCGAACCGCCGGCCGACAATGCCGGCGCCATCGGCAAGGGCACCGTGCACGCCATGCAATCGGGCGTGTTCTGGGGCTATGTCGGCCTGATCGAAGGGCTGGTGACGCGCCTGTGCCAAGAGATCGTGGGCCCGGTGACGGTGATCGCCACGGGCGGTCTTGCCACCTTGTTCCAACGCCACACCGCTGCCATAGCCCACGTAGACGGCGATCTGACCATCCGCGGCCTTATCCGCCTCCACCAATTGAACGCAAAGACACAAATAGCATGAAACCCGGTAACGAGTTGATTTTCCTGCCGCTTGGCGGCTCCGGCGAGATTGGCATGAACGTCAATCATTATGGCTGCCA
>NZ_JBDNFM010000103.1:0-46496 GCF_041689835.1 Sandarakinorhabdus sp.
AACCGCAGCCCAGCGCCGCGGAGACGCGGCGGAAACCGCCGCTTTGGTAAAGGGTGGCCGCACCAGTTTCGTTGGCTATCTGTTGCGGTTGGCGGCGCGCTTTCCCTTCCTGTTCATCGCTGGCCGGCTGTACGGCGCCGAAGCGCTGGGCCGCTTTGCCTATGCCACCATGGTTGTCGAACTGGTGGCGATGCTGGCCACGCTGGGCCTGAAGCGCGGCCTTGCCGAAGACATGACGCGCCGCCCGCACGACGAAGCCGGTGCGTTGATCGATGCGCTGCTGGCCGGGCTGATCGCCTCCCTGATCGGCACGGCGCTGCTGGTGGCGCTGCCGCAGCTGGTGTTTCCGGCCACCCAGCTGCATTCGCTCGATCGCTGGTTTGCGCTGATCATCCCGTTCATCGCACTGGCCGATATCGCGCTGGCCGGCCTGGCGTTCCACCATGATATTGGCGCGCAGGTGCGGGCGCGATCGATCATCGAGCCTTGGGTGCTGTCGATCGCCGCGCTGGCGCTGGCCTTCACCGCCTGGAAAAGCGACGGCATGTTGATCGCCTATCTGTTGTCGATGGCGGCCGCCTTTTTTGCGGCCTTGCCTCCGGCATTTCGGCGCTTTGGCTGGCCTCGCGGCTGGCGTTTCGATCCGCTGCGGGTGTGGCGGCTGGTGAAAATCAACGTGCCGCTGGCCGGCGCCGATATCGCCGAGTGGGGCGCGCGCCGGCTGGACATCTTCATTCTTGGCCGTTTTGCCTCGGCCGAAGTCGTGGGGATCTATTTTGTCGCGCAGCAGATCGCCTCGCTGCCGCAGCGGCTGAAATCCAGCTTCGATCCCATCCTTGGCCCGGTGCTCACCCGCAATATCGCTGCTGGCAACATGGCAAAGGCGGCCGGCCATGTCCGGCAGATCAGTTTCTGGGTCGCGGCGGCGCAATTGGGGGTGGTGCTGGCACTGGGCATCCCCGGCCAGGCCATCATGGGCCTGTTCGGTCCGATCTTTGCCGCCGGGGTGGCAGTGCTGGCGGCGCTGCTCACGGTCGAATTGTTTGCGGCGCAGGCCGCGGTGGCCGAAGGCGGGCTGATCTATGTGGCGCGCGGCGCCAATCTGGTGTGGTCCTTGGTCGGGCTGATTGTGCAGGCGGGGCTCTCTCTGGTGCTGGTGCCGATGGACGGTCCATTTGGCGGGGGCGTTGGTGCGGCGCTGGCGCTGGCAATTGCCGCCCTGCTGCAATCGGTGGGCAAATCGCGGCTGTTGCAGGCGCGGCTGGGCCACAAGGTATCGGGCTGGCGGCCGTCGCTGCTGCTTGCTGGCATCCCGGCCTTTGGCGTGGGCCTGCTGGCGCTGCGCACACCTGAACCCATCCAGCTGTCGATCGGCTTTTTCGCGATCCTGGGCACTTATGGCTTCATCATCTGGCGTTTCGGTTTCAAGGGCGCCGATCGCCTGCTGTTCACGCGCGGCCTGAAAAAGATCGAGGACGAAGCTGCCAGCCTGCCGCTGGCGCCCTCGCTCGACAAGCTTTAGCCGGGCAATTTCACCCAGCCTGGCAGGCTGGGATCGGCATCGGCGGATGTCACCGGCCCTTCGCCGATGATCTGCACGATCACTGTGTCGTCGCTGTTTGAACCATCCCAGTGCACGCCGCCGGCGGGGTGGAACATGTAACTGCCGGCATGCAGCGCGTTGGCCTTGTCGGGCGCGAAATCCGGCCCGGTGCCAGCAAACCAGCGGCCTTGCAGCACCGTCACATGGCGATCACGGCTGTGATAATGCGGCCGATCCATCACGTGCGGCGGGAATTTCACCCGGATAACATAGGTGCCGGGCTGCGATGGATTGCCGGCAATCAGCGCGCTTTGGGCGCCGTGACCGTTTGGCACCGGCCGCCACTGGACCGCTTCGGCTGGCACGGTGCGAAACCCCGCGGCCTGGGCGGCGGCTGCACTGGCGAGCCCCGCCGCCATCAATAATACGCGCATGTATTTCCCCCTACAGGCCCGGCGGCGGGTTGCCGAAGGCGTTTCCGTCGATCGCCGCGCCGGGCGTTCCGGCAACCACGGCGGCATAAAGCGCGGCGCCCAGCGGCGTTCCCGCGATGAGCCAGTCGGCCGCCATCGCCGCCACCGGAGCCGCCATCACCGCAGTGATGCGCGCCTGGGTGCCCAGCCAGTCGTGTGCTGTTGCTGCTCGTGTCGCCATGATCGTCCGTTCCCCCCCCCAGTGAACAGGGAAAATGTTATCACGGATGCGCGCGGCGTCCATCATTTCGCCAGCTAGGCGGGCGGGCAGGGCTGGGCCAGTTTCGCCGGCCACACAGAACGGGAGATTGAGCATGATCGGCGTGATCGCAACACTGAAGATCCAGGACGGCAAGGCCGCGGATTTCGAAGCGGTGTTCCGCACCCTTTCGGCCGCGGTGCGCGCGCAGGAGCCGGGTAATATCTGTTACCAGCTCACCCGCTCCAAGGCGGACCCGCTCCTGTACAAGGTGCTGGAAGTTTATGCCGATGGCGATGCATTGAAAGCCCACGGCGCCAGCGACCATTTCAAGGCTGCCGGCCCGGGCCTTGGTGCCTGCCTGGCCGGCAAGCCCGAGATCGAATATCTGGACGGGGTGGCCTGAACCGCCCCGCCCCATTTAGAGCAACGCCTTAGAGTGCTGCCTTCAAGGCGCCCGTCAGTGCTGGGGCGAGGTCGGTCTTTTCCCAGCTGAAACCGCCATCGGCATCCGGCGCGCGGCCGAAATGGCCATAAGCGGCCGAACGCTGGTAAATCGGGCGGTTGAGGCCCAATTGCGTGCGGATGCCGCGCGGTGTGAGGGCAAAGCCCAACTCGCCGGCATCCGCCAGCACGGCTTCGACAGCAGCTTCGGCCACGGTACCGGTGCCGTGCAGATCGACGTGGATCGACAGCGGCGCGGCCACGCCGATGGCATAGCTCAGCTGGATGGTGCAGCGCTTGGCCAGGCCGGCCGCGACGATGTTCTTGGCGAGATAGCGGCACACGTAGGCGGCCGAACGATCAACCTTGGTCGGGTCCTTGCCGCTGAAGGCGCCGCCGCCGTGGGGGGCCGCGCCGCCATAGGTATCGACGATGATCTTGCGCCCCGTCACGCCGGCATCGCCATCAGGGCCGCCAATTTCGAACTTGCCGGTGGGATTGAGGTGAACCACGGTATCGGCGGTGATGAAACCGGCCGGCAGCACATCATGCAGCACGCCCATCACATAATCTTGCAGCTGCGCGAACTTGGCGTCGTCACCGCCGCTCGCGCCGTCCTTTTCCCATGGCTTGCAATAATCGGCTGCGTGCTGAGTGGAAACCACGATGGCCACGGCGGCCACCGGCAATTCGTTCTCATAACGCAGGGTCACCTGGCTTTTCGCATCAGGCTGAAGGAACGGGGCGACGCCGCTGTGGCGATCGGCGGCCATCCGGGCGAGGATATTGTGCGAATAATACAGCGTGGCCGGCATCAGATCCGGGGTTTCATCGGTGGCGTAACCAAACATGATGCCCTGGTCGCCGGCGCCTTCGTCCTTGTTGCCGCTGGCATCGACGCCTTGCGCGATGTCGGATGATTGCGGGTGCAGGTGGTTTTCAAAGGTCAGGTTCTGCCAGTGGAAGCCTGATTGTTCGTAACCGATGCGCCTTACGGTTTCGCGCACGGCGTGCTGGATTTCTTCCTGCGCGCCCGGCTCCCAATTGCCGTCAACATCGATCATGCCGCGGCCGCGCACTTCACCGGCCAGCACAACCCGGTTGGTGGTGGTGAGTGTTTCGCAGGCGACGCGGGCTTCGGCATCCTTGGTGAGGAACAGATCGACGACGGCATCGGAAATCTGGTCTGCCACCTTGTCGGGATGGCCTTCGGAAACCGATTCCGACGTGAAGATGAAGCTGGTGCGAGTCATGGCAAGGGGGCTCTCGACGTGATGGGACGCATTGTCATACCCACGGCGGCCTGCCCGTGCAAGTCGCATAACGACATCTTTATATCATTAACCGTTCGGTTTCACACCGTGATGGTGCGCATCGGCCGCGGCGGCGGCAGTGGCCGGCGGCGTTCCACCAGCAGCGCGGCCAGCGCGATCAGCGCCGCCAACACTGCCACCGGATACAGGCCCAGCCGCGCGAACAGGCTTTCGGGTTGCGGAGGCGGCAGGCTGGTGACGATGGTGCCGGTTTCGCCTTGGGCCAGCGAGGCGCGCACCCGGCCAAAGCCATCGATCACCGCGCTGATCCCGGTGGGGGTGGCGCGGGCAACGGGCAGGCGTTCCTCGATGGCGCGCAGCCGGGATTGGGCCAGGTGCTGCGGCGGCCCCCACGCGCCGAACCACGCATCGTTCGAAACGTTGGCGATCCAGCCCGGCCGGTTGCCGCGATCGGCCACTGCCTGCGGGAAGGCGATTTCGTAACAGATCATCGGCGACACACTGGAAAAGCCCGGCAGCGCCAGGGTGCGCGGCCCGGGGCCGGCAGCAAAATCGAAATCGCCGGGCACCAGCCGGGCAATGCCCAGTGGTTCCAGCCATTCGCGCCACGGCACATATTCGCCCAGCGGCACCAGATGCGCCTTGTCGAAGCGGGCAACGATGCGGCCCCCGTTTGCGCCACCACTGCCCGAAATGGCAAACAGGCTGTTGGCATAGCGCGTGCTGCCATCGGCCAAGCGGCGCACGCCGGTGCCGCCGGCCAGCAGCAGATCGCCGCTGCCGATGGACTGTGAAATGCGGGCCAGCGCTGCGGGATCGATTTCCACCAGATCGTCGATGGCGCCTTCAGGCCACAGGATCAGCGTGGGCTTGCGCGGCAACAGCGCCGCGCCGCCGCCGGCCTGTTCGGGTGTTGGCGCAGACAATCCGGGGGCGATCTGGTTGCGCATCTCGCCGGTCACGCGTTCGGCGCTGGGCGGCAGCGGCGAGACGACGCCTTCAATTTCGGCGAGGGCGCGGCGCGCCAGTTCGGCATTCTCCAGCACCGGCCGCCCGGCTTGCGCTGCTTCGTTCAGCCCGGCGCGGGTCAGCCTGATATAGGCCGCGAGATGTCGTTCGGCGGCGCCCGCGTCATAGCGCTCGCCCTGCCCGATGCCGGGCTGCACGATCACCAGCGGTGTGCCGATGAAATCGTTTTCGCTGATCATGCTGCTGCCCAACAGGGCGAGTGCGCCGGTGCTGGCCAGCACTCCGGCGCCGGCAATCCGCCACCAGCCGGCCCCGCGCGCCAGCCACAGCAGCGCCGCCGCGCACGCCAGCGCCAGCATCGAAAGCCCGGTGCCGCCCACCACCGATGCCATCTGCGCCACCGGCGTTTCCAGCCAGATCGCCCCCGCCGGATTCCACGCAAACCCGGTGAGCACGGTGCCGCGCAGCCATTCCGCCAGCGGCCACAGCGCCAGCAACCACAGCGCCCTTGCCCCCGGCTTTGTGGCCAGACGCGCCGCCAGCCCGGCCGGCAGCGCCACATACAGCGCCAGAAACAGCGACAGGCCGATCACCGCGGCCCAGCCAAGTTGTGCCGGCATCTTGGCCTGGAAGGTGAAAGCCGTGGCGATCCAGTTCAGCGACACTGCGAACATGCCGGTGCCAAACAGCCAGCCGTGCAGCGCCGCCTGCCGTGCGCGCGCGGCGCCGGTCACCAGATGCACCAGCACCATCAGGCCAACGAGGCCCAGTGGCCACAGGTTCAGCGGCGCAAAGGCCAGTGCGGTAATGGCGCCGGCGGCAAGCGCGGCGATCAGACGGAGAGGACCCTGCATGGTTGCCGCTGGTAGCCGGCCGCAAATGCCATGACCAGTGGCCTTTTGATGACGGCGCGCCAAGCACAAGGGCGCGCCTGCAATTGGGGAGTGGCAGCCATCGCCGCGCCGTGCCACACAGACCGGCGATGGCTGCCCGACCTCCCGCCGGGCCTCCGCCCCCACCGCCGCCAGAACTGGCCCCGGAACTGACCCCGGAACTGGCCCCGGAACTGGCCCCGGAACTGGCCCCGGCCCTCAACATGTATGGCGTCACCTTGGCGCTTGGCGGCCGCCCGGTGCTGGCCGGCATTGATCTGGCCGTGCCGCAGGGGCAATTCGTGGCGCTGGTCGGCGCTTCGGGGGCGGGCAAATCCAGCTTGCTGCGTTTGATCAACCGGATGCTGCAACCCGATGCCGGGCACATCGAGGTGCACGGCGCCGCCATTGCCGGGCTTGATCCGCAGCCGCTGCGGCGCGGTATCGGCTATGCGGTGCAGGGCGGCGGGCTGTTTCCGCACTGGACGGTGGCCGACAACATCGCGGCCGTGCCATGGCTGCTGGGCTGGCCCAAACCACAGCGCATGGCACGGGCTGCCGAACTGATGGCCATGCTGGAATTGCCGCTGCATCTGGCGGGGCGCTTTCCGGGCGAATTGTCGGGCGGGCAGGCCAGCCGGGTAGGGCTGGCGCGGGCGCTGGCGGCCAGCCCGCGGCTGCTGTTGCTCGATGAACCGTTTGGCGCGCTTGATCCCGATACCCGCGACGAGCTTGGGACCCGCCTGCTGGCGCTGCACCGGGCGCAGGGGCTGACCACGCTGCTGGTTACCCACGATCTGGCCGATGCGCTGCTGCGCGCCGATGTGATGGTGGTGCTGGATGCCGGCCGCATCGCGGTGTGCGGGCCGCCGGCCGTGGTGGCAGCCAATCCGCATCCCGCCGTGCAGGCGTTGGTAGCGACTCCGCTGGCGCAGGCGCGGGCGCTGGCGGGTATGGGGCCCGCCGGATGATCGCTGGCTGGGAAACCCTGCCGTCGGCACTGGCGGCGCATCTGGCGATCAGCGCCGCAGCGTTGGCGCTGGCATTGCTGGTGGCGACCCCGCTGGTGCTGCTGATGCCGGGCCGGCCGCTGCTGCGGCGCACGGTGATGGGCCTGGCCAGCGTGGTGCAGACCGTGCCGGCGCTGGCGCTGTTGGCGTTGTTCTTCCCGCTGCTGGTGCTGCTGCGCAACGTCACCGGGCTGCCGGTGCCGTCGCTGGGGCTGCTGCCGTCGCTGCTGGCGCTGGCGCTGTATGCGCTGCTGCCGCTGATGCGCGGCGGGGCGGGCGGGCTGGCCGCTGTGCCCGACAGCGTGCGCGATGCCGCCCGCGCCATCGGCATGAGCGCCAGCCAGCGCCTGTTCCATGTCGAACTGTCGTTTGCGGCGCCGGTGGGGATGGGCGGCGTGCGCACGGCGGCGGTGTGGACCATCGGCGCCGCCACGCTGGCCACCATGGTCGGGCAGGAAAGCCTGGGCGATTTGATCTTTGCCGGGCTGCAATTGCAGGATTGGCGGCAGGTGCTGCTGGGCTGTGTGGCGGCGGCGGCGCTGGCCTTGGTCGTCGATGGCGCGCTGGGGTGGTGCCAGGCCGGCATCGCGCAGCGGCGTTGGGCTCCGGCAGCCAAGGGCCTGGTGCTGCTGGCGCTGCTGGGTGTCGGCGTGGCCGGCTGGTGGCTGCACAGCCGCCCGGCCACCGCCGCGCGCCCGGTTTTGATCGGCACCAAGACGTTTTCCGAACAATATATCCTGGCCGAACTGATCGCGGCCGATCTGCGTGCCGCCGGCCAGCCCACGGGCGTGCGATCCGGCCTCGGTTCGGGCATCGCTTTCCAAAGCCTGGCGGCGGGCGGCATCGATATTGCCATCGATTACAGCGGCACCTTGTGGACCCAGGCGCTTGGGCGCACCGACGTGGTGCCGCGCGCCGAGATGTTGCGGATCATCACGCAGCAGCTCAAGTCGCGGTACGGCGTGACGGTGGCGGCGCGGCTGGGCTTTGAAAATGCCTATGCGCTGGCGATGCGGCGCGCCGACGCCCAGCGGCTGGGGGTGCGGACCATTTCCGACCTGGCGCGCGTGTCGCGCCGGCTGCGGCTGGCCACCGATTTGGAGTTCCAGTCACGCAGCGAATGGGCGGGGCTGCGGCGCAGTTACGGCCTTGAATTCGCTTCGATCCGGCCGTTCACGCCAGTTTTGATGGCGGCCGCCCTTAACGACGGCGCCGCCGACGTGATCACCGCCTACAGCAGCGATGGCGCGCTGGCGGGGGCGGATATTGTGCTGCTCACTGATGATCGCAGCGCGCTGCCGGCCTATGATGCGATGCTGCTGGTGGCACCGGGCCGTGATGATCTGGTGCGCCGGCTGGCACGCTATGAAGGCCGCATTCCGGTGGATGCGATGCGCGTTGCCAACTGGCAGGCCGATCGCCCCACGGGCAAGCGCAGCCCGGCGCAGGCCGCGCGCTGGCTGGCCAGGGAAACAGGGTTGCAACCATGATCAGGCTGCTGGCCCGCTTGGCTGTGCTGCTGGCGCTGCCGGCGGCGGCCCAGCCGGTGCCCACCGCATCCACCGCCGATGCGCCGATCTGCACCGATCGCCCCACCAAATCCAATTTCGCCTGCACCGTGCCCAAGGGCTTGGTGCAGATCGAGGCCGATGCCTTGGCCTGGATCAGCACGCGGGCCGGGGCTGCGCGTACCGATCAACTGTTGTTCAGCAATCCCACCCTCAAATTCGGCCTGACCAGCCGCAGCGACATTCAACTGAACTGGGTGCCCTACACGCGGGTGCGCAGCCGCGATGCCGCCGGAAAGGTGACGACAGCAGCGGGCGTGGGCGATCTCAGGGTGCGGTTCAAGCAGCGGTTGACCGCCAGTGACGGCGCGTTCCAGCTGGCGCTGCTGCCGTTCGTCAAACTGCCCACTGCGCGGGCCGGCGTCGGCAACGCCCGCGTCGAAGGCGGCATCGCCGTGCCGGTGAATATCAGCGTGCCGGGCGGCTGGACGGTCACGCTGGGGCCGCAGCTTGATGTGCTGGCCGATGCCGACGGGCGCGGCCATCACGCCGGGCTGACCGGGCTGGTGAATATCGCCCGCCAGTTCGGAGTCTTCACGCTGTACAACGAAATCTGGGCCAGCCGGGATTTCGATCCCGCCGGCAGCGTGCGCCAGTACAGTTATGATGTGTCGCTGGCCTGGTTGGCGAACCCGGTGCTGCAACTGGACATTGGCGCCAACATCGGTCTCACTCGCGATACGCCGGATCTGGTGGCCTATGTGGGCGTTTCCAGCCGGTTCTGAAGAAGGAAGGCCGCCAATGCTGCGCCTGTTGTTTGCCCTTGTTTTGCTGATGGCAGCGCCGGCGTTTGCCAGCGCCCCGGCCGATCTGCACGCGTTGTTTGCCGATTGGCGGCGCTTTCAGGCCGGGCCGGCCGGTTCGGGAACGGTGGCGCCGGATTACACGCCGCCTGCCGTCGCGGCGCGCGCGCAGGCTTTGCCAGGTTTGCAGGCGCGGCTGATCGCCACCGATACGGCCGGCTGGAGCGCGGCTGACAAGGTGGACTGGCAATTGGTGCAGGCTGAAATGAACGGCCTGAAATTCGATCTGGACGTGGCAAAGCCGTGGCAGCGCGATCCGGCCTGGTATGTTTCGCTTTGGACGGCACAAAGCGACACGCCCGATCACGAAGGCCCCGTTCACGCCGCGCCAATCGAACTTTGGCGCTACAGTTTTCCGCTGTCGAAGCCCGATGCGGCGCGGCTGGCAGGCGAACTGGCGCACATCCCGCCGCTGCTGGCCCAGGCGCGCGGCAATCTCACCGGCAATGCTGCCGATCTGTGGAACGCCGGCCTCATCACGTTGGGCGAACAGGAAGAGGGGCTGGCGGCGCTGGCGGCGCAGGTGAAGGGGCACAGGCTGCTCGAACGCCGTGTTGCCGAAGCGCTGGCCAGCACGCGGGATTTCATCGTCTGGGTGAAAGCGCAGGCACCGCAGAAAACCGGGCCGTCCGGCGTCGGCGTCGAGGCGTACAGCTGGTATCTCAAGCACGTCCAGCTTTCGCCTTACACGTGGGAACAAGAGGTCGCGATCCTCAGCCGCGAACTGGCCCGCGCCCATGCCGGCCTGCGGTTGGAGGAAAACAACCACAAGACACTTCCCGTTCTGACCAGCCCGGCAAATCAGGCCGAATGGGACGCCAAGAGCCTGGCCGCCATCGATCACTTCATCGGCTTCATGGACACCGCCGGGGTGGCGACCATCCAGCCCTACATGAAGCCCGAATTGGCCAAGCGCATCGGCAAGTGGGTGCCGGCGGAAAAGCAGAATTTCTTCGCCATCGCTCAAGGCCGCGCGCCCAACAGCCTGTTCGCGCATTTCTATCATTGGTGGGATCTGGCCGAAACGCAGGTGCGCCCGCACCCGTCACCGATCCGGCGCGGGCCGCTGCTGTACAATATCTGGATCAGCCGCGCCGAAGGCAACGCCACGGCGATGGAAGCAATGATGCTGGATGCCGGCTTGTTCGATATCAACCCGCGGGAACGCGAAGTGGTGTGGATCATGCAGGCCCAGCGCGCCGCGCGCGGGCTGGCGTCGCTGTATGCCCAGGCCAACATGATCGATCTGAAAGCCGCGATGGCGATGCAGGTGGCGCGCACTCCCAACGGCTGGATGAGCCCCGATCTGCCGCTGCTCGGCTTTGAACAATCGCTCTATTTGCGGCAGGCGGGGTACGGCGCCAGCTACATCACCGGCAAGGCGCAGGTGGAACAATTGTTCGCCGAACTCGCCGAAAAGGAAGGCGCGGCGTTTTCGGTGAAGGGCTTTTATGACCGCTTCGGCAGTTTTGGCATGGTCCCGGTGAGCTTGATTCGGCAGGAATGGCTGGGCGTGCCGGTGGGCAAGTAAAAGCTTGCGGCACGCCCCAATTTTACCTTCCCGCCCGCGGGATCAGCAGCAACTGTGTTTGCCGGCCATCGATCCAGCGGAACGAACTGCCGTTCCAGAACCCGTCCACCTCCAGCGGGAAGCGCACTTCGGCATTGCCCCATTCCGGCACGCGTGCCAGCGCGGCGAGTTCAATCGACCAGGCGGTATCGGCATAGATGCGATATTCGCCGCGGCCGGGCGTGGGGTTCTGATTGTCCCACGCGCCAATCCATGGCCCGGCGCCGTGGCCGTGCAGGCCGATGCTGTGGGTGTAGATGATCGGGTTGGTTCCGGCCGCGATGGCCTTTGCCCGCGCCGCCATAAGCGCTTCATTGCCGGTAATGCTGGTCTTGAAGCTGCTGGTCAGCGCATCCTGCACCTTGTTTGCTGCTGCCATGCCGGCCTTCAGGCCAGCCGGCGCGTCGCTTTCGCCGGGGCGCAGCACGTAGGCCAGTTGCTGCGTATCGGTTTTGAGGCCCAGCATGCCGGCACAGAAATCGACGTGCAACAGATCGCCGGGCAGGATCACCGGGTTGTCGGGCAACGTTTGCCGGCCAGGGGTGATGCCGGGGCTGTTGGCGCGCTGCACCGTCACTGAAGGCTGGCACCAGGCATCCTGGCGCAGATCGGCCAGCCGCTCGCGGTACCACCACACCACGTCCTGCGTGGTTGTCACGCCCGGGGTGATCACCTTTTCCGACAGGCCTTCGGGGATCAGCGCGTGGGCCACGCGCATGATGCCGTTGTAAACCGCCATGTCTTCGGGGGTGCGGGTTTCCAGCACGCCAAGTGCAAGCCGTTCCTGGCTTTCCAGCCGGCTGGCGAGCGGGCCGATGGCCTTCACCAGTTGCTGATGCTCGCCGGCGGAAAGCCCGTTGGCCAGCGCGAAATCGGGGCTGATGTTGATGCCGATGCGCTTGGGATTGCGCTCCGCGACCAGCTGCGCCACCCGCGCCCATTGATCGGGCTGGGCTTCCGGGTCCCACGCCGCCGGGAACAGATCGCCCACCGGGTACCGCGACACGGCCAGCCGCTCGACGCCCTTTTCCGGCCCGCGATCGTGGAAAATCAGCACCATGCGCCGCCGGGCCGAAGCCCAGGTGGCGGGCAGCATCGTCTTGACCACCGGGTCTTCGTTATATTCGGATGCGACGAGGATCCACATGTCCACGCCCACTTCGCGCATGATTTTTGGCACTACCTGATCCAGACGCGCCTTCACCAGCCGGTCGTGGGCTGCGGCCCGGTCACGCAAGCCGGGCACGCTGGGGCGCTGATAGTCTTGCGCGGCAGCGGAGGTTGTGACGGCCAGCAAAAGCGCGGTGAGTATCGACTTCATTCCCGTCTCCCTTGATTACCAAGGGTGTAGGACAGACGCATGGGCTTGTCAGCCCAGCAGAACAGGGGAGGGATGGCAGCAGAAGCAGCGCCAATGCCTGGGGCCAATGTTCGGGGCCAAAGTTTGGGGGACGGAATTCTGGGCCAAAGTTCGGGGCCAGAATTCGGGGCCAAAGTTCGGGGGTGGTGCTGCCGGGGAGGATTGAACTCCCGACCTCAGCCTTACCAAGGATGCGCTCTACCACTGAGCTACGGCAGCACGGCCCCGAATGGCCCGCACGGATGCGGGAAGCGGCCCTATGGCCAAGGGCTATCCCCCTGTCAAGCACTGACGCCTGCCGCGGGATCGGCTATGCAGTGAATATGACCAAAGAAACCCAAGCCCAGGCCAAGGCGCGTGCGGACCGGCTGGCCGCAGCCCTGCGTGCCAATCTGCGCAAACGAAAGGGGCTGGGTGACCGCGCTGATCCACTTGCGGATCAGCATCCGCCAGATAATGCAGGCGACCTTTCGCGCAGCCAACCCCAGGGCCCCGCAGCGAAACCCGATTAGGCTCGCCGATCAGCCCTTCTGGGCCAGCGCCTTGGCCACCGCCGCCGTCATTTCAGGCGACGTCGGCGTGGTCTTGCTGCCAAAAGCGGCGATCAGCTTGCCATCCTTGCCAACCAGATATTTGTGGAAATTCCACTGCGGGGTGTTGGCATCGCCCAGCGTGGATGCGGCCCACTTGTACACCGGGATCGCTTTTGGCCCCTTGACCACGGCCTTTTCGGTCATCGGGAACTTGATGCCGAACTTGCTTTCGCAGAACTGCTTCACTTCGGCATTGCTGCCATATTCCTGGCCGCCGAAATCGCCCGACGGCACGCCGACCACGGTGAAACCCTTGGCCTTGTAGCTTTCGTGCAGCGCCTGCAGGCCTTCGTATTGCGGAGTGTATCCGCACATCGACGCCGTGTTGACCAGCAGCACGACCTTGCCCTTGTACTGCGCCATCGGCATCGGCTTGCCGTCGATGGTCTTCAGATTGAATTGATACAGGCTCTGCGGCGCTGGCGAGGCGGCAACGAGGGCTGTCAGTGCGGCGGCGGCGAGGGTGATGTGCTTCAGCATAAATGTGCTCCTGATCGTTAGTTAACCGGCAAATACCACGGTTGGCGGCGCCTGCGAAGGCGAAGGGTGACGCAGGCGATCAGAGCGGCGCGCAGGCCTGTTCCAGCCATGCCTGTTCGCCTGCATCAACGAGCAGCGGGCCGATTTCAGTCGCGACGCGGGCGTGGTAAGCGTTCCACCAGCCGCGCTCGTCGGCGGTGAGCAGGCCCACATCCACCAGCCGGCGGTCGATCGGAGCCAGGGTCAGCTCCTTGAAGCCCATGATCGCGCGCTCGGCGCCGTCGGCATGCAGCGTTTCCACCAGCATGAGATTTTCGATGCGGATGCCGTATTCGCCCCGCTTGTAATAGCCCGGCTCGTTGGACAGGATCATCCCCGGCTGCAGCGGTTCATCGTTGCCGGGCTGGGCCGACCACGCCGCCGCAATACGCTGCGGGCCTTCGTGTACCGAAAGATAGCTGCCCACGCCGTGCCCGGTTCCGTGGTTGTAATCCAGCCCGGCCGCCCACAGATGCTGGCGGGCCAGCGCATCAAGTTGCACGCCCTTGGTGCCCGCCGGGAAGATGGCGCGGGCCAACGCAATATGGCCCTTGAGCACGCGAGTGAACCGGTCCTGCATCTCCGGAGTCGGCGTGCCCACCACCAGCGTGCGGGTTACGTCGGTGGTGCCGTCGCGGTATTGCCCGCCCGAATCGACCAGATAGATGCTGTCATTGCGGATCGGCAGGTTGGTTTCCGTGCTCACCCGGTAATGCGGCAGCGCTGCATTGGGCCCAGCGGCGGAGATGGTGTCGAACGACAAATCTTCCAGGCTGTTGGTCTCGGCGCGGAACTGGCGCAGGCGTTCCGCGGCGGACAGTTCGTCCAGCTCGCCCTTGGGGGCTTCACCGTCGAACCAGGCCAGAAACCGCGTCAGCGCCGCGCCGTCGCGCACGTGGGCGGCGATGGTGCCGGCGATTTCCACCGGGTTCTTGACGGCGCGTGGCAGCACGGTCGGATCACGCGCTTCGATGATGCGGGCGCCGCCGGCAGTGAGTGCTTCGAAAATGGCGGCGACGCAGCTTTGCGGATCGACCACTACCGTCTTGCCCGCCATGGCCTTCAGCGCCGCCTGGAACCCGTCGCGGGGCTGGCAGCGCACATCGGCGCCCAAATGCGCAAGCACCGCCGGGGTGATTTTTTCCAGCGCCGTGAACAGATCGACGCTGCCATCCTTGTGAGCAATCGCGAATGCCAGCGCCACCGGCGTGCGCGCCACATCGCGGCCGCGGATGTTGAGCAGCCAGGCAATCGAATCGAGCGCAGCGATCACCACCACATCGGCGCCTTTTTCCGCCAGCCACGCCGCCACTTCGGCGCGCTTGCCGCAATGGGCGCGGCCGGCGAAGGGCAAATCATGCACCTCCAGCGGCGCCAGCGACGGGGCGGGGCGATCGGCCCACACCGCGTCGATGGGATTGCGGGTCACCGCCACCAATTCGGCTGCGCGCGCGGTCAACTGCGCGGCGGCCTGCTTGGCCCATGCGGCAGTGTGCAGCCACGGATCATAACCGATGCGCTGCCCGGCCTGCGCGTGTTCGCCCAGCCACTGCGCCGGGCTGGTTTTGGGCACGTCTTCGTATGAAAACACATCGCCCGGAACTTGGCTGCGCACCTGCACGGTATAGCGGCCATCGGTAAACATCGCCGCGTGGGTTCCCATTACCACCGCGCTGCCTGCCGATCCGCCAAAGCCGCTGATCCACGCCAGCCGCTGGGCATATTCGCCAACATATTCGCTCATGTGCTCGTCGGTGAGCGGCACGGCAAAGCCGGCAAGTCCTTGCGCGGCCAGTTCGGCGCGCAATGCCGCAAGGCGTGAGGCGATGGTGGACATGGACGTTCTTCCCTTTATCAGTGCCACTTCAGATAGGCGCTCTGCCCCCGCGCCTCAAGCACAGGAACCTGATTGATGCGCTGTCTTGTGGCCGCACTCGCCATTCTCCTTCCCATCACCGGAGCCACCGCCCAGATGCAGCCCCCTATCGCCGCCAAGCGCCCGCACAGTTTCACCCACCACGGCATTACCGTGGAAGACCCGTACAACTGGCTGAAGGATCCCGGTTACCCCAAGGTCGATGATGCCGATGTGCTGGCCTATCTCAAGGCCGAGAATGCGTATTTCGGAACGCAGATGGCCCCCATCGCCGGCTTCAAGGACAGGCTTTACGACGAGCTGAAAGGCCGGGTGCAGCAGGATGACGCCTCGGTGCCGGTACCCGACGGCGCCTATGAATATTGGTGGCAGTTCAAGACGGGCGACCAGTATCGCACCTGGGTGCGGCGGCCCAAAGGCGGCAGCGCCGAACAGCTGGTGCTGTCCGAACCCGAACTGGCCAAGGGCCATGATTATTTCCGGCTCGGCGCGCAGAATGTCAGCCCCGATGGCCGGCTGATCGCCTACAGCGTCGACACCGATGGCAGCGAACGCTTCACCATCCGCATCCGCGATATCGCTACGGGCAAGGATATCGAGACCGTCACCAAGGTGAGTGTCGGCGGCATCGAATGGAGCGCGGATTCCACGGCCATTGTCTGGACCGAGGTCAACGACAACTGGCGGCGCATCAAGGCGCGTCTGCACGTGCTGGGCCAGTCCGGCGAAGACCGGGTGATCTATGAGGAAACCGAAGACAAGGGCTTTGGCGTATCGGTCGACAAGAGCCAGGACGGCAAGTGGCTGATCATCGGCACGTCGGACTATGTGACGAGCGAAGTGCGGCTGGTGCCCGCCGCCAACCCCACCGCACCGCTGCTGCTGGTGCGGCGCCGGCAGGCTGGGGTGACCTATGAGGTGGACGTGCGCGGGGACAAATTGTTCATCCGCACCAACGATGATCACGTCAATTTCCGCGTCGCCGCCGCCAGCATCGCCAAGCCCGCCGCGTGGACGACGGTGATCGCCGGTTCGGACCGCGACTACATCACCGGCATCGCCGCCTTCACCTCGTATCTGGCCATCCAGGGCCGCCGCGAGGGGCTGGACCGGATCGTGTTGCGCAAGGACGACGGCAGCGAGACGGCACTGCCCTTCACCGAAGCTGCCTACACCGCCAGCATCGGCAGCAATGCCGAGCCGGATGCGCCGCTGCTGCGGGTGGGCTATGCTTCCATGGTCACTCCGGCCACCGTTTATGATTACGACGTCAAGGCTGGCAAACTTGTCACCCGCAAGGTGCAGCAGGTGCCATCGGGCTATGATGCCAGCCAGTATGAAAGCCAGCGCATTTTTGTGACGGCGCGTGACGGCGTCAAGGTGCCGGTGGCCATCGTTTATAAAAAGGGCTTCAAGCCCGACGGCGCCGGCAAGCTGCATCTTTATGCCTACGGCGCTTACGGCATCCCGACCATGCCGGGTTTTTCGGCCAACCGGCTGAGCCTGCTCGACCGCGGCATGGCCTTTGCCATCGCCCAGATTCGCGGCGGCGATGATCTGGGCTATCAATGGTATCTGGATGGCAAGCTGGCCAAGCGCACCAACACGTTCAACGATTTCGTCGATGCCGCCAAGGGCTTGGTCAAAGCTGGCTGGGCGGCGCCGGGAATGATCTCGGCCAGCGGCGGTTCGGCCGGCGGCGAATTGATGGGTGCGATCGTCAACCAGGCACCCGAACAGTTCCGCGCCGTGGTGGCGCACGTGCCGTTCGTCGATGTGCTGAACACGATGCTCGATGAAAGCTTGCCGCTCACGCCGGGCGAGTGGCCGGAATGGGGCAACCCGGTCACGTCCAAGGCCGATTTTGAATTGTTGCGGTCGTATTCGCCCTACGATCAAGTCAAGGCCCAGGCCTATCCGCCGCTGATGGTCACTGCCGGATTGAACGATCCGCGCGTCACCTATTGGGAACCGGCAAAGTGGGTGGCCAAGCTGCGCGACGTGAAGACCGACAGCAACATCCTGGTGTTCAAGACCAACATGGGCGCCGGCCACGGCGGCAAATCCGGGCGCTTTGCGGCGCTGGAAGAACTGGCGGAGGAATATGCCTTCATCCTCAACCAGTTCGGGATCGGTGATGCCCCCGCCCGCTGACCGGCGCAGCTTCACGATGGCGGTGACCGCGCAGGCCGCCGACATCGATGAACTGGGGCACGTCAACAACGCGGTTTACCTGCGCTGGATTCAGGATGCGGCGACCGCGCACTGGAGCGCGGTTGCTCCGCCCGAACACCGCGATGCCTACGTGTGGGTCGTGACCCGGCACGAGATCGATTATTTGCGCCAAACACTGAAGGGCGAAACGCTCGGCCTCACCACCTGGGTGGGGGAACCCAAGGGCGCGCGCTTTGATCGCACCGTCGAAATCGCCGGCCCCGGAGGCGGCATCAGGGTGAAGGCCGTCACCACGTGGGCGCTGATCGACAAGGCGACGGGACGGCTGGCCCGGGTCCGCCCCGATATCGCTGCGCCGTTCCTCACACCCGCAGCAGATTGAACAAATGCACCGCAGCAAGCAACGCTCCGGCCACGCCGGCAAAGGCGATGCCGTTCCACGGCAGATGCGCGTGCCACGATAGCGGCGCCCTCGTGCGCGCCAAGCCGCCCAGCGCGCCAGCGAGAGTGAGTGTCAACCCTGCCGCAGCCAAGATGAGTGTTGTCTGCACATCCATGCGCCGCGCTTTGGCAGGCCGTTCACGCCCGCGCAATCTCCCGCCTTGCAGGGTGCAGCACACGGGGTTACCCATCAGCTCATCGTTCCTTTGGGGAGAAACATCATGATCCGTTCATTCGCGCTTGCCGCAATCGTGGCCGCCACTGCCATCGCTGTGCCCGCCGTCGCCGCTGGCCCGATTGATAGCGCCATTGCCGGCGCGTGGCGCAGCGATGCCAACAAGGCTCGTGACCAGTATCGCCACCCGGCGCAAACCCTGAAGTTCCTGGGCGTGAAACCCGGCCAGACCGTGGTGGAAATCTCCCCGGCGGGCGGCTGGTACACCGAAATCCTGGCCCCGGCGATGCGCGGCAACGGCAAATATGTCGCCGGCCTCGCCAACCCGTTGGCATCGGTGAACGCCGCCAAAAGCGTCGAGGCGTTCAAGACCAAATATGCCGACAAGGCGATTTACGGCGACATCGGCATCGGCACGTTTGGCAAGGGCGTCGCCGATATCGTCGAACCGGGCAGCGCCGATGTCGTGCTCACCTTTCGCAACGTCCACAACTGGCACATGAACAGTTGGGATCAGGACGCGTTCAACGCCTTTTTCAAGGCATTGAAGCCGGGCGGCACGCTGGGCGTGGTCGAACACCGCCTGCCCGAAGCCCGCGCTGATGCCGACATGAAGACCAGCGGTTACATGAAAGTTTCGTATGTGAAGATGCTGGCTGAAAAGGCCGGCTTCAAGCTGGCTGCTTCGTCGGAGGTGAACGCCAATGCCAAGGACAAGGCCAATTATCCCAAGGGCGTGTGGACGCTGCCGCCGAACTATGCCGAAGGCGAAGCCGACAAGGCCAAATATGCCGCCATCGGCGAGAGTGACCGCATGACGTTGAAGTTTGTCAAACCGAAGACGTGAGGTGAGCGTTGGCGGGGACGAACTCCGCCAACGAACCTTGCGGAGTGGCTTTGAGCAGCCGTTCGCGTTTTATTTGAACCGCCGTACCGCCGGCTCGGGCGCATCCGGCAGCCGCGCGATCACATCCGCCAGCGGCTCGGTCACAACGCGCATCCAGTACGCGTTGGCGTGGCACAAGCGGTCGTCGTCCAGCAGCAGGCCGACATGGCCGGGGAAAAACAGCAGATCACCGGCCTGTCGGGCGCCAAACGCCGCGGGCTCGCCGTCCTGCCGTTGCAGATCGGTGTCGCGGCGCAGCGTGATGTCCTCCGCCGCCAGCGCCTGTTGCACCAGCCCGGAACAATCGACGCCGTCGGGGCTGCGGCCGCCCCACAGATAGGGCGCATCGGCAAACAGCGCAGCGGCGGCAAAGCGCGTGGTGGGCGCCAGTTCGACATGGCGCTGATGCACGAAGCCGCCGCCATGGAGCGTGAGGAAATCGCCCGCCATTTCACCCGCCACGCGCGCCGCAAACGGCAATTCGTGATGCACCGCGGCCTTGATGCTGGCCGCAGCGAACACCGGCGCCCGCCGCGCGGTGATGCGGTGGGCAGGCTCAGCGCTCGGGACGGCTCCAGGCAAAGCTCCGGGCAGCGCCAGCGCATCGAACGCCGCCCAGCCGATATAGCGATCGTGCAGGCAGCGGCCCAGCGCAAAACCCGCCTTTACATCGACGATTTCAAAACCTTCGCCAAACAACAATTCGCTCACTGCCTCGGCGGCGGCATCGGGGCCCTTGTGCAGCGTCAGGCGCGGCGCGGTGCACACCAGCGCGCGCGGTTCGACATAGCGCACCGAACCGATCTCGCCGGCCAGCCCCAGTTCCACCATGTCCGGCCCGGAAAACCACTCGCGTGGTTCAAACTGCTGCGCTGGTCCCTTCAGCACCCAGCTCATCCGTAACGGCTCCGCAGCAGCGCCCAGCTTGCGCGCAAGCCCAGCGCTTCGCCGCCCTTGGGGCGGCCGGGGCGGGCGGCGTTGTTCCAGGCAAAGGTGTCGAAATGCGCCCAGGGTGTGCCGGTGGGCACGAATTTTTCGAGGAACAGCGCCGCCGTGATGGCGCCGGCAAAGCCGCCATCGGCACTGTTCACCATGTCGGCCAGGCTTGATTTCAGCATGTCGTGATAGGGCGCCCACAGCGGCAGCCGCCACAGCGGATCACCCACAGCCATGCCGGCGGCCGTCAATTCGCTGGCCAGTGCATCGTCATTGGCAAACAGCGCCGGCAATTGCGGCCCCAGCGCCACCCGCGCTGCGCCGGTGAGTGTGGCGAAATCGATGATCAGCGCCGGGTTCTTCTCGGCCGCCAGCGCGATGGCATCGCACAGCACCAGGCGGCCTTCGGCATCGGTGTTGGTGATTTCCACCGTCTTGCCGGCGCGCGTTGCAATGATGTCGCCGGGGCGCATGGCATTGGCACTGATGGCGTTTTCCGCCGCCGGGATGATCAGGTGCAGCCGCACCCGCAAGTTCGCTTCGATCACCAGCCGCGCCAGCGCCAGCGCGTGGGCAGCGCCGCCCATGTCCTTCTTCATCAGCGCCATGCCGCTGCCGGGCTTGATGTTGAGCCCGCCAGAATCGAAGGTGATGCCCTTGCCGATGATCGCCACCACCGGGTGCGCGGCATCGCCCCACATCGCCTCGATCAGGCGCGGGGCCTGGTGTGCGGCACGGCCGACGGCGTGAACGGCGGGAAAATTCTTCTCCAGCAGCGCTTCACCGCTGGTCACCTGCACATCGGCCCCCAGCGGGCGCAGCGTGTCGATCACCACCTGCGCCAGATCGGCGGGCCCCAGATCGCAGGCCGGTGTGTCGATCAGATCACGCACCAGCGCCGTGGCCCGGGCTTCGCTGACGGCAGCAGACAGCGCGCCAAGGCTTGCGGTGGCCAGCACGCGCGCAGCCTTGGGTTCGCCGCGGCGATAGCGGCTGAACACGTGCTGGGCCAGGCACCAGCCCAGCCCCGCTTGGCCCAGCCCCGCTTGGCCCATCTCGCCATGGTGTTCGTCGCCGGCCAATGCATAACGCCCGGCCGGCAGGCGCGCCGCTGCCGCTGCCAGCGCCCACGGGCCCAACTGCGGCGCTTGTGCCACGCCGGCCGCCACAAACCAATCCGCCGGGCCATCGCCGTGCAGGATGGCCACACTGTCGGCCGCCGCCTTGAAGTCTTGCGCCGCCACCGCCACCCGCACCCGCTCGCTTTGTGCCGCCAGCCAGCCGTCCAGCCCGGCCGCCGTGATCGTGATCAAGGGCACCGAAGGCTGGCCATCGGCGGGGCCGAGCAGCGCGGCAAAATCGGTCAAATCATTACTCCGAACAGGTCGGTCTCGTCGGCATCCTCGATCAGGACGCTGACGATGTCGCCCGGCTGCACACCGCTGCAATCGCGCAGATGCACCATGCCGTCGATCTCGGGCGCGTCATATTTGCTCCGCCCCGAAGCTCCGCCTTCTTCGTCCACTTCGTCGATCAGCACGTCGATGGTGCGGCCGATCCTTGCTTGCAGCCGGCTTTCCGAAATGCGCGATTGCAGCGCCATGAAGCGGTGCCAGCGTTCTTCCTTCACGTCTTCCGGCACCGCACCCGGCAGCGCGTTGGCCTGCGCACCGTCCACCGCTTCATATTTGAAGCAGCCGGCGCGGTCGATTTGCGCCTGTTCCAGCCAATCCAGCAGATACTGGAAATCCGCCTCCGTCTCGCCGGGGAAGCCGACGATGAAGGTGGAACGGATGGCGAGATCGGGCACGATGCTGCGCCATTTGTGGATGCGTTCCAGCACCTTGGCCTCGTTGGCCGGGCGCTTCATGGCTTTGAGCACCGATGGGCTGGCATGCTGGAACGGGATATCGAGATAGGGCAGCACGAGGCCTTGCGCCATTAACGGGATCAGGTCGTCCACGTGCGGATAGGGATACACGTAATGCAGCCGCACCCACGCACCGGTTTCGCCCAGCGCGCGCGCCAGATCCTGGATATGCGCGCGGCGCTCGGTGCCGCCCAGCGTCGAGGTCGCATGGCGCAGGTCCACGCCGTAAGCCGACGTGTCCTGGCTGATGACCAGCAATTCCTTGGCGCCGGCTTTCACCAGGGCAACCGCTTCGCGCAGGATTGCCGCCGGCGGCCGGCTGACGAGCCGCCCGCGCAAACTGGGGATGATGCAGAAGGCGCAGGTGTGATTGCAGCCTTCGGAAATCTTCACATACGCATAATGGCGCGGTGTCAGTTTCAGCCCGGCATCGGGCACCAGATCGACGAAGGCCGATCGCACGGGCGGCGCGGCCTCGTGCACCGCGCTCACCACCGCTTCATATTGCTGCGGGCCAGTCACGGCGAGCACGGCGGGGAAGCGCGCGCGAATGGCGTCCGCCTCGTGGCCCATGCAGCCCGTCACGATCACCCTGCCGTTTTCGGCGATGGCTTCACCGATGGCTTCCAGGCTTTCGGCCTTGGCGCTGTCGAGAAAACCGCAGGTGTTGACGATCACCACGTCGGCGCCGGCATAATCGCCCGACAGCGCATAACCATCGGCGCGCAACCGGGTAAGGATGCGTTCGGAATCGACCAGCGCCTTGGGGCAACCCAGGGACACCATCCCGATCTTTGGTGCAGTATCTAGGCTGAGGCTCATGGCGCTGCGCCGTGCGTTGTTTTGCGCCAAGATGCAAGACCTCCAGTCAATCCACCGCCCGCCAACAGGCGTCATCAACTAACGCCCGCCAACGGGCGTCATCAACTAACGCCCGCCGATCACCTTGGCCGGATCCACCGGCGTGCGCCCGCGCCGCAGTTCGAAATGCAACTGGGGTTCGGCTACCGCGCCCGATTGACCAGCGCGGGCGATCGCCTCGCCGGCCTTCACGCGGCTCCCTCGCGCCACCAGTAGCGCTTCATTGTGGGCATAGGCCGAAACCCAGCCGCCGGCATGTTTCACCAGCAGCAGGTTGCCAAAGCCGGCAATCGCATCGCCGGCATAGGCCACAACGCCATCACCGGCGGCGCGCACGGCCTCGCCATTGCTGGCCTTCAGATTGACGCCGTCGTTGAAGCGGCCGCCGGGTTTGGCGCCAAAGCCTGAAATGATCCGGCCTGGCAGCGGCCAGCGGAAGGCAGGTGCGTCGCCGGTGATGGTGGGCAGCGCTGCCGGCGGGGCATTGGCGGCAGCGCCCCTGGTAACCCGGCCCGCAGCGGGCTGGCCGCCGGTCATCACGTCGTCGATGGACAGATCGAAGGCGCGGGCGCGCTGTTCCAGCGTTCGTGCCGGCACCCCCGACACCCCCAACACCCCTGGCAGGCGCAGGCGCGGACCCACGGCGAGCACGAAGGGTTCGCGCAGCTGGTTGAGCGCAATCAGATCGCGCCACACCAAACCGTACGCGCGGGCGATGGCGATGCCGGTCTCGCCGGCCTTCACCGCGTGAAAGCGCCCTTGCGGCGTGACCATAGCTGCCGGCACCACCCGCCGCGCCACCCAATCCGTGCGCGGCGATACCGCCGGGCGCGGCGGTCGTGGTGCGGCGCGCGCGGCGACCGGGTTGGCCGTAGCGGGCTTGGGCGCAGTGCGGGGCGCAGTGCGGGGTATTGGGCGGGGTGTTGGGCGGGCTGCAGTGCGTGCTGTTGGGCGCCCCGCGGGTTGCGGCCGGCCGGACATGCAGCCAGACAGCAGCACAAGCGCCGCCATTGCACCCGCGCCTGCCCGCAGCATCATCTTCAGCCTTGCCATCGCGCCTTGATAGCGGCGGCGTGGCGGCAAGGAAAGCGAAGGCCGCCGCGGCGGCGGGGCAATCCGTCGCCGCTTTTCGTTTCAGGATTCGGCCAGATCGGCCAGCGCCGTCTTCAACCGGGCGATCGACTGGTAATGCGTCATGTCCAGATGCAGCGGCGTCACCGAAATGCAGGCTTCGTGCATCGCCTTCAGATCGGTTTCGTGGCCGGGAGCCGGCTTTTCCTTGCCGAAACCGTGCCAATAATACGGAAAACCGCGCGGATCGATGCGCTTGACCAGGTGGATGTTGCCATAATCGCGGAAGCCCTGCTCGGTAACCCGCACGCCCTTCACGGTATCGGCCAGCACCGGCGGGAAGTTGATGTTGATCAGCACGCCATCGCCCCATTCCGACGCGATCACCCGGCTGATGATCGCGGCACCGTGCGCGGCGGCGCAGGAGAAATCCTCCATCCCGGCGGTGTAATCCATCATCACCTGGCTCAGCGCGATGGAACGGATGCCGGCAAGGCAGCCTTCCATCGCGGCCGAAACCGTGCCCGAATAGGTCACATCCTCGGCCAGATTGCCGCCGCGGTTGACGCCCGACAAGATCAGATCAGGCTTGTGATCTTCCAGCACCGCCCCCAGCGCCAGCATCACGCAATCGGTGGGCGTGCCCTTCACCGCAAATCGGCGCGGGCTGATTTCGCGCAAGCGCACCGGCTGGCTCAGGGTCAGGCTGTGGCCGGCGCCTGATTGTTCCTCGGCCGGCGCAACCACCCAGACATCGTCCGACAATTGCGCGGCAATGGCTTCCATCGCCACCAGGCCGGGGGCGTTGATGCCGTCATCATTGGTCACGAGTATGCGCATGGGATCAGGGCTCCAGCCGGTCGATACCGGCCATGTAGGGCAGCAGCACATCGGGGATGATGACACTGCCATCGGCTTGTTGATAATTTTCGATCACTGCCACCAGCGTGCGGCCCACGGCGAGGCCGGAACCATTGAGCGTGTTTACCGGGCCACGTGAACCCTTCTCGCCTGCCACTTTCCAGCGCGCGTTCATGCGGCGGCCCTGAAACTCGCCGCAATCCGATATCGAGCTGATTTCGCGGTAGGCGCCTTGGCCTGGCAACCACACTTCAAGATCGAACGAACGCCGCGCCGCAAAGCCCATGTCGCCGGCACACAGCAGCATCCGGCGATACGGCAGGTTAAGCGCCTGCAAGATGGCCTCAGCCGATTCCAGCATGTGCGCATGCTCGGCCTGCGCCTGATCGGGCGTGCAGATCGTCACCAGTTCGCATTTTTCGAACTGGTGCTGACGAATCAGCCCGCGCGTGTCGCGCCCGGCGCTGCCGGCTTCGCTGCGGAAACAGGGGGTGAGCGCGGTCATGCGGATCGGCAGCACGCCAGCATCGATGATCTCGCCGGCCACCAGATTGGTCAGGCTCATTTCGGCGGTGGGGATGAGGTAGCGGCCGTCGGTGGTCTGGAACAGATCTTCGGCAAATTTCGGCAATTGTCCGGTGCCGAAAGCAGCTTCGGGCTTCACCAGATACGGCGCGGCGACTTCGGTGAATCCGCCAACGCTGGTCTGCACGTCGATCATGTACTGGCCCAGCGCCCGCTGCAGCCGCGCCAGTGGCCCGCGCAGCACGGCAAAGCGCGCGCCGGCGACGCGGGCGGCGGCTTCGGGATCATAGCCCAGCTTCGCCGCGACAATGTCATGCTCCAGCGGCACAAAGTCGAAATCGCGCCGTGTGCCCCATCGCAGCACTTCGACATTGCCGCGCTCGTCCGCGCCGTCGGGCACATCGGTGGCGGGCAGGTTGGGCAGGCTCGCCAGCAAGGCTTCGGCAGCGGCGCTGGTAGTGCGGGCAGCTTCCTCCAGCGCGGCGATCTCGTCTTTCAGGCCAGCGACTTCGGTTTTCAGTGCGTCGGCTTTGGCGCTGTCCTTCGCGGCCATGGCAGCGCCGATTTCTTTCGATGCGGCGTTGCGGCGAGCAAGGGCCTCCTGTGCCTTTGTCTCGGCGGCGCGGCGTGCCGCATCGGCGGCAAGCAAACCCGAAGCCGCATCACTCACGCCGCGTCGGGCAAGGCCGGCGGCAAAGGCAGCAGGTTCGGCGCGGAGATATTTCAGATCATGCATGGCACGCCAGCCTTTGCCCTGATGCCGCCGTGCTCGCAAGCATTCGGCGTGAGCGCCGCCCGCAAGCGCCCCCTTTCCCCGCCGCGCCTGCCTGTCTATGGTGCAAATGTGATCGTTTCCTGCCCCAATTGCAGTGCACAATATCGGGTGGCGGTGGGCGTGGTGATGCGCCGCCCCAGGCTGAAGTGCGGCACCTGCAGCCACCGCTGGGTGCCCGCCGAAGAGATTGACGAGGATGAAGCGGTTGCTGCCGTGCAGGAAGAGGCGCGCGCCGCCAGCCTGCCGCCGCCGCCCCTGCCTGCACCGGCGCCGGCGCCAGATCCCGAACCTGAACCACCGCCGCCGCGCCGGCCCACCGCCGCCTGGGCAAAATGGCTGGTGGCGGCCGTGCTGGGCGCGGCGCTCACCACGGCATCGGTTGGCTTGTGGGTGGGCCGCGTCGATCCCGAAGCGCTGCCCGAAGCGCTGTCCCGCCTCGCGCCCGCAACGCATCGGCCTGATGTGAAAGCAGAAAGCCGCGTGACGCGCCTGCCCGGCGGCGGCGCGCTGCTGGAAGTGACTGGCACCATCCACAACCCCGGCGCCGCTGCCGTGACCGTCCCGCCGCTCCGCGCCCGCCTGCTCGTGGCC
Organism: Sandarakinorhabdus sp.; assembly: GCF_041689835.1. GTDB lineage: Bacteria > Pseudomonadota > Alphaproteobacteria > Sphingomonadales > Sphingomonadaceae > Sandarakinorhabdus. The sequence goes on from NZ_JBDNFM010000103.1 coordinate 26,241, forward strand.
GGCGAACGGGCGGGCGATTGGACCATCCCGCCGCCCGCGACCACTGTGGGCCCCGGCAAAACGCTGGCCTTTGCCAGCAGCCTTACCGATGTGCCGCCCGGCGGGCCAATCACGGTTCAGGTGCGTTTCGGGGGGTAGGACGGGGAGGCGGCGCGGCCGGCGGTCGAAGTACCCGTCAACTGCGCAAGTGTCCCGCCGTCAAATCCCTCGCTTCGGTGCAGCGAAGACCCGGCGGATTTCGGGCTCGAAACTCTCAAGCGTGTCCACATCGTAATCCGGATCGAACGCCGGTGCGTCCCAGCGGTCGACGATCTTTTCGGCCATATCGAACCACGGCTCCCCGCGATATTTCTCACGCGCGGCCGGGTCCTTGCCCAGATGCTCGTAATAATAACGGCCCTGGAAATCCTGATGGTGGACGATGGCGTGATAAATCTCGTCCGACACATAGGGTTTTAGCATCTCACCGGCGATGGCGCCGTGATTGGGGATGCTGAACAATTTGCCGATGTCGTGACACAGCGCGGCCACCACTTCTTCATCATTGGCCCCGTCGCGGCGGGCCAGCGTGGCGGTCATCAGGCTGTGGACGAGCTGGTTGGCGCCGAAGCCGACCTCGATGGCCTCCAGCCGCCTGAGCGAATCGATGATCTGATCGGCGGCGGCAGATTGCTGGTGCTTCATGTGCGCACCAGCAATGTGCATCCAATCGGCCTTGGTGCCTTCCAGCATGGTCGTGAACATTGGTCGTCTCCCGGTTCAGGCTGCTTTTGCAGCCCACACTTCGCGATAATGCTTGCGCAGCGTCACCTTGTCGATCTTTGCCGAACCCAGCTTTGGCAGTTGATCGGTGCTCATCCACAACTTGGCCGGAATCTTGTAGGCGGCCATCCCGCTTTTCAGGAAATCCACCAGCGCATCCGGATCGAGATGCTCGCCCGGCTTGGCATAGACAACGGCGCCGACAATCTCTCCCAGCCGTTCGTCGGGCAGGCCGAACACGCTCACTTCGGCGACCGCCGGGTGGGCATAGATGGCGGATTCGACCTCTTGGCAGCTGATATTCTCGCCGCCGCGGATGATGATATCCTTCTTGCGGTCGACGATGAACAAATAGCCTTCGTCATCCAGATACGCCAGATCGCCGCTGCGGAACCAGCCATCGCCCACAAAGGCGGCGGCGGTGGCTTCGGGCTTGTTCCAGTATCCGCGGCAGTTGGCCACCGAACGGATGCACACCTCGCCCACCACGCTGGCCGGCAGCGCGTCGCCCACCGGGCCATCGCCGGCTGCGATGCGGATTTCGACCAGGGGCGGCGAGGCGCGGCCGGTGCTGGCCGGCTTGGCGCGGTAATTTTCGCGAATATTGCCGGCGCCCACACCGTTGGTTTCAGTCAGGCCATAGCCCTGCACCGGGTGCTTGCCGGTAAATTCATGCGCCAGCCGTTCGACATGTTCGGGCGGGCGCGGGGCGCCGCCGGATGCGATATCCACCAGCGTAGACAGATCATATTTGTGCCGATCGGGATGCTGCATCAGTTCAAGGCTCATCGTCGGCACGCCCACGAAATAGGTGCAGCGCTCCTTCTCGATCAGGCGCAGCGCCTCGCCGGCATCCCATTTGTGCATGATGATCATCTTGCGGCCGATGGCGAAGGACACCAGCAGCACCGGCACTAGCCCGGTGATGTGGAACAGCGGCACGTTGAGCAGCATGACCTGCTGTTCGGCAGGCGCAACGCCCTGCTTGGCCGACAATTCCAGTAGCGCCAGACCCATCACCAGATAATTCATCGACGCCGAAACCTGTGCGCGGTGGCTGGAAACCGCGCCCTTGGGCGTTCCGGTTGAGCCCGAGGTGTACATGATCGTGCAATCATCCTCGGGAGACAATTCGGGCAAATACCACATGGTGGTGGGGCTGGCCGCCAGTTCATCCTCGGCGCACACGAAACCCAACTGGCTTGCGACTTCGTTCGAAGTGCGCACAGTGATCACGATGGCGCTGCACGACAGGGTGGCGAGGCGGCGGGCGCGCTCCTCGTCGGCGATCACGAGGCGGGCGCCCGAATCGCGGATGCCGTAATCCATCTCGTCGGCGGTCCACCAGGCGTTCATCGGGATGCACACCGCGCCCATGTGGACACAGGCGCAATAGGCAATCACCCATTCCGGATAGTTGCGCATGGCAACCCCGATCCGGTCACCCTTGGCGATGCCGTGGCGGTGTTGCAGCATGGCGGCGAAGTGCAGGCTGCGGGCATAGACGTCGGCAAAGGTCAGCCGTTCGTCGCCGAATACAATGAATTCCTTGGAGCCCTGAGCGGCGAAGAAAAACGCCATATATTCGCGCATGGTGGGCGGCGCGGCGGCAAACACCGGCAGGGTGACGCCGTGCACAGCCGCCGCTCCCACGCCCAGCGCGCCGCCGGGGGCGGTGATGCCGGCAACAACATCGTCAATGGCGGCATCAAGTGCGGATTTCATGGCAATCGTCTCCCAAGGCTGGTGCGGCCGCTGTTCGAGGCTCTGTTACATCTTCTTAATGCCACGCCGGGTGTTGCTTGCAAGTGCAAGCGCTCAATACCCCAAGGTTCGCGCAATCCGGTCGCTGTGGAAGGCCGCATCGCCGAACGTCTCCTGCGCGGCGCGGGCGCGTTTCATGAAAAATCCGATATCGTAATCATCGGTCATGCCGATGCCGCCGTGCATCTGCACGCCTTCGTTGCTGGCGAGGATCGCCACCTCGCCGGCCTTGGCCTTGGCCAGGGAGACGAACATCGGCGCGCGGTCACTGCCTTCGTCGAGGGCCTGCAGCGCCTTCAATGTGGCAGATCGTGCCAATTCGATTTCGCAAAACAGATGCGCGGCGCGGTGCTGCAGGGCCTGGAAACTGCCGATCTTCTGGCCGAACTGTTCGCGCTGCTTGAGATAATCCACCGTCATCGCAAAGCTGGTGCCCGACACGCCGAGCATCTCGGCCGCAAGGCAGGCGCGGCCGGCGTCGAGCATCTTTTCAAGGATGGCAAAGCCTTCGCCCACAGCGCCCAGCACGTCGGCGCCGTCGACCTGCACATCGGCCAGCGTGACGCGCGCCGCGCCGCGGCTGTCCACCATCGAGCGCCGGTCGATCTTCACGCCATCGGCTTGCGGATTGACCAGGAACAGCGTGATGCCGGCCTTGTCACCGGTGTCACCGCCGGTGCGCGCCGCCACGATCAGCGTGTCTGCTGCTGCGCCGTCGAGCACGAAACCCTTGATGCCGTTCAGCTTGAAACCGTTGCCCGACGGCGTCGCGGTGGCGGCGATATGGTTGGGCTTGTGGCGCGCGGCTTCATCGGCGGCCAGCGCCAGCAAATGTTCGCCTTTTGCGATCAGCGGCAGATATTTGGCCTGCTGTTCGGGCGTGCCGCATTTAAGCGCGGTCGCACCCAGCACGGCGGTGGACAGCATCGGCGCGGCGCTGAGATTCTTGCCCATCGCCTCCATGATGATGCCGGCGGCCACATGCCCCATGTCGGCCCCGCCGTGGGCTTCGGGCACCAGGACCCCGGCAAAGCCCATCTCGGCCATCTTGGCCCAGGCATCGCGCGAAAAGCCGGCGGCGTCCTTCGCATCACGCAAGGCGCGGTGCTGAGACACGGGCGCTTCGTCCTTGAAGAACCCGTCGGCGCTGTCGCGGATCATCTGCTGGTCGTCGGTGAGGATAAGCGGCATTGATCAGGCTCCCGGCAGTTCGAGCACGCGCTTGGCGATGATGTTCAATTGCACTTCCGATGTGCCGCCTTCGATGGAATTGGCGCGGCTGCGCAGCCACGAGCGGGCCAGATCGCCCTCTCCCTTTTCTTCGCCTTCCCCAAGGCTTTCCCACACCAGGCCGTCCGAACCCCGGATCGACATCAGCAGTTCCATGCGTTCCTTGTTGAGCTCGGTGCCGTAATATTTCAGCATCGAACTCAAGGCACCCGTGCCTTGGCCGGTTTTTGCTTCGGCCAGCACCCGCTCCATTGTCAGCGAAAACGCCAGCGCGTTCATCTCGTGACGAGCGATGTCGGTGCGCAGCGCGGTATCGGCCAGAATCGCGGCATCCAGCCCGATGAGCCGTTTGGCGATGTTCGACACACTGTCCCGCTGGCCGCCACCGGTGGAATCGCTGCCGCCGATCATGTCGCGTTCGTGGGTGAGCAGATATTTGGCGATGTCCCAGCCCTTGCCGGGGGTGCCCATCAGGTTTTCCTTGGGCACCTTCACATTGTCGAAAAACGTCTGGCAAAACGGCGACGAGCCGGAGATCAGCCTGATGGGGCTGGTCGAAACGCCTTCCGATGCCATGTCGAACAACAGGAAACTGATGCCCTGATGCTTGGGCCCGCTGCTGTCGGTGCGCACCAGGCAGAAAATCCAGTCTGCCTTGTCGGCGTAAGACGTCCACACCTTGGAGCCGTTGACGAGATAATGGTCGCCCCCCACTGGATCAGCAACGTCCTCGGCACTGGTCCGCAGCGAGGCGAGGTCAGAGCCCGCGCCCGGTTCCGAATAACCCTGACACCAGCGAATCTCACCGCGCGCGATTCGGGGCAGATGCTCCAGCTTCTGCGCTTCGTTGCCATATTTCAGCAGCGCCGGGCCGAGCATCCACACACCGAAACTGGACAACGGCGAACGCGCCTTGATGCGGCGCAATTCTTCGCTCAGCACCTTGGTTTCGTCGCGGGTCAACCCGCCGCCGCCATATTCGCTGGGCCATTCCGGCACCGTCCAGCCTTTGGCGCCCATCCGCTCCAGCCACAGGCGCTGGGCCTCGTTCTTGAATGTGACCCTGCGGCCGCCCCAGCACACGTCGTCATCTTCGCGGATCGGCTCGCGCATTTCGGGCGGGCAGTTTGCTTCCAGCCAGGCGCGCGTATCGGCGCGGAATGCCTCGAGATCTGACATTATTCGTCTCCCACTGGAAATATCCTTGGGTCACCTTATGCTGCGCCGGGCGTGCCGCGCAAAGCTGGCAGATGATGTAGAGGCAAGATGTTCCCTGATCTGATGACGGCGGCCGTGGATTTCGCTGCGCTGCCGGTGCGGCCCGACGCCTTCACTATTCCCGCGTTCACCATCGCCGGCAGTGAATGGGGGCCGTTTGCGCTGCGCTGGTACAGCCTGGCCTATATTGTCGGCATCGCCGGGGCCTGGTTTTTGCTCAGCCGCATGATCCGCAAGCCCGCCGCTCCGCTCAGCGAAAAACAGCTCGACGATTTCATCACCTGGGCAACGCTTGGCGTGATCGGCGGCGGCCGGCTGGGTTATGTGCTGTTTTACAATCCCGGCAAATACATGGCCGATCCGATGGAAATCCTGCGCCTGTGGGATGGCGGCATGAGCTTTCATGGCGGCTGTTTCGGGGTGGTCGCCGCGTGTTTTCTGCACGGCTGGTTCGCCAAATACAGCGGCCTGCGGTTGCTGGATTTTGTCGCCACCGTCACGCCGCTGGGCCTGGGGCTGGGGCGTGTGGCCAACTTCGTCAATGGTGAGCTGTGGGGCCGCCCCACCGGCACGGATTGGGGCATCATTTTCCCCGACGCCGGCCCGGAGCCGCGGCACCCCAGCCAGCTGTATGAGGCTGGCCTTGAAGGCGGCGTGTTGTTCATTCTGCTCACGCTTTTGTTCTGGTTCACGCCGGCGCGGCTGCGGCCCGGGTTGCTGGCGGGCGTGTTCGGCATCGGTTATGGTCTGTCGCGCTACATCGTTGAAAATTATCGCGAGCCGGATCGGCAATTGGGTATTTTGCAAAGCGGCCTCACAATGGGCCAGACGCTCACGCTGCCGCTGATCGCTGCCGGGCTGCTCCTGCTGGTGATGGCGCTGGTGCGCAAGCCCGTATCGGCGTGAGCTCCACCTCCAACCTCGCGCAAATATTGGCGGCCCGCATCGCAGCCGACGGCCCGCTGCGGCTGGATGCGTGGATGGCCGCGTGCAATGCCGCCTATTACGGCGGTGAAGACCCGTTGGGCCGCGATTTCACCACCGCGCCGGAAATCAGCCAGATGTTCGGCGAGATGATCGGCGGCTGGGTGGGTGATCTGTGGCTGCGCGCGGGCAAGCCGCCGCTGCATCTGGTTGAACTCGGCCCTGGCCACGGCAGCCTGATGGCCGATGCGCTGCGTTTGCTGGGCCGGCTGCCGGGCTTTGTTGCCAGCGCCGGGCTCCATCTGGTCGAAACCAGCCTGGCCCTGCGCGCCGTCCAGCGCGCGCGACTTGCCGGCTGGTCGGCGCAGTGGCACGATCGCGTGGATCAATTGCCCACCGATCGCCCGCTGATCATCGTCGCCAACGAATTTTTCGATGCGCTGCCGATCCGCCAGCGTCGCGCGGGCACTGAATTGCATGTCGGTTTTGAATCTGGCCTGTTTGGCCCCGCGTGGCTGGCCGCCGAAGGCCCCAATTCGGAATGGAGCGAAGCCGCGCAGGCGATTCTGGGGCATTTGGCAGGCCGGCTGGCAGCGCAGGGCGGCGCCATGCTGATTGTCGATTACGGATATGGCGGCCAGGTGATCGAGAGCGTGCCGCTCGACACGTTGCAGGCCGTGCATCGCGGCGGACGGGTCAGCCCGTTCCATGATCCCGGCACCCACGATCTCACCGCGCATGTCGATTTCAGCGCGCTCGCCGCCATCGCGCACGGGCGCGGGCTGGCCGTACATGGCCCGGTGGCGCAAGGCGCGCTGCTCGGGGATCTTGGCATCGCGGCGCGGGCCGAGGCCTTGAAACAGGGCAAGCCCGCGCATGAAGCTGGCGCCGTTACCGCCGCGGTGTTGCGGCTGACAGCGCCGCAACAAATGGGCGCGATTTTCCGCGCCGTGGGCGTAACCGCGCCGGGCTGGCCGGTGCCGGCCGGATTTGGCAATCGGGGCCTTGAAGGGGCAGGTGCATGAACCAGTCGGCGATCAGCTACCGCGATGCTGGCCCGGCCGATGGGCAGGTGTTGGGCGGTATCGCGCGCGCCACCTTCATCGATGCGTTCGGCGCGCTGTACAAACTTGACGATCTGGCGAGCTTCCTCGCGCAGGGCAGCGATACAGCTTATGCCGCCGAACTGGCGGATGCCGATATCCAGGCGCGCTTTGCGCTGACCGGCGGCGCGCCGATCGGGTTTTGCAAGATCAGCCGGCTGATGCTGCCGGCCCCCGATCCCGCCCCCGGCGCGATGGAGCTGCGCCAGCTTTATCTTTACAAGCCGTGGCACGGCCTCAAGATCGCCGACGCGCTGACCGAGTGGGCCAAGGATCAGGCGCGCAAACGCGGCGCGCCCGAAATCTGGCTGAGCGTGTTCACCGAAAACAGCCGTGCGCGGCGTTTCTATGCTCGCCACGGATTTGCGGAAATTGCGCCCTACCACTTCATGGTGGGCACCCAAGCCGACAAGGATATCCTGTGCCGGGCGACACTGTAGAATTCCTCACCGCGCCCGTGCTGGTAGGGGTGCGCCACGGCTTTTGCACGCGCCTGGGCGGCGTGTCGCAGGGTGTGTTCGCCAGCCTGAATGTCGGGCTGGGCAGCAGCGATGATCGCGGCCATGTGCTGGAAAACCGCCGCCGCGCGGTCGGTGCAATTGCTCCGCAGGCGGCGCTGGTGACGCTGCATCAGGTGCATTCGGCCACGGTCATCCCCGTCACCGCCGCCTTCCCCGATGACGCGCGCCCGCCCGCCGATGCGATGGTCACCGCCACGCCCGGCCTCGCGCTCGGCATCCTCACCGCCGATTGCGCGCCGATCCTTTTTGCCGACGCCGCCGCCGGCGTCATCGGCGCGGCGCATTCGGGGTGGAAAGGCGCGCTTGCCGATATTGGCCCAGCGACAGTGGCGGCGATGGAGGCACTCGGCGCCCGGCGCGAGCGCATCGTTGCCGCCATCGGGCCGACCATCGCCCGCGCCAGTTACGAGGTCGATCTGGCTTTTCGCGACCGGTTCTGCGCCGCCGACCCTGAGCATGATGCGTTCTTCATGCCGGGCGCTTTTGGCAGCAAGCCCGGCCACAATGGTCGCAAATATCAGTTCGATCTGGAAGGCTTCATCGCCGCCCGCCTCGCCGCCGCCGGGGTGCGCACCGTGGCAGCATTGGGGGTGGACACCTACAAGGACGGCGCGCGCTGGTTCAGCTTCCGCCGCACCACCCACCGCGGTGAGCCGGATTATGGCCGGCAGCTTTCGATAATTGCCTTGGGGTAAGGACACTTCACTCCGGGATTCCCTTTTCCCCGCCCAGCCCGTAACGTTGCCACTGCATGGACATCTATCTGCCCATTGCCGAAATGTCGGTGAATGCGCTGCTCATCATCCTGCTGGGTGGGGCGGTTGGCTTTCTGTCGGGCATGTTCGGGGTGGGCGGCGGCTTTCTCACCACGCCGCTATTGATCTTTTACGGCATCCCGCCGGCTGTCGCCGTCGCCTCCTCCGCCACGCAGATCACCGGTTCGTCGGTCTCGGGCGCGCTGGCCTATTTTGAACGCGGCCAGGTTGATTTGCGCATGGGCGGCGTGCTGGTTGCCGGCGGGCTGGTCGGAGCCGGCATCGGGCAGGTCGTATTTTCCGTGCTGCAAAAACTCGGCCAGATCGATGTGGTGATCAGCCTGGTTTATGTGATCTTCCTGTCGGCGATCGGCAGCCTGATGCTGCGCGATGCACTGGCGGCGTTGAAGGCGGCTCGGTCTTGCGAAGCGCTGCCAACGCGCCGCGGCCGCCACCTGCCGTGGGTGGCGGCGCTGCCGTGGAAGATGCGCTTTCCCCGTTCCGGCCTGTATATCTCGCCGCTGGCGCCGCTGCTGCTTGGCGCCTGCGTGGGCGTGCTCACTGTTATCATGGGCATCGGCGGCGGTTTCATCATGGTGCCGGCGATGGTCTATATCCTGGGCATGCGCGCGCAGGCGGTGGTGGGCACATCACTGTTCCAGATCATCTTCGTGACGGCGGCAACAACGCTGCTGCACGCCACCGCATCCAAAAGCGTCGATATCGTGCTGGCGCTGCTGCTGCTGGTGGGCGGGGTGACCGGCGCGCAGCTGGGCGTGCGGGCGGCGCAGAAACTCTCGCCCAATCGGTTGCGGCTGGCACTGGCGCTGATCGTGCTCGCCGTCGCCATCCGGCTGTTGGTCGGCCTCACCCTCACGCCGGCCGAACCCTTTGCCTTGTTCGAGGGCGCATGACGGCGCGCGCGTGTCTGGCCATCGGCTTGTGGCTGATGCTGGCCGGTGCTGCGCCGATCCGGCTGATCACCCAGCTTTCCCAGGCACGCATCGACATCAACACAACCTTTCGTGGCTCCGAAATGCTGGTGTTCGGTGCGATTCAATATCCGCAAGGCACAGTGCCCGATGCGCCGCCCGATATTGCCGTGGTGGTGCGCGGGCCGTCGGCGCCGGTAACAGTGCGCCAAAAGGCGCGCATCGCCGGCATTTGGGTGAATGCCAAGGGTGTACGGTTTGAATCGGTGCCGGGTTTCTATGCCGTGGCGACCACCCGGCCCATCGCCGCGCTGGCCGATGAACGCACGACCGCCATCTATGAAATCGGCATCCGCAACCTGCAGTTGTCACCGGCCAGCGGCGAGGAGGACGAGATCAGCCGCGCCTTTGAAGCCGGCCTGATCGCGGCGCGCGAAAAGGCCGGGCTGTTCGCCGAACGACCGGGCGGCGTTCAGATTACCCGCGGCGTGCTTTATGCTGCGCGCATCGCACTGCCAGCGGCGGTGCCGGTGGGCGATTACACCGCCGAAATCCACCTTGTTCGCCAGGGCCGGGTTTTGGCCAGCACCTCGGCGCCGTTCGTGATCGGGAAATCGGGTTTCGAACGCTGGGTTTATGTGATGGCGCAGGAAAACAGCCTGCTCTATGGGCTGGCCGCCGTGATGGCAGCATTGGCGGCCGGCGCGCTGGCGGCACTGGTCACGCGGCGTCGTTGGTAGGGGCGCTGGTAGGGGTTTTCACCCACCAATATTCGACTCGCGTCCAGCCCCTTTTTCGGTTACTTCCGGTAGTGGGGCAATCTGGACCGCATGTTGTGAATAATTCATCGCATCGCCCAGCAAGCGCCGATTTCAGACAGACAGCTACGGATTTGGAAATTAAATGAGCTTTGATCGACGGGGACGTGGTCCCGGACGCGGTGGATTTGATAAGCGCGAAGGTGGCTTCGAGAGCTTTGAGGACAAGGGCCGCAGTGCCGCCGGTGGCGGCGGTGACCGTTTTGGCGGCGGCGGCAGCGGCTTCGGCGGCGGCGGTGACCGTTTCGGTGGCGGCGGCGGTAATCGCGGCGGCTTCGGCGGCGGCGGTGGCGGCGGTGATCGCGGCGGCTTCGGCGGCTGTGGCGGCAGCCGCTTCGGCGGTGGCGGCGGCGGCGGCGGTGGTGGCGGCTTCGGTGGCGCTGGTCCGCGCCGGGAGATGACGCCTGGCATCGTAATCGGCACTGGGCGCGGTACGGTGAAATTCTTCAATGCCCAAAAGGGCTTTGGTTTTGTCGTCCGTGAAGACGGCGGCGAAGACGTGTTCGTGCACATTTCGGCGGTGGAAGCCGCTGGTCTGACCGGGCTTGCTGATGGCCAGCCGATGGAATTCACCCTTTCCGAACGCAATGGCCGGGTTTCGGCCATCGATCTCAAGATCGAAGGCGAGCCGATGCCGGTGGAGAACGGCGCACCCCGTGAGGCGCGTGAACCGCGCGAATCGCGCGATGGCGGCGATATGGAACGCCGTCCGTCGCGTGAACGCACCCCGTCAACGACGGGTGAGCGCGTTGACGGCACGGTGAAGTTTTTCAATGGCGCCAAGGGTTTCGGCTTCATCCAGCGCGACGATGGTGCGCCGGATGCCTTCGTCCACATCTCCGCCGTGGAACGCGCCGGCTTTGCCAATCTGAACGAAGGCCAGCGCGTCTCGTTCGAATTGGAAGAAGATCGCCGCGGCAAGCAGGCGGCTGTGAACCTGCAGTCGATCTGACAAGCGCATTTCGCTCAAAAAGGGGCGGTGGTCAGTTTGGCCGCCGCCCTTTTTCGCGCGCTGCAACAAAATGGCCTGCTGCCAAGCCGCTGGCCGCATCGGACTGGCGCCGCCATTACAGCCTTGTCATTCGCACTGCGAAGGGTGCATGACTGTAGCGTGTTACCTTGATTTCTTTCGGAGCTGAAGCGATGCTGGCCAACAACGCCGTGACCATCCTGATGATCGTGTTCACTTACGCCCTGGTGCTGGTGCCGGTGGTGTGGTTTTTCACGCACGGGCCGCGCCAGCTCGATGCCCGCAAGCAGCGCAAGATTGCCCAGCTGGTTTCGGGCGCCGAGCTGCTGGCCGATGCCCTCACCCGTAACGGCAATGATCCGGTGCACGTCGCTCGCTTGCAGGCCCAGTATGATGCCCACGCCCGCGCGCTGACACAGCTGAACGGCGAAATGCCGTCACTGATCACCGTGCCGGCCCCCCTGAAGCAGGCTGCCTGATTTCAGCGGTGGACAGGGCGGCTGGGTGTGCGCACCGTCCCGCTCATGACCGATAGCATATTCGATTTCCCCGCCGCTCTGGCTGCCAACGCGGCGGCCCGCCCTGACCATCCCGCCGTGATCTGCGGCGACGATCAGCTGAATTGGCGCGATTTCGTCGCCCGTGCTGAAAAGCTTGCCGGCACGCTGGCCGATCGCGGTGTCAAGCCCGGCGACAGCGTTGCCAGCATCGCGCTGTCCAGTGTCGATTATGCCGTGCTGTGGGCCGCCGTGCTGCGCCTGCGCGCCACCATCGCGCCGCTGGCCCCGTCGTCCACGCCCGATCAGATCGCTGCCATGATCGCCGATTCGGGGGCGCGCTTCGTTTTTGTCGATGCGCCTAATCGTGCGGCCTTTGCCCACGTGCTGGGTGCGTTGATTTTGGTCGATCTCGATCGGCTGAACGGCTTTATCGATCCCACGGCACTGGCGCCGCCGCTGGCCCCGCTTGATCCGGATGTCGGCTTCAACATCATCTATTCCAGCGGCACCACCGGCACGCCCAAGGGCATCGTGCAAAGCTGTGCCATGCGGTCATTGCACATCACCGGCGGCCGCCGCATCGGCTATGGGCCGGCATGCGTCACCCTTTGCTCCACCCCGCTTTATTCCAACACCACATTGGTCAGCTTCATTCCCACCTTGGCGTGGGGCGGCACCGCAGTGCTGATGCCGAAATTCGATACCGCCCGGTGGCTGGCCGAAGCCGAAGCCCATGGCGTTACCCACGCCATGCTGGTGCCGGTGCAATACCGCCGCCTGCTTGCCGATCCCGGTTTCGACGCGGCCGATCTGTCGGCGATGCAGATGAAATTCTGCACCTCCGCGCCGTTCGCTGCTGAATTGAAAGCCGAAGTGTTGCGCCGCATGCCCGGCGGGCTGATCGAGTTTTTCGGCATGACCGAAGGCGGGGTTGGCTTCATGCTCGCGGCTCACGAACATCCAGACAAGCTGCACACCGTGGGCCAGCCGCAGCCCGGCCACGACGTGCGGATCATCGACGAAGACGGCAACGATGTGCCCCCCGGCACGCCCGGCGAGATCGTCGGCCGATCCCCGGCCACCATGAACGGCTACAAGAACCGCCCCGATCTCACCGCCATGGCCTATTGGATCGACGAGCAAGGCAAGGAATGGCTGCGCACCGGCGACATCGGCCGGCTCGATGAAGACGGCTTCCTGACGCTGATGGACCGCGCCAAGGACATGATCATTTCGGGCGGGTTCAACATTTATCCATCCGACATCGAAGCCGTGCTGCTCACCGTGCCCGGCGTCATCGAGGCCGCCGTTGTTGGCGTCGCCTCCGATACCTGGGGCGAAACCCCCGTTGCCTTTGTGGTGGCGCCCGGTGCCGATCCGGAAAGCCTGCGCGCCGCCGCCAACGCGCAAGTGGGCAAGACCCAGCGCCTCGCCGCCGTGGTGCTGGTGAACGAATTACCGCGCAGCCATATCGGCAAGGTGCTGAAACGTGAATTGCGTGACAGCTTCACCGGCACGGTTGCCTGAAATCTGGCAAGGGCGAAGCATCCCCCTGCAGATTCCGTGGGGGCAAGGATCTTGAACCAACCGCTGCCCGCCGTCACCGGGCGGCGGGGTCAGCGCAAGCCGCCGAGTGCCTGCGCCGCCGCCGCCACGGTGCGGCGCACATCGTCGGCGCTGGTCTGCCAGTTGCACACGCTGATGCGCATGGTGCGTTCCCCGGCCCAGGTCGTACCGCTGAAAAACGCCTCGCCGCTGGCGTTGATCGCGGCGATCACGGCATCACTGATGTTGCGCCCGGCGGCATCCTGGAAACGCACCATGCCCTGATTCATGATTGGCCGGGCGACGCTGGCGGCGCCATCCAGCGCCGCCAGCCCGTCGTGCAGCGCCAGCGCGTGATCGCAGCAGCGTGCAATCAAATCGGCCAGCCCGCTGCGCCCCAGTTCCAGCAGCGCGGCCAGCACCGGCAGTGCGCGGGCGCGGCGCGACCATTCGGGCGTGGTGTTCATCGGGTCACGCGTATCGCCGTCCTGCGACAGATAGCTGGCAGTCAGCCGCATCGATGCCCGTAGTGCATCGCCGTGCCGGGTGATGGCCATGCCGCAATCATAGGGTGTGTTGAGCCATTTGTGGCCATCGCTGGCGATCGAATCGGCCATCTGGATACCGGCGACCTGATGGGCAAAACGCGGCGACGCCGCCAGCCACAGGCCAAAGGCACCATCGATGTGCACCCACGCGCCTGCGGCTTGCGCGATCGGCACCAGCGCTGCGAAATCATCGCTTTGGCCCAGGTTGAGATCGCCGGCGTTGAGCACCACGATGGTGGGCGCGCCCGCCGCCTCGGCCAGGGCCGTTTTCAGTTCGTCCACCCCGACGCGGCCCGGCTCGGCGCCGGTGATCGGCACCAGACAGGCGGTGCCAAAGCCAAGCAGGCGCAGGGCGCGGTCCACGCTGCCATGGCGGTGTGCGTTGGCCAGCACGCGGATGCGCGGCGCGCCCCACAAGCCGCCGCGTTCGACGTCCCACCCCGCCTTGGCCAGCACGTGGTGGCGCGCGGCGGCCAGCGCAGCGGCGTGACTCATCTGGCAACCGGTGGTGAAGCTGACGGCGCAATCGGCGGGCATGTGCAGCACGTCCAGAAGCATCCGCGCGGCCACTTCCTCCAGCACGGCGGCGGCGGGGCTGGTGGCGGCCAGCACGGCATTCTGGTCCCACAGGCTGGTCAGCACGTCGGCGGCTTGAGCGGCCGGCAGCGCGCCGCCGTTCACCCACGCGAAAAACCGGCCCGACATGTTGGCATTCAATCCCGGCTCGGCGGCGCGGGCGATGGTGCGCACCACGTCTGCCGGGTCCATGCCGTGTGCGGGCAGGTGGGCAGGCAACGCCGCCAAGATGTCGGCGCGACTGCCGGTTGGCCCGACACTGCGCGTGGGCAGGCTGTTGATGAAGCGGCGGCCTTCGGCGATTGCGATGTCGAGGGGGGCAATATCAAGTGGGCTCATGCCGGGGTAATACCGCAGCCCCCGGGCATCGTCGCGCGCAAAACGGCTGCACAAAGCCCAGAATCCGGCTGGCGCCGCTGCGACATTCTGCTTATCTCGCACACGCAACATGAAAGGGAGGCCGGCACATGGCCAACAAGATTTATCCCGATGCCGCCGCTGCACTGGACGGCCTGCTGTTTGATGGGATGACGATCATGTCCGGCGGGTTCGGCCTGTGCGGCATTCCGGAAAATCTGATCGCCGCGCTGCGGGCTGCCGGCACCAAGGGCCTTACGGTCATTTCCAACAATGCCGGGGTTGATGGCTTTGGGCTGGGGCAACTGCTGGAAACCCGGCAGATCGCCCGGATGATTTCAAGCTATGTTGGCGAGAACAAGGAGTTCGAGCGGCAGTATCTGGCTGGCGAACTGCAACTGGAATTCAACCCACAAGGCACGCTGGCCGAACGCATCCGGGCGGGCGGAGCAGGCATTCCGGGCTTTTACACGAAAACCGGCGTTGGCACGCTGGTGGCCGAAGGCAAGGAGCACAAGGATTTTGCCACAGCGTCTGGCACCGAGCAGTATATCCTCGAAACCGGGCTGGTGGCGGATGTGAGCATCGTCAAGGCGTGGAAGGCCGACCCTTACGGCAACCTGATCTTCCGCAAGACGTCGCGCAACTTCAACCCGATGATGGCCACGGCCGGCAAGGTGACCGTGGTTGAAGTGGAGGAATTGGTGGCAGCCGGCGCGCTGGACCCCGATAACATCCACACGCCGGGCATCTTCGTGCAGCGATTGTTTGTTGGCCGCGATTATGAAAAGCGTATCGAGCAGCGCACGGTTCGGGAAAGGGAAGCGGCCTGATGTGGACACGTGACCAGCAAGCCGCCCGCGCCGCGCAAGAGCTGCAAGACGGATTTTACGTCAATCTCGGCATCGGCATGCCAACCCTGGTGGCCAATCACATCCCGGCGGGTGTGGATGTCACGCTGCAAAGCGAGAACGGCATGCTTGGCATGGGGCCGTTTCCGTTTGCCGGTGAGGAAGACGCCGATCTGATCAACGCCGGCAAGCAGACCATCACCGAACTGGACCGCACCAGTTATTTCAGCAGCGCCGACAGTTTTGCCATGATCCGCGGCGGCCATGTCGATCTGTCGATATTGGGCGCGATGGAAGTGGCAGAAAACGGCGACATCGCCAACTGGATGATCCCCGGCAAGATGGTCAAGGGCATGGGCGGTGCCATGGATCTGGTGGCCGGCGTGAAGAAGATCATCGTGCTGATGGAGCATAATGCCAAGGACGGCAGCGCCAAGTTCAAGACCGCCTGCACCCTGCCGCTCACCGGCAAGGGCGTGGTCGATATGGTGGTTTCCGATCTTGCCGTGCTTGCGCGCCCTGCCAAAGGCGCGCCGTTCAAGCTGATCGAGCTGGCACCGGGCATCGATCTGGAAACGCTGCGCGCCCGCACCGAAGGCCATTTCGAAGCCTGACACGAAAAAGCGGCCGGCAGCGTGTGCTGCCGGCCGCTTCGTCTGGTCTGGCGGATCAGAAGCGGAAGTTGACGCCGGTCATCACCGCGTGACGGTGATAATTCAGGGCGGACGGGCCACCGGGGCCCGGCAGCGTGTCGTTGCCATAATCGCTGTAATTATATTCGACGCGGGCCGAAACATTCTGGCTCAGCATCTTCTCGAAACCGGCGCCCACGATATAGCCTTCACGATTTTCCGAAGCGCCGGTGGGATTGGTGATCGTGAAACGCGCGTTGGAATAACCGCCGCGGGCATACAGCAGCGCGTCCGGGGCGACCAGGACACCGGCACGTGCCGTCACGTTGATCGTGCGGCCCGGCTCCAGATCGAAGGTCGGGAAGCGGTTGGTGCCAGTGCGGCCGGTAAGCGAGGTTTCGATACCAATCACACCGCCGCCCAGGTTGAGATCGTAACCGAGCTGGCCGCCGTAGGCGAGGCCGTCACCCTTGGCGCGGGTGGTGGAGGGCGGCACGGTGTTCAGGTCAAGCGACTGGCGGTCTTGCTGCCAGCCGATCTGGCCGCCGACGAACGCGCCGTTGAACGCGGCGGCGTTCCGGGTGTCCTGCGCGGCAGCCGGGCCAGCAATGGCAGCGGCGGCAAGCAGGGCAAAGACGATACGCGACATGTGTGTGTTCCTTGATTGATGCCGGCGATAGGGGTGCCGGCTGCACGAGGAACTAGGGCTTGGTGTCTGGCCGGAGCCTGAACCAACTTGGGCAATTTCAGGGAATTGAGGCAAATCCTGCCCCATGGTTGCCCAGCTTCGTTCAGCCTTTCTTCAGGTGGCGGCGGCCGAGCAGTTCGGCAATCTGCACCGCGTTCAGCGCTGCGCCCTTGCGCAGGTTGTCGGATACGCACCAAAGGGCAAGGCCGTGTTCAACGGTGGGATCCTTGCGTACGCGGCTGACGAAGGTGGCAAAATCGCCGACGCATTCAACCGGGGTGGCGTATCCGCCGTCCTCGCGCTTATCCACCAGCATGATGCCCGGTGCTTCGCGCAGCAGGCTTTGCGCCTTGGCGACCGACAGCGGCATTTCAAATTCGACATTGATGGCTTCGGAATGGCCGACGAACACCGGCACCCGCACGCAGGTCGCGGTCACTTCGATATCCGGGCAGAGAATTTTGCGGGTTTCCGCAGTCAGTTTCCATTCTTCCCTGGTGTAGCCGTCCATGCCGCTTTCGGGGCCCATGAAGCTGTCGATGTGCGGGATCACATTGAAGGCGATGCGCTTGGTGAACTTGTTGCTTACCGGCTCGTCGCCCACGAAGATGGCGCGGCTCTGGGTGAACAGCTCGTCCATGCCGTCCTTGCCGGCGCCGGATACCGATTGATAGGTGCTCACCACGACGCGCTTGATGATGGCGGCGTCGTGCAGCGGCTTGAGCGCCACCACCAATTGCGCGGTGGAGCAATTGGGATTGGCGATGATGAAGCGTTTTTTATAACCGTCGATGGCGTCCGGGTTCACTTCGGGCACGATCAGCGGCACATCATGTTCCATGCGGAACAGGCTGCTGTTGTCGATCACCACGCAGCCTTGGCTGGCGGCCTTGGGGGCATAGACTTTCGCCGGGCCGGAACCGGCAGCAAACAGCGCGATATCCCAGCCGGTGAAATCGAAATGTTCAAGGTTTTGCACCTTGATCTCGCGGCCGGTTTCGCCAAATTCAACCATGTCGCCCACCGAGCGCGACGAGGCGACCGCAGCGATATCATCGAGCGGGAACTGCCGCTCCGCGAGAATGTTGAGCATTTCGCGCCCGACACTGCCGGTGGCGCCAACGACAACAACTTTATAACCCATGCCCATGCTCCTTGGCGTGCGGCTGTTACCGGATTTGGACGCAGAGTCCAGTTTTCAGCCTCGAATTGATTTGGCCCGGTCGCGAGACAAGATGGTGGTGACCGCCAGATCGGCGGTCACATTGCCCAGCGTGCGAAACACATCGGGCACCAGTTCCACCGCCAACAGCACCGGCAGCACGGCAATCGGCACGCCCATGGCATTGGCGATCGGCACGCAGGCCGCCAGAAAGGTGATGGAGCCGGGCAAGCCGCCAGTGGAAACTGCCGCCACCAGCGCCGCCAACAGTGCGCCCAGGAAGGCCAGCGCCGTATGATCCATGCCGTAAAGATGGCCAACATACAGCACCACGGCGATGTTGGCGCAGGGGCTGGTGATGCGGAAGATGCTCACCGCCAGCGGCAGCACCACCCGGGTGGTGGTTTCGGGCAGCCCCAGCCGTTCGGCGCCGTCGTAGATCGCAGGCAGGCTGGCGATGCTGGACTGGGTGGAGACCGCCACCGCCTGTGCCGGCAACACGGCGCGGGCAAAGGCCAGCGGGCCGACCCGGCCAAACACCACCGCCAGCGGATAGACCAGGATGATCAAGCCAACCTGCACCAGCACCAGCACGGCTATATAATGGCCCAGCAAACCAAACGCGCCCAGCCCGGCCTTGATGCCGACACTGACAGCAAGTGCGAACACCCCCACCGGCGCCGCAACGAAAATCCAGCCGACCAGCACCAGCATGGCATCCTTCACCGCATCGAACAGGCCAACCAGGCGCAGGCGGCGTTCGTCCTCGAGCCGGGTTGCCGCCAATGCAAAGACCGCGACGAAGGTGACGACGGGCAGCATGTCGCCCTTGGCCAGCGAATCGAACACGTTGGCCGGCACCAGCGACAGCAGCCATTTGCCGAGATCGATCTTGATGTCGCCGGTTGCCACTGCGGCATCGGCACTGCCGGCAATGATGCTGGCAGCGGCTTGGGCCGGCGCCGGCCACCATTCCAGCAGCAGCGGCACGAAGAACATCGACCACAGCGCCGAAAACACCAGCAGCAGGAAAAACGCCAGCAGCGCCCGCCCGGTCACCTTGCCGCCGCCGGCCTGGCCCACCGATTGCGCGATGCCGGTGAACAGCAGACCGGCAATCAGCGGGATGATCGTCATCTGCAACGCCTGCAGCCACAGATTGCCGATGGCATCGGTGATCGGCAACAAGGGTTTGCCCAGATCGGCCGGCAGCAGTGCGCCCACCACCAGCCCGGCCAGCAGCGCCAGAAAAATGCGCCCCGTCGTATTCATCTGGGTCAGATTCATTTCGCCGTCGCCTCCGAGCCGGGCCCAGGTCCTGGAAGCGTGCCCATGGTGACATAAAGCTTGGCCAGATCGTCGACGCCCATGGAGGCGACCTTCTTCACGTGCGCCGGCTGCACAAACAGCAGCCCGCCGCCCACCGGAACAGGCGCTGTGGGGATCAGGATCAACAGGCGCGGGCCCTGGCCAAAATCATGCAGGCGCGGCGAGGTGAGCAGCGCCAGCGCCTCGACATGCGCGCCAAAGCTGACCGACACCACCGACATGCCGCTCATCTCGCCGCCGGGGCTGCTGCCGATCATCCGCACGAATTGCGCCAGCGGGCGATACAGCGGGCCAAGCACGGGGATGCGGGCGATCAGGCCGTCCAGCCCGCCTTCCAGCCGCTGGCGAAAGCGCGTCTGCACGAACAGGCCGATCACCCACACCAGCACCGCCGCCATGCCCAGCCCGGCCCAGAAGGCAGCAAAGGGCGACGGGGTGAAGAACATCCCCGCTGCGCCAAGCGCCTGGCCCAGCGGTGTGGCCGGGCCAAGGGCCGCGATCAGATAGCCGGACAGCCAGTTGAGCAGGATCAGCGTAAGCAGCACCGGCGCCAGGAACAGCAGCCCGGTGGCAAAAGGGCTGAGAAACTTGCGGATCAAAGGTTGGCCAAAATCGCGTCGCCCATGGCCGTGGTGGTCATGGTGCCGCCCAGATCCGGCGTGCGCGCACCCGCATTCAGCGCGGCTTCCACGGCGGCTTCCACCTTTTGGGCCAGTTTCGGCGCATCCAGGCTGAAGCGCAGCGCCATGGCCAGGCTGAGCACCGCTGCGCACGGATTGGCAACACCGCGGCCGGCAATGTCGGGGGCGGAACCGTGGATGGGTTCGTACAGGCCGGGCATGCCGGCATCGCCGATGGCCGCCGACGGCAACATCCCCAGCGAGCCGGTGAGCATGGCGGCTTCATCCGACAGGATATCGCCGAACAGATTGTCGGTGAGGATCACGTCGAATTGCTTGGGATATTTCACCAGCTGCATCGCCATGTTGTCGGCCAGCATGTGTGACAGCGTGATATCGGGATATTCGGCATCTCGCAGCGCCTGCACATCCTCGCGCCACATCAGGCCGG
>NZ_JBDNFM010000104.1:0-11292 GCF_041689835.1 Sandarakinorhabdus sp.
CAGAAACGGCGTATCCGATTGACACTCGATGAAATTGCCGGCGCCATAAATCAGGAACAACCGCGGCCGCCGCCCGCCGATGCTGCCAGCCAGCAGCAGGGTGGCATCGGTGAAGATATTGTCGTCCTTCACCACCTGGTCGATCTCTGCCTTGGCGTCCGACAAGGCCTGGCCCACCAGTTGCGCGGCGCGAAACACGGTCGGCACCTCGGCCAGCGTTTCTTTCTCGCCGGTATCGGGCATCACCACGCCCAGCGCCACGCGGGACAGGGCGCTTTGCGTGACCGAAAGCGACCCGGCCGAAGAGCACATGATCACCCGTTCCGGCCCGTGTTCCATCACGCGCAGTTTGCGGTAGGTGGAGATATTGTCGACGCCCGCGTTGGTGCGCGTGTCGGCCATCATCACCAGGCCTTCGCGTACAAGGATACCGATGCAATAAGTCATTGGGGTTGTTCCGCTTGCGGTTGCTTGCTGCCAATCCTGCCTGCCGCGCTGGCCGCGAGCAAGCGTTTCAGGACTGGCTTTGCGCCTGCGCCGGTTCGTTCAGCTCGCCAAGGCCGGGATGCGCGATGCCAGCCTGCCCCCCAGCCTGTACCGACGCCTGCGTGGTCACCGCCACATTCATGGTTTCAGTGCCGCCGCCGCGCCGGGCGCCGCGAATCGGGGCGGCGTCGCGGTAATCGAGACCAACTGCAACGCGCAGATAGGCTTCGGTGGCGCACATGCCGTTGGTGGGATCAAAGGCCACCCAGCCCAGATCGGGGACCAGCGCTTCGGCCCACGCGTGGGCGGCCGGCTGGGTGATCAGGCCATCGCCGCGCACCAGATGGCCCGAAACATAGCGCGCCGGTATGCCCATGCAGCGCGCCACCGACAGGAACACATGGGCATAATCCTGACACACGCCGGCCCGGATCGCGAAGGCATGGGCGGCATCGCTGTGGGCGTGGGTGACATCGGGATCGAAGGTCATGCTGTCGTACAACAGCTCGCTCAGCCGGTGGCAGCTGGCTAGCGCGTCGCCGGCATCAAGCTGGGGGGCGAGTGCCTTTATCGCGTCATCGGGGTGGGTCAATTCGGTTTGACGCAGATAAACGGTTGCCGGCAGCCGTTCATGGGTCCCCGTCAGCACGCCGCGGCTTTCGATCGTGTCCACTTCGCCGGTCACATGCACTGCCATGCGCTGCACCGGGCCATCTGGATAAAACATGTGGGTGATGTTGCCGAACGCATCTTCGCCGCAGCGCAGATGGCCATCCACCTCGGTATCGATCCGCCAGTGCACGACGTGCTGGCCATCGTGCCCGGCCGGCTGCACGCGCAGCAGCTGCAGCACGTCGCTGGCCGCCTGGGCATATTCGTAGATGGTGGAATAATCGACCCGAATGCGCATGGCGAAACCTAGAAAAGATACTGTTCGGCAATGGCTTCGCCCAGCCGGTTGTTGTCGGCGATGAACTCGGTGAGGAATTCGTGCAGCCCCTTGGCAAAGATCGCATCGATATTGCCATTGGCCAGCCGGGCGTGGCCGGCGCTGGCCAGCCGGTGCGCCGGGCCGCGGCGGCCGCTGTGGCTCGCCAGCAGATCGAGGTGGCGCAGAACATCATCGTAGCACGCCGCCAGGCTGCGCGGGATCTGGCGGTTGAGAATGAGCAGATCCGCAACCAACCAGGGCTTCACACTGTCGTTGTACACCCAGCGATAGGCGGTCATCGCCGAAACCGTCCGCAGGATCGTCGTCCACTGGAAATAATCGAGGCTGCCGCCCACCGGCTCGTCGCGCGGCAACAGCAGATGGTATTTCACATCGATCAGGCGGGCCGAATTGTCGGCGCGTTCGATGGCGGCACCCAGATTGGTGAACCAGAACGCATCCGATCGCAGCATCGTGCGATGATTGGCGCCGTCGAAGGCCGCGATGGCGTGCTTCACGTACTGGATAAGCTGGGCGAGCGTTTCGCGGCTCGAAAGGTGCGTGCCATAGCGGCTGACCTCAAGCCAGGCGGTGTTGATCGCCTCCCAGCCTTCTTCGGTCATCGCGGTGCGCACGGCGCGGGCGTTGTTGCGCGCGGCTTCGAGGCAGCAGCGGATGGACGAGCTGTTGGCGGCGTTCAGCGTGAGATATTCAGTCACCTCATATTCGTCCGCGGCCAGCCCGGTGGCGGCAAAGCCATCGATCTGGCAGGCTGCAGCAAGGGCTGATTCCCAAGCGTTGGACGTGCCGCCATAGGTTGAGGGCAGGGCCGCCAACCGCTGGGTTGCCTCGATCAGGCGCGCGGAAAAATCCGCCCGTTCCAGGTTGCGGCCCAGCCAATAAAGATTGCCGGCGGTGCGGCTTAACATGCCCTCATCCGTCGATGATCCACGTGTCTTTGGTGCCGCCGCCCTGGCTGGAATTCACCACCAGCGAACCTGCCGTCATGGTGACGCGGGTGAGGCCGCCGGGCACGATGCGCACGCCGTCCGCGCCAGTGAGCACGAACGGCCGCAGATCGACATGGCGCGCCGCCACGCCGCCATCGGTGGCAGTGGGGCAGGTGGACAGCGCCAATGTCGGTTGGGCGATGAATTTTTCCGGATTGGCCTTCAGCTTGGCGGCAAAGGCGGCGATCGTGGTTTTCGATGCGTGCGGACCAACCAGCATGCCATAGCCGCCCGAGCCATCTACTTCTTTCACCACCAGTTCGGGCAGGTGATCGAGCACATACATCAGCGATTCCGGTTCGCGGCAACGCCAAGTCGGCACATTGGCCAAAATCGGTTCCTCGCCGGTGTAAAAGCGCACAATATCGGGCATGTAGCTGTAGATCGCCTTGTCATCTGCAATGCCAGTGCCCACCGCGTTGGCCAGCGTCACATTGCCGGCGGCATAGGCCGCCATCAGCCCGGGCACGCCCAGCATCGATGTCGGGTTGAACACCAGCGGATCGATGAAATCATCATCGACGCGGCGATAGATCACGTCCACCCGCTGCGGGCCTTCGGTGGTGCGCATGAACACGATATCGTCGCGCACGAACAGGTCGCTGCCCTCCACCAGCTCGATGCCAAGCTTGTCGGCCAAAAAGCTGTGTTCGTAAAAGGCGCTGTTATATTGCCCCGGCGTGAGCAGCACGCAGGTGGGGTGGCTGCCGCGCTGCCTGCGCGGTGAAACGCTGGCCAGGGTTTCCAGCAGCTTTTCAGGATAGGTTTCAACCGGTGCCACCTTCACCTGATCGAACAGTTCGGGCACCAGTTTCAGCATCACCTCGCGATTTTCCAACATGTACGACACGCCGGACGGGGTGCGGGCATTGTCTTCCAGCACGAAGAAATCGTCGCTGCCGGTGCGCACCAGATCGATGCCGGCGATATGCACCCACACACCGCCCGGCGGCATGCGGCCCACCATGTGCAGGCAATAGGCCGGGTTCGTCAGCACCAGTTCCGCTGGAATGATGCCGGCCTTCAATATTTCCTGCGCGCCATAAACGTCGGCCAGGAACATGTTGAGCGCACCGACGCGCTGTTTCAGGCCGCGTTCCAGCCGGTCCCACTCAACCCTGGTGATGATGCGCGGCACGATATCGAAGGGGATCAGCCGTTCGGTGGCCTGCGCGTCGCCATACACGGCAAAGGTGATGCCGATACGGCGGAAGAACAGCTCGGCCTGCGCGCGGCGGGCGGCCATCAATTCGGGCGACGAATCGGCCAGCCATTGGCGGATGGCGCGATAGGCGCTGGTGACGCCATCCGGCGAGCGGCTGTCATAACCTCCGGAACCAAACATTTCGTCAAAGGCCGCCAATGGCTGCATTGCCCCTCCTGCATTGTACACGCAGCTTTTGTGCGTAGTTGGTCTCAAAAGGGCAAGGTCATTATTGCGCGGCATGCGGCGTCTTGATCAGATCAATCCCTGCGCCCGCATCGACACGTGGCCGGTGGCGCCGATGATGACATGATCGTGCACGGTGAGGCCAAGGTGACGCCCGGCTTCGATGATGGCGCGGGTCATCTGGATGTCGTCGCGGCTGGGCTGCGGATCGCCCGACGGGTGATTGTGGACCAGCACTACCGCTGCCGCCCCCAGATCGAGCGCACGCTTGACGATCTCGCGCGGATATACGGGCGCTGCATTCACGGTGCCGTCGTTCATCATTTCGTCACGGATCATGACATTGCGATTGTTGAGAAAAATTACTCGAAACTGCTCCGTGGGCCGGTGCGCCAGCGCGGCATGCAGATAATCCAGCAGCGCCTGCCAACCGCTCAGCACCTGCCGGTCCAGCGCTTTGGTGCGCAATGACCTCAGCATCACCGCCTCGACGAACTTGATGGCGGCCGCCGCCCCGTCGCCCAGGCCGTCCACGCGCTTCAATTCTTCGGGCGTCGCAGCGATCAGCGCCGCCAGGCTGCCGAATTCCTCCAGCAGGCGCTTGGCCAGCGGTTTGGTATCCTGCCGGGGAATGGCCAAGGCGAGCAGATATTCCAGCAGCTCATAATCATGAAAGCCATCGCCGCCGCCAGCCAGCAGCCGCTGACGCAGCCGTTCGCGGTGGCCGGCTGAGGAACTGGCGTCGTCGCTCATGACGATAGGGCGATCGGGCAAAGCGGCATCGGCATCGGCATCAGGTGCATGATTGCACTGGCCTTGCTGCTTTGCCAAGCCGGTGGTTCAGCTCGGGTCGCAATCCTCTGCTTTCTTGCGGCGGCCAAGTAAGCCGCCCATCACGCCGCCGATGACGTCACCAGCCGAAGGCGGCTTGTCCGCACATTTGGGTTTGGTGCCGCGGCGGTTGCTGCGGCGCGGGCGATCTTCATCGTCGCCGCCCATCATCTCGGCCATGTTCATGCCGGCCGGGCCGCCGATGCGCGCCGCAAAACGGGCCTTCACGGCATAGCTTTGATCCCACGCGATTTTCGGATCGGCCGGGCGCGGCGGGAAGATGAAATTCTCCTCCGGCCCGTGTGCGACCAGCGAAACCAGGCCGTTTGGCGCGGCGGCCAGCACCTCTTTGGGGATGCTGCAATTGGTCTGGGTCGGCGGCATCAGCTGCCTGGTGTCCACCAGACGAGCGGCTTCGGCCGGCGCAATATAGTCGCCCAGCGCCGAAATGAAGGTCTGGCTTTCGGAGGAGGACCAGAACACCACTGTGGCGCCTGTTGCCGGGTCTTCGCCCTCGCCGCCCATGAAGCTGGCGAAATGCCCGGTCGCATCGGGCAACTGGTTCCAGGTCATGCCGACCGCGCCCGATGGTTGTTTCTTTTGATCAAGGTTCAGCGCGCCCATGAAATCCTTGGTCAGGCTGAAATCGACATCGGGGATGTAATTGCCGCGCACCGCGTGATCGCCGATCAGGCTGGCATTTGCCGGCACGCTCTGCCGGCTGGCGCGGTCATTGTTGGGCCAATGGCCATAGGATGGCCAGTTTGCGGCAGACGGCCCGCGTGCAATGCGCACGCGTTCGCCGGCAAACAGGCCGGGCGGCACCTGGCCGGCGGCCATTTTGGCGAAATCGATCACCACCGGCTGGCCGGCGCGCGCGGCCTCTCAGCAGCCCCAGAACAGCAGCAAGCGTCCCTTGGGCGGTTCATAATCCGTCAGCTCCCCCGAGGTGGCGGCGCGCTGCGGGCTTTTCAGCAATAACCCGTCGCCCATGTTCATGCCCGCCGGAATTCGGTGGCGCGCCAACGGCGGCGGTGCAGTCACCGCCAGCTTGCCGCCCAGATCGAGGCTCAGCGACTTGGCAATTGCGCCCGGCTGCTGCCCGCTCATCGCAGCACGCATCATGTCGCCCGCCGAGGGGGTAGTGCCGCCGCCATGCCCACCCATGCCAAATCCGGTCGTGGTCTGCGCCGATAACCAATAAACCGCCTTTGGCGGGATCACTTTCTGCACAATGGCGGCCGGTCTTGCAGCAGGCTTGGGTGGCAGCTTTCTCACTTGGGCCCCAAGCGCGGCGGGCACCAGCATCATGGCTGCCATTGTCATCATCAGAATGCGCCGCATGGTCCGTCCCCTCGGCATTTCGTTACGCCGATAGTGTATCAGGCAAAATCTATTCGCCAACTCCGCAGCAATGCCTAACGCGCCTTGTTGCTGTTATCGGGCCATGCAAGGCTTTGGTGTTACGGATTGGGAGAGGCGTCATGCACAAGGTGGACCGCGCGTTCGGGGAAAAGTTTCTCGCCGCCATCGATGATTTTTACGGCTACGGCGTGCATCTGTTGTTCAACGAATGGTGGCAAAGCGCCCCGCAGGACGCCATCGACAAATATGTGGCTGCCATCGCCGATCATCCCGAGCACGGCCCGCTGGCAGCAGCGGCATGGATGGCACCGCCATTCAGCCTGTCACACGTGGCCGATTGCGCGCCGGGCACATTGGGCGCGGCGTGGCGCACTCACATGGTTGAAAACGGCCTCGCCGAGCAATTGGCGGTGGGCTATGCCGCGCTCACCGATGATTTTGCAGCCAGCGGCAAGCTGAACCGGCTGCCGGCGGTGCTGCAATACAAGGTGCTGCGCGGGTATCAAACCCACGATCTGCACCATGTGCTCACTGGCTACACCACCCAGCCGCTGCACGAACTTGCGCTGCAGGCGTTCCAGTTGGCGCAGATGGACTATCCCTATTCCGCGATGACCCTTTCGGTGATCATGGGCCATGCCACACTGGTCGATCCGTGGCTGATCCAACCGGCGATGGATGCGATTACCGATGGCTGGGCGCTGGGCCGGCGGGCGAAATCGGTGCAGTTCATCGATTTTGAAAACCACATCCACCGGCCATTGGCCGACGTGCGCGCCGAATATGGCCTTACCCGCGATACGCCCTTCGCTGCGATGATGCCCAAGGTGTCGGAACTGGTCGCGCAGGAACTGGTGGTGCAGGAACAGATGCGCGAACAGGCAGCGGCAGGCATGATCGCATGAAGGTGGTGCTGACCCGTCGCCGGCGGTGTCGTTCATGATTGAAGAATTGCTCGCGGCCACGGGAATGGTGTTGGTGACGGTGTTCATTCACGCCGTTGGCCTGGTGTTGCTTGCACGACTGACACGTTATGAAGCCGACGAGGAAAAAAAGCTGAAGATCCGGCCACTGTCGCTGGCCGGCGTGGCGTTCACCATGGCGGTCGTGCTGGGGCTTTTCGTTCTGCACGGTATCGAAATCTGGCTCTATGCGGCGCTTTATCTGGAACTCGGTGCCGTCGAAACATTGCGCCTTGCCGTGTATTTTTCCACCCATACCTACGCTGCCATCGGCTTTGGTGACGATCTGCTCGATCCGCGCTGGCGATTGCTTGCCGCCATCGAAGGCATCAACGGGGTTATTCTGCTTGGCTGGTCAACGGCATTTTTCGTCACCACCATGCGGCGGCTGGGGCATTTTTAAAGGCCCTGCGCAACCTGTGCGCTGAGATCGGCAACACGAAGTTCGCCCGCCCGCGTTTGGCCGCCGAGTTCGAGGAAGCGCCGCATGTTGGCCCGTGCATCGTCCGTAAACAGCAGGGTCTGGAACAGATCGGCTTCGATTGTGCAGCCCTCGTCCAAGGGCAGGGCTGCCGCTTCAACGGATTGCTTGGCCAGCCGCACGGCTTGCGGCGGAAAACTGGCAATGCGGTTGGCAAGCGCCGATACATGAGCGCCGATCGCATCGGCCGGCAGCGCGCGGTTGAGCCAGCCCCATTTTTCAGCCGTTTCCGCATCAAGATCGATGCCGCCAAGGATGATTTCCAGTGCCCGCGCCCGACCGATCAGGCGCGGCAGGCGCTGGGTGCCGGTGCCGCCGGGCAGAATGCCGATGGGAACCTCCATCTGGTTGATGATGGTCTTGCCCACCACGCCAAACCGCATGTCGAAACTCATCGCCAATTCGGCCCCGCCGCCGCCCACGCGGCCTTCGATCTGGGCGATGGTCACCTTGTCCATGCGGGCAAAGCGGTTGCACATGGCGTGATAGGCGTTGGCGTCCTCGGTCGGGGCCAGCGGCGCATCGGCCATGGCAATCAGCACGTTGACATCGAAATGCGCCAGAAAGAAATCCGGATCAGCACTTTTCAGCACAAACACCAGCGCGGTCGGATCAGCCTCCAATTCCACCGCCAGTGCCGCCAATTCTCCAAACAATTCCATGGTGATGACGTTGATCGGCGGCGCATCGACGACGGCAGTGACCAGCGCGCCATCCCGGGACACGTGGAGCAGGGTGTAGCTGTCATAGGCCATGGGGCGCCCTCCGCCAGAAAGTGCAAAGTGTAACGGCGGAGCGGGGCGGCGCACCTGTCAGAAGGGGAGGGGCCGTGCCAATTTGCGCCGTTATCGCAGGCTGACAATAGCCAATTTGTCTTCCTTCGCCCGCGCTTTCACCGATTCCTCGCTGCGTGTCAGCGCCTTGGCGATCGCCCGCAATGGCATGTTCTTTTTTGCCAGCGCGTGCAGTTTTGCCACTTCGTCGCTGGTCCACGGTTGTTTGTGCCGTTCAAACTTCTCGCCCATCTCGCGTGCCCTATCGTCTGTTATTTTACACTCGGCTCGGATGGCCATCATGACAAGCCTCGATCGCCGCCTCGCCGTATTCAATCCGTGGCTTGCGCGCCAACGCGGTACACGGCACGGATGACCTCCATGTCCGACATCCCGCCGCTTTTCGTCATCAACCCGGCACTCGACCGCGCCGCCATTGCCGCGGCCTTTGCAGCCGGCGGCCGGGTGCAGATCCGCGACGTGCTTACCCCGGAATCGGCTGCGGCCATCGCCAAATTGCTGGCCACGGAAACCCCGTGGGGCATATCGTGGCAGGCCGGCAGCGACGGCCCGCACAAATTGCGCCGCGAAGCAGCGGCCGCAACCAGCCAGGCGGAATGGCAGGCGATCTATGCCAAGCTGGGCGCGGCGCAGGCCGCAGGCGAGTTCGGCTTCATCTACACCCAATACCAGGCCTATGATGCCTACCGCGAAGGCTGGTCCGCCGGGCCGCGTCACGATCAATTGTTTACCGACATCAATTCACCGGCGATGCTCGGCTTGGTTCGCGAGGTGACGGCGCTGCCGCAGATTTTGTGGGCCGATGCGCAGGCCACGTTGTTTGGTCAGCAGCAATTCCTGTCCCTGCATCAGGATATTTCCGATCAGGGCTGGCTGGTGGCGTTTGTCTTCAGCTTTGCCGCGGCCGATTGGCGGCCGGATTGGGGCGGCTATCTGAACTTTTACGACGACGACGGCGATATCGACCACGGCTACCGCCCGCGCTTCAACACGCTCAACATGTTCCTGGTGCCGCGCAATCACAGCGTGTCGTACGTGCCGGGTTTCGCGCCAGCGGGCCGGTTTGCCGTAACCGGGTGGTTCCGGGATCGGTAGCCCTGCCGAACATGACGGCGGCAGAAAGCCAGCGAGCGGGCCTCCGGCGGGCAGGGACACAGTCCCTGCACCCGTTTGTTTTCGGGCCAACCCGGCGGCGCGCGCCTGCCACCGAATTTTGATAGAACCAACTGCAACCCGCTCATTTTGCAGGTGATTTCGCGTTACCACGTTTTGCCAGTTTTGACGTTTCGTATCGGATACAGCTTTTTTATTTCAACAAGATCAATGCGCGGCAGAACGCCGGGCAGCGCCATGATGACAGGCCTTGCCGGTGTAGGACAGGCGCGGCGCCGGTTCAGGCTTTGGGCCTTGAAGCGTGGGGATGGATCATGGTTACCGCAATAACTGTTCGGCGTTCCGCAATTGACCGGTGACGCCGGGCCGGGAAAGTCGCATAACCAGCCAAGGACATGAGTCCGTTCGGGAGACAGATGATGGCCAAAGGTCAGGCAAAATCCAACAAGGAAACCCGCAAGCCCAAGAAGGAGGCACCCAAGAAGGTGAGCCAGGCCAACCCTTCGACCAAGTGATTTTCCCTTCTCTGCCGTTCGCGCGCCGGCGATGTGGGAGCCAGCGCTGGACCATGGCCAATCCGCCGCAAGGTCTTCAGGACTGGGCAACCATGCCGGCCGCAACCGGGTTGTTCTCCACATGGCGCACGGCGACCATCAGATGCGCATCATCCATGGGGTAACTGGCAAAGCGCGCCTGAAACAGATGCCCGCGCCAGCCTTCCCGAACATTGATCCGGGTTGTGGAGCGCCGATGCGCCTCCGCCAGCGTGGCCCGCAGGCCATCTTCTGCCTGCGGCACCAGGATGAGGTGCACATGATTGTCCATCAGGCACCAGGCCAGGCACGCGGAGCTGCTTGCCGCACACGCGCCTGCGAGCAGCGCCAGACAGGCGCGCCGATCATCACCGCTGAAGAACACCGGCAGCCTGCGATTGCCGCGCTGGGTGACATGATGCGCAACCTGCGGAATGACGATGCGCGCAAGACGAGCCATGGATTGACGGAATGGCCCGTACCGTTGCATGTAAACTAACTATGTTATTACTATAATTATTCTCATTACTCGAATTTAGTATACCATCTCCATAATTTCAGAATTCCAGAATTATATGCCACCTTTGATTGGCGGAATGCACCACGAAATTTAGCATGGTTTTTTGCCTCTATATGATATGGTCTACAAGTTTATTGCATTACTCAGGGTTGACAACATCCATGAGAGCGAGTTTTTTATTGGCGGCAGCCTTGGCTAGCATGGCATGCCTTGTCCTTCCCGCTTCGCTCGGTGCCAGCGAGGGCGCCCTATATGACGGGCTGAAAAGGACCGTATCCGTGGATCTTTTCCAGGTCACCGACGCGGTGGGCGGAGCTGGTACGGCGGAGGGTATGGCGGCCCTCCTGATCGATGCCATCAGCCGCGACGGACGCTTCGTCGTCGTCGAGCGCGTCGAACCGTTGGCCGTCCCGGGATCCGCCGCCCCCATTCAGGCCAGCGCCGTGGTGCGCGGTGCGGTCACCAAGTTCGAGGCCGCCGCTGGGGGCAGCAAGATCGGGATCGGCGGGTTTAGCTCACTGTTAGGCGCGCGCGCCGGGATGAAGAACCAGAAATCGATGATCGAAATTTCCCTGCGGCTCGTAGATACCACCACCGGCCAGGTTATTTCGACGTCGCGTGCGCAAGGAACAGCCAGTTCCTCCGGTTTGGACGCTGAGGTTGTGGATGACCGGACGGGTGCCTCTGCCGGGGGTGGAACCTTCCGTAACACCCCCATCGGCAAGGCAGCGGAGGACGCCATCGCCAAGGCGGTGGAACAGATCGCCGTGGGCATGAAGTCTCTACCTTGGTCGGCCTTGGTCATCGATGCCGAGGCAGGCAAGGTCTACGTCAACGCCGGAGCGGAGCGGAACGGAACGTCCAGCCCGGCATGAC
>NZ_JBDNFM010000105.1:0-5496 GCF_041689835.1 Sandarakinorhabdus sp.
CCGCATCTTCGGGTCCTACACCGAAATCGTCGATCACTGCTGTGACGCCTGGAACAAGCTGATCGATCAGCCAGACCGCATCAAATCCATCGGAATGCGCCAATGGGCACATGGGTCATGATTATCGCGACTTGGTATAAGGCAAAATAGCGGCCGGGCAAGCAGGCTGGTGCCTGATCGCCCGGCCACGCTCTTTTTCGGCTTGTGCCCGCCGCCTCTTGCCGGTGATGGGGTGCCCGGGCTATTGAAGCACTGCAAAGTTGCACAGGAGAGACTGCCATACCACCGCCCCCACGCCGCATGATGAATGCGCCCGCGCCGATGACCGGCCCGCGCTTTGATGAATTCATCAACGTTCCCAAAGTCCGTGTCATCGATCAGGACGGGGAAAATCTGGGTGTGCTCTACACCCGCGAAGCTATCGCCATCGCGCAGGAAGCCGGGCTGAACCTGGTCGAAGTTTCCCCCGGCGCCGATCCGCCGGTGTGCAAGATCCTCGATGTCGGCAAGTTCAAGTATGAGGCCCAGAAAAAGGCCGCCGCTGCTCGCAAGAACCAGAAGACGCAGGAGATCAAAGAGATCAAGATGCGTCCCAACATCGACGAGCATGATTATCAGACCAAGATGAAGGCCATCAACCGCTTCCTCGAAGACGGCGACAAGGTGAAACTCACCCTGCGCTTCCGTGGCCGCGAACTTTCGCACGGCGAACTTGGCCTCAAGCTGCTCGAGCGCGTGCGCGACGAGACCGCCGAGCTGGCCAAGGTGGAGCAATTGCCCCGCCTCGAAGGCCGCCAGATGCTGATGGTGATCGCGCCAAAATAACCGATCACTGTCTTCGTGACACAAGACGCCGCCGGCTCACCCCGGCGGCGTTTGCGTTTCCGCTCGCGCAACGCTAACCGGCGGCAATGTCATTCCTTGCCCCCGCCCTTGCAGGCACCAAGTCCGACCACTACGCCCAGCTGAACCAGCAGCTCACCGCGCTGATCGGCGACGAACGCGATTTCGTCGCCAACATGGCCAACATGGCAGCGCTGATTTTCCACCAGCTGCCCGATCTCAACTGGGCCGGATTTTACCTGATGCGCAGCGGCGAACTCGTGCTCGGGCCATTTCAAGGCAAGCCGGCCTGCATCCGCATCCCGCTGGGGCGCGGCGTGTGCGGCACGGCGGCGGCGGCTCGCGAAACCCAGGTGGTGCCCGATGTCCACGCATTCCCCGGCCATATTGCCTGCGATGCCGACAGCCGGTCTGAAATCGTCGTGCCGCTGGTGGTGAACGGCGCCCTCATTGGCGTGCTCGATCTCGACAGCCCAAGGCCCGGCCGCTTCGATGAAGACGACAGGGCCGGGCTGGAAACCGCAGTGGGGCTCTTGCTGGGTGCCAGCCTGATCGTCTGATCCGCGCGCGCGCATGAGATCATTTTTCGAGTTTGACGATGACTTCGCGGCGGGTGTTCGTCATAGCCGCGTCGATACCTTTGAGCGCGGCCGCGCGTTGGTCGGCAGAAAGCTCTTGGGACTTTTCGACGGCGGCGCGGGCCGAAGCCATGACCGCCTGCATCTTTTTCTGCATTTCCACACCGCAGGCGGCGAGCTGACCAAAATCGGCATTGGCGGGCAGCTTCCCGCCATCGCTTTCACAGCGGGCGCGCATGCCGGCCTTAACCTCGGCGATCCGGGCTTCGGCCTGCTTTCCGTCCAGTTCGCGGCGCTGGATCATCACCATCTTCTTGCCGTCGGGCGTTTCCATCACCCGCACCGTTTCACCGGGGCCGCCGCCGTGCATCATCATCACGTGCGGGCCTTCGCCGCTGGCTTCGTCGACCAGCGTCTTGCCATCCTTGATGATGATCTTGCGCACGATCTTCTCGCCGTGGACGCCGGGCTTGCCATCCTTGCCGCCCGTCTTGTGGGTGAACACCATCACCCTGGGCGCGGCGGGCGCTGCCGGAGGGACGGGCAGTTGCGCCGCTGTCGGCGGGACGGGCAGTTCAGCCGCCGTGGGCGGGACGGGCAGTTCAGCCGCCATCGGCGGGACGGGCGAGACGGGCGGCACGGGCGGCACGGGCGGCTTGCCCGACGCTGTTGCGGCCAAGGCGGCGCCAGCGGCACCGGCCAGCAGCAAACCGCCCACCACACGGGACAACGCCGTGATCCGGCGATCCTTCATCATGCCAATACGTTCCTTCAGTTGGGATTTGTGATTCATCGCACAGGCCGCGACCGGCGTGGCCACGCACGCGGATTTGAGCACGGCCCGCCCATAGGCAGCGCGAGTTTCACCATCGCTGCCGGCCAGCACACTGGCATCGCAGGCCAGTTCCTGATCGGCGCGAAACACGCGCCACGCGGCGTGTGCAACCGGATTCCACCAGTGCGCCGCGAGCACGACCAGGCCGACGATGTTGGCAACCAGATCAAAACGATCATGGTGAGCAGCTTCGTGCAGCAGCGCAAGGCGGCGCTCTGCAGGCGAATAGCGCTTCAGGAAATCGGCCGGCAGCAAGATGCGGCGGCGGATGATGCCGGCGGCCACCGGGCCGGCCACGCGAGCTGAAATGATCACATCCACCCCGCCCTGCCAGGTAAGCAGCTGACCTTCGCGCACAGCCTTGCCCACAAAGCGCAGGTGCCGCGCCCACTGGACGCCCAAAAACACCGCCGCGCCCGCCGCCCACAGGGCTATCAACAGCGTGGGCCAATCCGTCAGCGGGCCCATCTGTTCGGCCTGCACGGCAAGCGGCTGCGAAAACTGCGCCGCATCAGCCAGGCTCATCTGCGACAGCGCTGCATCCCCGGCAGGATTGGCCCGCGCCACGGGCACATACAGCTGCTGCCAGCCCGGAATGGCCGACAACATCATGCGCAGCGCCGGCAGCGCCCACAGCGCGTACGCCATGTGAGCACCCCACAGCCGCGCCACCGGCCGCCGCACGGCCAGCACCAGCACCATCAACAGCGCGGCGCCAATCAGCGCCTCCAGCAGCCAGGTCGTCATTGTTTCAACTCCCGGATCAGGACCTCGAGTTCGGCGATATCAGCGGCTGACAATTCACCGGCTTCGGCCAGGTGCGCCACCAGCGGCGCGGGGCGGCCACCGAACAAGCGGTCTACCAACCGCCGCGATTCGCCGGCCGCGATGGCCGCACGGTCAACTGCCGGAGCGTAAAGATAGCGGCGGCCATCTTCTGTGGTGGACAACGCGCCCTTGGCGGCAAGGCGAGAAAGCAATGTCTTGACGGTAGGCAGGCTCCAGCCCGCGTCGGGCAATCGCGCCGCCACATCGTGCGCAGTGAGCGGGTGGGTGGCCCACAACACTTCCATCACCTGCCATTCGGCTTCGCTGATCCGTTCGGTCATCTAGGCACTCGATTCGTTTACATCTGTAGTCGATGTATCGATTACAGACGTAGTCTTCAAGCGGCGTGTTGCAGACCTGATACAGGAACACGCCAGCGCGAACAGTTGACCGCAAACGGCCGGCGTGGCAATTCTGCGTGCGCAAGCGGGTATGGTGAAATGGTATCACAGGAGCTTCCCAAGCTTCTAGCGCGGGTTCGATTCCCGCTACCCGCTCCAACTTCCTGTTCGCTGACGATCGTATTCGTCTAGACAAACCCCAGAAAACCGCCATATTACGCCTAATGACGGTTCGCAGGTGTTCGCATGATACCGCATACAATCGCACTCGATTGGGGGTATGATTGGGGGCTTTCAGCAAACGGCCAATTCGATACCCCCGCGCTTGGGGGTATCTTGGGGAAAGAATCCCCGGACGATTGGGAAGAAAATGGCGCTCACAGACGTAGCTATCAGGAACGTAAAGCCCGGCGCGAAGCCCATCAAGATGGCGGACGGGGGCGGAATGTTCCTCCTGATAACGCCAGCAGGCGGCAAGCTCTGGCGGCTGAAATACCGCATTGATGGGCGGGAGAAGCTGCTGGCCATCGGGGCCTATCCCGAGATTGGCTTGGGCGAGGCCCGCAGGCGTCGAGAGGAAGCGCGGGAACTGATCGCCCTTGGCAAAGACCCGTCGCGCGAGAAGCAGCGCGAAAAGGTGCGCTCACGCATACAGGCAGCGGACACATTCACGGCGATTTCGACCGAGTATTGCGCCAAGCGCAGGCGTGACGGTAATAAGGGCTGGGCACTCGCTACCGCGACCCGCAGCGAATATCTGCTTTCGCTGGTTTGCGGGTCCATCGGACGGCTTGCAATCGGCGAAATTGAACCGGCGGACGTGCTGACTGCTATTCGCCGGATCGAAGGTAAGGGCAAACTGGAAAGCGCCCGGCGCAGCCTGCAACTGGCCAGCATGGTATTCCGCTACGCTGTGGCAACGGCGCGGCTGGGGTCCGACCCTACCCGCGATCTGCGCGGCGCGCTCGCGGCGCCTACCGTGACGCACTACGGGGCGATCACCGATGCTAAGCGGGTTGGGCCGCTACTGCGGGCCATTGATGGCTATGAGGGGCAGGGCCTTACCAGACTGGCGATGCAGCTTGCCCCACATGTCTATGTGCGCCCCGGCGAGCTACGCCATGCCGACTGGGGCGAGATCGATTTGGACGGAGCGCTGTGGATCATCCCGGCGGCGAAGATGAAAATGGGCAAGGCCCATCATGTCCCCTTGTCGCGGCAGTCAGTCGAACTGTTCCGGGAGGTGCATACCGCCACTGGCCCGGCTGGCTATGTCTTTTCGTCGATCCGCACCCGCTCGCGCCCGATGAGCGAGAACACAATCAACGCTGGGCTGCGGCGGCTGGGCTATACCGGCGACGAAATGACTGCGCACGGCTTCCGGGCGATGGCTTCAACGCTGCTCAATGAAAGTGGCAAGTGGCATCCCGACGCAATCGAGCGTGCGCTTGCCCACGGGGATAGCGACAAGGTGCGCGCAGCCTACCATCGCGGGGCGCACTGGAAAGAACGCGTCGAGATGGCGCAATGGTGGAGCGATTATCTCGACCAAATGCGCAAGGGGGCGGACATAGTGCTGTTTCCCGACCGCAGCGAAGTAATCGCCGGAGAGAAAAATGTCTAGTAACCGGGAATACGAAGCCTTCTTGAGGGCATTGCGGGCGCTGACCGACGCTCCGGGCGGTAAAGAGTTTAACCGTCAAAATGTTGCGACTTTGCTTGATGTACTAGCGCAGCATCTTGGTATCGCACTAGCTAGTCCAGTAGGTACATTGGAAGATGGCACGCAAGTTGTCGCCGAGCATCCAGCCGAAGCCTTATTGGTAAGTTTGATATCAGCGCTACGTGACTTGGACTCAGGCCTGACAGACGAGGTCTTTAAACCCACCTCTCACGGAGCCAACGCGACGCGCCCGTGGGATGTTCGTGAGCTAGGATGTGTTGACAAAGGGGATTCCCAAAAAGGCCCAGTTCTGATTCAACGTGGCTTTTGGGGAGGCCATTTTGATGCGCGGTTTGATGAGCGACGAGGAATGGTCTTGTCTTGAGCCTTTTGTGATTGAGCGCGGCG
>NZ_JBDNFM010000106.1:0-17419 GCF_041689835.1 Sandarakinorhabdus sp.
GGTGAGGGTTACGGCCGTGGTGTTGGCGGACAGGGTGACATCGTTGGTGCGCGCCGTTACGCCAGTTTGTTCCGACGCTGTGTTGATGGCGGCGGCGACGGAGATCGCGCTGGCGGATTTCGACGACGACGCGGCTACCGTGGAGGAAAACAGGTCGTTCACTGCACTGCCGGCCCGGATGCCGACCCCGTTGATCGACAGATCCCCGTTATTGAGCGTGCGGATGCCGGAGGCATCGACGGCCACGGCGCG
Organism: Sandarakinorhabdus sp.; assembly: GCF_041689835.1. Classification (GTDB taxonomy): domain Bacteria; phylum Pseudomonadota; class Alphaproteobacteria; order Sphingomonadales; family Sphingomonadaceae; genus Sandarakinorhabdus. The sequence goes on from NZ_JBDNFM010000106.1 coordinate 253, forward strand.
GGCATCGCTGCTCACGGTGGAAACGCCGCGTTCAAAGCTGCCGGCAGCCAGACCAGCGCGGCTGATGCGCGAGGTTGTGCTATTGGCAGAACTGATGTCGACCGCCTTCCCGTTGATGCTTTCAAGACTGAAGCTGCCCGATTGTGCGCCGACCTTGAGGCCGGTCGAGGCGGCGGTGAGCGGCGTGCCACCGGAGCCGAAGGCGACCTCGATGTTGCGGCCGTCGTCGGCTTCGAGGCGGATGCCGCCGTTGGTGTCACCGGTGTCGACAGCGCGAACGCCGGTCTGGCCAGAGACGGAGTTGATGGCATCGCGCACCAATCGGCGGCTTTCGGCGGCGTCGGTGGTGGTGGTGACGGCTGCGGTGGCGACTCCATTGATGGTGACGGTGCCCGCGGTGGCAGCGGCAGTCATCGCCGAACCAGTCATCACGGTCTGGCCCACAACGGCGCGCACGCCGGTCTGGGCGGTGGCGCGGTTGACGGCGGCGGCCTTGGCAAGCGCAGACGCTGCCTTGTTGCCCGACGAAAGGCTGTCATCCGACGACAGCGACGAACCAATGCTGGTGCCGTTGATGACCAGATCGCCGGCCTGCAGGGCCTGATTGGCACCAAGGTTGGCGGCGGTGGCTTCGAAGGCGCCCGAAGCCGACAGCGCCGGGCTGGAGCCGAGGCCGAGATCGCGGGCGCGGGTGGAGGTGAGACTGAACGACACGGTTTCGCCAGCGCGGCTGCCGGTTTGCAGGCGCACGCCCTGCGCTGAACCATCGAGCAGGCGGCGGCCGTTGAAGTTGGTGCGGAGACCGATATTGTCAATTTCGCCAACGAGTTGCTTGACTTCGGCCTGTACGGCCTTGCGATCGATACCGGTCAATGTGCCGTTGGCTGACTGCACGGACAGTTCGCGCATGCGCTGCAACATGTTGGTGACTTCGCCCATGGCGCTTTCCGCCGTCTGGGCCATGCTGATGCCGTCGCCGGCGTTGCGCATGGCAACGGCAAGCCCGCGGACATCGGCGGTCATCTTCTGGCTGATGGCCAGGCCGGCAGCATCGTCCTTGGCGCTGTTGATGCGTTGGCCGGTGGACAGGCGCTGCATGGCAAGGCCCATCATGTTATTGGCGCTGCGCTGCGCGTTCTGCGCGGTTAGCGCGTTGATGTTGGTATTGATAACGGTCATCTGAAATACTCCCGCTTGCTGCGACCGCACAGATGCGTCGGCGCTGAACTGGAAACGGCACCGTGTGAATTTGGCTTAAACCTTAATTGAAAAAGGCCTGTTTTGAATAACTTGATCTTCCCGTTCCCGGTACTTCTGGCCACAAGCGATGTTGTTTTCATCAACAAGCCTGCGGGTCTGGCCGTGCATCCGGGGCCCAAAACACCCCGCAGCCTCGAAGATCACCTGCCCAGCCTGGCGCTGGGCGGTTTCGTGCCGGTGGCCGCACACCGCCTGGACCGTGACACGTCTGGCTGCCTTGCCATTGCGCGCAGCCGGCGCGGGGTAAAGTGGCTGAGCGCGGCCTTTTCGGAACGGCGGGCCGAGAAGATTTATTGGGCCATATTGTCGGCGCTGCCGCAGGAAAACGCGGGCCGGGTGGCGGCGCCGTTGGCCAAAGTGTCGACGGCGGCTGCCGGCTGGCGCATGATTGTCGACGGGGGCGGGCGGGCCGCAGCAACGTGTTGGCGGGTGCTCGACCCGGCTTTGCGGCTGGTTGAATTTCGCCCCGAAACCGGCCGTACCCACCAGATTCGAGTCCATGCCGCGCACATCGGCTGCCCGATTGCGGGAGACCCGGTTTATGGGGACGCAGCCAAGGCTTCTGGCGCCCCCATGCGGCTGCACGCGCAGTCGCTGGCGATCACGCTGCCGGATGGTCAGCGACTGGCAGTCAGCTGCGATCCGCCGGCGGGGTGGCCGCTTTTGAACGCCCCTGAAACCCAATGAAGTCACTGTAATTTTCGGCGAGCACGGCGAGGCGCTGGTGGACCTTGTCCGGCCCGATTTTCTGCACCACGCCGTCCACCAGCAGATTGAGCAGCGAGGCCAGCGCCGAATTCATGTCCCAGAAATGCCCCAGCGCCACTTCGGCGGTGAGGATGTGCGGGGTCAGATCGCGCGCCCACGGGCAATAGGGATCGGTGATCACCACCAGCGGGCGCTGGGCTGCGGCCACCCGTTCGGCGAGCAGGCGGAACTGGCGCGAATAGCGCCGCACATCCACCGCCACGAACAGATCGTGCGGGCCGGAATCGATCAGCACGTCCATGATGCCCGCCGCCACGTCCAGGGTTGCCACTTGCGGGCGCACATACGACAGGTGGCGGGCAAAGCCGGCGGCCAGCCCGGCCTCGGTCTGGAAGCCGGCGACATGGATGCGCGGTGCCGTAGCCAGCAGCGCCACGATGGAAGCCCATTCCGGCGTTTCAGCCAGGCGGTATACACCGGCGATGGCTGCGGTTTCTGCCTTCAGCCGGGCATCGGCGGATGGTGCCGGGCGGGTGAGCAGCCAGGGTGCATCGCGGGCATCATCACGCAGATCGTCCTTCAGCGCCGCCAGATTGTCATAGCCCAGGCTTTTCACCAGCCGCGCCACGGTCATCGCCGACACGCCGACCCGCTGCCCGATGGAGGCGGCGGTTTCAAATGGCAGTTGATCCAGATTGTCCGTCAGCCAGCCGGCGATCATCCGTTCCGACACGGTGAGCCGGTCATAGCGTTCGGCAAGACGGTGGGCGACGCGCGAGCTCATGTGCGTTGGATAACATGCGTGCGGCCACGTGCAACCGCGCGCATTGTGCAGGCGCTCAGAAGTTCACGTCCTTCCATTCTTCCCGCACGAACAACGGCGACTGATCGGCATAGTGCTGCGAGGCGCGGCGGATGGTGGCGGCGCCGTATTGGTGGATCGAGCGCGATTTCACTGCCCCGTCCTTGGGCCATTCCACCAGCATGATGAAGCCATCGCCGTTGTCGGCCACGCGGCGGCCATCATCGCCTTTGTGGGCATAGATGGCGCGCAGTGTGTCGGGGCCGCCGAACACCGGCAGATCCTTGGGCCCATGGCGCAGGCGCTGATAGTCACTCAGCGGCACGTCGAGCCGGCCGAATGTCGCCTTCAAGGCATCCACCACTTCGCGCAATTTTGGTTCGGCCGGCGGCAGCGGATCGCCGCGATACACTTCGCGCCCGGCGCTGGCCATCACTGCCACGGCCAGGCTGTCGGCTGGGCCAGCGCCGTCAGCCGTCCAGTCCCAACGCCGCAGCAGCGCCTGTGCCGCTGCGAGATCGGGCATGCCGGTCGTATCCACCGCCAGCACGGCCGCCATCCATTTCCCGGCTGGCGAGGCGCGGCTGTAGGCCTTGTCGAACTTGATGCGCAGCAGCGCGCCGCGGCTGATGGGGCCGTTCACGGCAGCGAACTGTTCGGCGTAACGGTGCATGCGGTTGGTGGTGTGGGTTTCGATGCCCAGTTCGGGCGCGAAATCGCTGGCCTTGAGATTGTCGGCCGGCGCCGTGCTTACCCACGGGATGTTGTTGCTGTTGGCGACCCAGCCGGATTTGGGATCGGTCACCATCGGATCGGCGCTCCACGGCAAATAGCCCGTCCACAGCGCTGCCGAAGTGTCGCCGGGCAACACGCCCTTCCAGTCGAAACCGGGGCGGCGATCGGGGAATTTGGCGTTGTAGAACATGCCGATGTGGCCGGCGCGATCGGCATAGACAAAGTTGGTGGCCGGCACGGCCTGGGTGGCCATGATTGCCTGCCATTGGCTAAAATCGCGTGCCTTGTTCAGCCGGTAATATTGTTCGACCTGGCCCACTTCACCGATGCCGGCGTGGCGGATGGCGAAACCGCCCAGATCGTTGAGGATCACCGCGCCGTGGCGGCTGCGATACACCGTGCGCGGGATCGGCAGCACCAGCGGGCCGAATTTCACCCGCAGCCACACGCGCCGCGCTTCCAGCGGAAGCCATTTCCCGTCCAGGCGGTATTGGGTGCGATCGGCATTGAGGGTTAGCTTGTAAACATCGATCAGATCGGGCCGGTTCACCGTGTTGCCCCAGCCCAGATCCTTGTTGTGGCCAAGCAGCGGGAACGGTGCGCCGGGAAACAGCGCGCCGGCAAAATCCCAGCCTTCATCGCTGTGCACCACCAGTTCCCACCAGGTCACGCCGCCTTCCCACGGCTGGTGGCTGTTGATGATCAGCCGCGTGGTGGCATCATCCGAACGCGCAGCAGACACCGCAAAGCCGTTGCTGCCGCGTTCATCGATCGGGCCGGAATCGCGCGGCGGCAATTTGCCTTCCGCCAATGGCCCCAGCACGCGTTCCATGCCGAAGAAAAACGGCGAGCGCAGCACGAAGCCGGCAACGATATCACGGCCGGTGACCGGGAACAGGCATTGCAGCCGCTGTTCGCTGGTGTGGCGGCTGGCATAATCGTTCAGCCCCTGCGCATAGGCTTCAACCAGTGCGCGGGTGGCGGGTGACAGACTGGCATAACCGCGATCCGCAACGCCGCGCGCATCGAGCAGATGCCCTGCGAAATCCAGCTTGGCGCCGTCTTCGCCCAATATCGCCCCGGCGCGGCCACGCACGGCGGCGAGCACTTCTTCGAGGTTGCGAAAATCATCTTCGGCGTGTGCCAGCGCAATGCCATAGCCAACGTCGGCATCGGTGCGGCCGTGGATGTGCGGCACGCCCCATTTGTCCCGCTCGATCTTCACGCTTCGCACCCGCACCGGATCGGCGGCGGGCGGGCTGGCGCTGAACGCGTCCCACGTCGAAAGCCCCACCACGACGGCGGCCACGGCAATCGACGACCAGAACAGCGCGGTAAACCAGCGCGGCATCAGCGGGCGTCTTTCACGAGCGCGCCGCCCTTCACCACGGCCTTGATATCGCGCAGCAAATTCACATCGGCGGTGGGATCGCCGGCGACCGCGATGATATCAGCGTAACGGCCGACGGCGATCTGGCCAACATCAGCCTCGCGGCCCAGTGCTTCGGCGGCCTTGACCGTGGCGGCGCGGATCGCGTCGGCCGGGGCCATTCCCCATTCCACCATCTTGGCAAACTGGCGGCCGTTGTCGCCGTGCGGATAGACGCCGGCATCGGAGCCGAACACCATTTTCACCCCGGCTTTCCACGCGGCCTGGAAGGTTTGGCGCTGTTTCAGGCCAACTTCGCGTTCCTTGGCCAGGCTTGCTTCGGGCACGCCGTTTTTGGCGCCTTCGGCCAGGATGTAATCATCGTTGTAGATGTCCATCGAAAACCAGGTGCCGGCTTTTTTCGCCAGATCAAAGGCTTCGGCATCGGCAAAACTGACATGTTCCACTGTGTCCACCCCGGCGCGAATCGCTGCCTTGATGCCATTGTTGCCGTGGGCATGGGCCGCCACTTTCATGCCCAGCATGTGCGCCTCTTCCACCAGCGCGTTCATTTCGGACTGGGAATACTGCTGCGCGCCAACGCTGGTGCCGATCGAGAACACGCCGCCGGTGGCGCAATATTTGATCACTTCGGCGCCGCGCCGGTGCAGTTCGCGCACCTTCTGGCGCACACCATCGGGACCATCGGCGATGCCGGGACGATCGAAAACATACGCCGCCGGCAATTCGTTGCTGTCACAATGGCCGCCGGTCGCGCCGATGGCATAGGTGGCGGGCACGATGCGCGGGCCGGGGATGGAACCGCGCTCGATCGCCATTTTCAGGCCAAGGTCGGCATAATCGGCGGCGCCGACGTTGCGCACCGTGGTGAAGCCGGCATCGATGGTCCGCTTGGCCATGGCGACGCCCAGCACCGTCCAGAAACTGGCCGGATAGCGCAGCGCCTGCATCCCCGACAGCGTGGGATCGCTGCTGAGGTGAACGTGCATGTCGATCAGGCCGGGCAGAATGGTGAGAGCGCCCAGATCGATGCGGCGATCGATTTTGCTGCTGTCGGCCAGTTCGCCCTGACGGCCGACCTGGGTGATGCGCCCATCGACGGCGACGATCATCGGCTTGTCGATCAGCTTGCCGCTGGCGACATCAAGCATTCGGGCTGCCGTGATCACCACGGTTTCAGCCCGGGCGCCCGTAACTGCCGCCGTGCTGGCCAGCAGAGCCAACGCCGTCACTGCAAAACGCTTCATCATCAATCTCCCCTGTGTGCCCCTTCGATAGGGGCAAACGGGGAGCGTTCGCAAGCGGGTCAGGCAACAAGTTGCAGGGCGGGGGCGGGCAGATAAGGCACGGGCTGGCCGTTACCGGTGACAAGTGCCGCGAGGAATTGATCGACACAGGCATCCCAGCCGTACCGCCGGCCCTGCGCGACGCAATCGGCGCGGCGGGCGCCAAGCGCAGCGCGCATGGCGTGGGACAGATCATGCGCCAACGCGCCGATGCGGCCTGCCGCGCGGCCGTCGCCGCCATAGCCGCCCTGTCCCACCACATCCAATGACCCCGGCACCGGATAACCGGCCACGGGCGTGCCGCTGGCCAGCGCTTCGATCATTACCAGCCCGAACGTATCGGTGCGGCTGGGGAACGCCAGCCCGTCGGCGCCGGCATAGGCACTGGCCAACGCCGGGCCGTGCAGCGCGCCGAGGAAATGTGCTGCGGGGTATTTGCGCTGCAAGGCATCGAGCGCCGGGCCGTCGCCCACCACCAATTTGTCGCCGTGCCACGGGGCCGCCAGGAAGGCTTCGATATTCTTTTCCACCGCCACACGGCCGACGTGCAGTGCCACCGGGCCTTTCAGCCCGGCATAAACCGGATGCGGCGGCGCATCGGGGCGGAACTGATCGACATCGACGCCGCGCGACCACAACCGGGTGTGGGCAATGCCGTGGCTGCTCAGTTCATCGGCAAGGCGGGGCGTTGCCACCATCACCGCGCTGGCGGAGCCGTGAAAGCGGCGCAGCACGCGCCAGATGCGTTCTGGCCAAGAAGATTCAGAACGTATGCCGATCCGGGCGGAGACATAATCGGGAAAGCGGGTGTGAAAACTGGTGGTGAAGGCCATGCCGTGTTTCAGCGCCCAGCCGCGCGCCAGCCAACCCAGCGGGCCTTCGGTGGCGATGTGCAGGGCATCGGGGGCAAAGGCGCGGATATGCTTGCCGATGCGGCGCTTGGTGGTCATGGCGAGGCGGATTTCGGGGTAGCTGGGCATCGGCACCGACCAGAACTGATCGGGCGAGATGATCTGCACGCGCACGCCGCGTTGGGCCAGCAGCCGGGCGGTGGTGGACAGGGTGCGCACCACACCGTTGACCTGCGGTTCCCAGGCATCGGTGACAAGGGTGAGTTTGAGCATGGCAAATCCTCAGACGGCGAAAGCGAGCTGGCGGGCGGCAGCGGCCCTTGTGTGTTCGGCCCAATCGATAAGCTCGATGCGGCCATCGGCATGTTCAACGAGCGCAGTGCAGCTTTCGACCCAATCGCCGTCGTTCATGTAGGTAATGCCGCCGAATTCGCGGATTTCAGCCGAATGGATGTGGCCGCAGATGACGCCGTCGAGCCCGCGCAGGCGTGCAGCCTCGGCCACGGCTTCTTCGAAGCGGCCGATGAAGGCGACGGCGTTTTTCACCTTTTTCTTGATGTGGGCGGAAATCGACCAGTAGGGCATGCCCAACGCCAAGCGCAGGCGATTGAAGTGGCGATTGAGCTTCAGCAGCAGTTCGTAGCCGACGTCTCCGGCCCAGGCGAGCCAACGGTGATACAGCACGATGCCGTCGAATTCGTCGCCGTGGCACACCAGCAGCCGGCGTCCATCGGCGGTGGTGTGAACGGCCTCCAGCGCGATTTCGACACCGCCGAACGCCAGCCCGGCGTAGGGGCGCAGCATCTCGTCGTGATTGCCGGGGATGTAGATGACGCGGGTGCCCTTGGCCGCCATCTTGAGCACGCGGCGCACCACATCGTTGTGGCGGGGCGGCCAGTACCAGCCGCGTTTCAATTTCCAGCCGTCGATGATGTCGGCGACCAGATACAGGGGTTCGGGCTGGATGGGCTTCAGGAAATCGAGCAGCAGATCGGCGTTGCAGCCGGGCGTGCCGAGATGGATGTCGGAAATCCAGACAGTGTGCAGCTTGAGCTTGCCGCCCGGCGTGCGTTCATCGTCGTCGTGGAGGAAGGCGGCGTCGTGGAGGAAGGCGGGGCCGGCGGGCGGAAGCCGGAACGGCAGCGGCTGTGCCCGCTCGCGCCAAAGCAGATGATCGGCAACAGCCAGCGGCAAGTACGCCATGAGAACCCCCTGTCGGTCATTCCTTGCCCGGATGCTTTAACGATGGGCAATGACAGGGGTGTGGCGAAGGCGTTGCAGGGATGTGGCGTTATCGTTGCAGGGATGTTGCAGGGCCCAGCCGGCGGCGTTCCCAGGCCAGCGCATGGCCCACCATGGTTTCGAGGTGATCGAATCGCGGCTGCCAGCCGAGCAGTTCGCGGGCCTGGGACTGTGCCACCAGCACGGCCGGATCGCCGGCACGGCGCGGGCCATCGCGGCGCGGGATGGCGGTGCCCGACACGGCTTCGAGCGCATCCAGAACCTCGATCACGCTGGCGCCCTGGCCGTAACCCAGATTGACGGCGTGAAACTGGCCGGGATCCGCAAGGCAGGCGCGCAGCAACAGGATGTGCGCTTCGGCCAGATCGGTGACATGCACATAATCGCGCACGCCGGTGCCATCGGGGGTGGGATAATCGCGGCCGAAAATGGTGAAGCAGTCGCGCTGGCCGGTAAGCACATGGCAGGCCAGCTCGATCAGATGGTGGGGATGCTGGCTGGCCTGGCCCGAACGCATCTGCGGATCGGCGCCCGCCACATTGAAATAGCGCGGGCAGGCCACCGAGAAATGCCGATTGGCGGCCACCATGTCCATGAGCGCGCGTTCGGCAAAGGCTTTGGACCAGCCATACGGGTTGATCGGCGCGACCGGCGACGTGACGGCGAGCGGCTGGCCATCCCCGTTGCCGTACACCGCAGCGGTGGACGACAGCACGAACGCGCCCACCCCGCAGGCCAGCGCGGTTTGGGCCAGGCTGAGGGTTTCGCCGAAATTCTCAGCGTAATACAGCGCTGGCTGTTCAACCGATTCCGCCACGGAAATCCGCGCGGCAAAATGCAGGATGGCGCCGATACCGTGTTCGCGGATGACGCGTTCGACCAGCGCGCTATCCCCGGCGCGGCCCGGAACGAAGATGGCGGCGTCCGGCACCAGGCCGCGATTGCCGGTGACCAGACTGTCGAGCACCACCGTCTTGACGCCGCGATCGATCAGCGCCAGCGCCGCGTTGCTGCCAATATAACCGGCCCCGCCGGTCACCAGCACGGGCGGTAGATCGGTTTCGGGGATCAGCGGCAGGCGTGCAGACATGGCCCGCGTTTAACCGGTCTTGCCGGCACCATCAACGTTCCAGCCGCACATTGGCCAATTGGCTGCCGATTTCCTTGAAACTGGCGCGCAATTCGGCTTCGGTGGGGGCATAAAACGCGAGGGTATTGACGTAACACCCAGATCGCCGTGCAACCATTGGCTTTTGTTCAGCAAACAGATGGGATGGACTGTTTGCGTCGGGCTGCGAACCCCACGACCGAAACCCCAATCAGAAACAGCACCCACGTCTGAGGTTCGGGAATGGGTTCGTTTTGGCTTCCAATAAAAACTGCCTCGTTTCTATTGTTCAGGCGAAACCCATTGTCGACGCCCCTACAGCCAGATTTGCCGATTACGGAATTGGCAACAAGAAATAGGGAAGACAAAGCCGAGAACGCACCTCCGCACGACGCCCCATTGCCGAAAATCGATGTATTCGCGCCGATAGAGATATATGAATTTGACAGCAATGTGCCGAGAAGCAGTGAGTCGGCACCGAGGCTGGTGAACCCACCCGTGTTCCAGATTATGCTGTTGTTGGCCGCGCCGCCAATGAGCACGGTTTTGCTTGAAGCACCCATGGTAAAGCTATCATTTATATTGAAGACCCAGAACTGTTTGGCCAGGCCGCCTCCATCGAGTGTCAGTGTTGTCGATGCGGCGGTAGTTAGGCTGTTGGCGCTGTAGACGCCTGCGGCAAGACTGATGTCTACAGCAATTGTTGCGGGAAGAAAGTTGGTGGCCGCCATTAGCCGAAACGCATTTTGCGCCGCATCGATTTGGATCTGGGCTGTGCCCGCGCCACCTGACAGCAGGTTGCCGAAAATTACCGCGTCGGCTCCAGTGGTGATGGCAGTCCTCGAATAGGCAGAATTTGACTGAAGATCTGGGCCGAGAACCAAAACTGTCGTGGCATCGGCGGGAATACAGGCAAATAAACTTGTCGCAGCAAACAGGAACTTTATCTCATTGATTGTTTGAGGTCCGTTCGGGCTGTGACGCTTTAATTCATCGTTGACCCATCGATTGGCCGATGAAGGGAAAGCCAATTACACACAGTCTACATAGAGCTGGTTCCGGGGCTGAAGCAATCGAGCCGGCAAGAAAAAATTCTCCCATTGTCGCCGATTTCGAAACCGTGCCCGAACCCTTGCAGTGCGCGGGCCGGGCGATACAGTGCCAGCCGCGCCGCCAGACGCTTGCGCCGTGCCGGCAGCAGATCGCCGATCAGGGGGCGAGCGCACGAAATCGCCATGCATCTCAATCGGGGTAACGGCCGCAGTGGCGGCGATTGAAGCAGCGGACAGGGCGGCAGGCTGGTTGGCTCCAGAACCGATGTTCCTGCTGCAACGGAGCAAGCCGGTTTCACCAACGGGTGGTGACAGGCCCGGCTCGCCCGCTATGCTGGCCACAAGAAAAGGGGCGGCGATGAACCAGTTTGCGACCTATCCCAGCCTGGCCGGCCGCCGCGTGTTCATCACCGGCGGCGCCAGCGGCATCGGCGCGGCGCTGGTGACGGCGTTTTCGGCACAGGGCGCAGTGGTGGGGCATGTCGATCTGGACGCGCCAAGCGCCGCCGCGCTGGCCGAACGGCTGGCTGGGTCAGGCCTGCCCGCGCCGTGGTTCCGGGCGCTGGATGTGACCGACACGGCGGCCCTGCAGGGCGCTATCACCGATTTTGCGGCAGCGGCGGGCGGGCTGGACGTGCTGATCAACAATGTCGCCAACGACAGCCGCCACGATCCGCTGGACACCGGCGAGGCGCAATGGCGCAGCCTGATGGCGGTCAATCTGGATTGCTGTTTCTTTGCGGCGCAGGCGGCGATCCGGCTGATGCTGGCGGGCGGCGGCAGCATCATCAATTTTTCCTCGATCAACGCACTGCTCGGGCCGGCGGGGATGCCGGCCTATGTCGCGGCAAAAGCGGCGATTGTCGGCCTCACCAAGGCGCTGGCGCGGCAATATGGCAGCGATGGCATCAGGGTGAACGCCGTCCTGCCCGGCTGGGTGGTGACCGATCGGCAGCTGGAACTGTGGCTTACACCCGAAGCCGAAGCGCAATGGACCGAACAGGTGGCCTTGAAACAGCGTATCCTGCCCGAAGATGTGGCCAATCTGGCGCTGTTCCTCGCCGCCGACGATAGCCGGATGATTACCAGCCAGAGCTTCGTGATCGACGGCGGCCGGGTTTAGAGCGCATCCCACGCCGCCACGATAGCGCGGGCATCGGCGGCGATGTCGGCCAGCGGCTTTCCGGGCCGGAACAGGCTGCTGCCCAACCCAAAGCCGGTGGCACCCGCCGCGCGATAGGCGGCCATCGTATCGGCATTGATACCGCCGACCATGAACAGCGGCACGCCCGGCGGCAGCACCGCCCGCACCGCCTTGACGCCGGCCGGCGGCACCAGTTCGGCGGGGAAAATCTTAAGCCCGTGCGCGCCGGCGGCCAGCGCGGCAAACATCTCGGTGGGGGTGAGCACGCCGGGCAGCACGATCATGCCGCTGGCCGCTGCCGCGCCGATCACCGCCGGATTGCAATTGGGCGACACCGCCAGCCGCGCGCCGATGCCGGCCAAGGCCCGCACCTGGCCCACATCGAGCACCGTGCCGGCGCCTACCAGGGCGTGCGTGCCAACCGCCGCGATGATTGCCGCAATGCTGGCGAGCGGACCTTGCGAATTGAGCGGTACCTCGATCAGGGTAATGCCGGCATCGACCAGCGCGTGCGCCACGTCTGCCGCCCGCGCCGGCTCCAGCCCGCGCAGGATGGCAATCAGCGGCCGGTGCCCGTCAAGGAAATCGCTCATGCTTTGCACATCGGCGCTGGTGGCCTGCGCTGTCAACTTGCGCGGGCGCGGCGCGGGTGCAATTCTGCCGCCCATGCTCGCCCTCCCCGCCCAGCCCGCCTTCATCATTCCATCGCAGTGCGTGCTGGGCGAAGGGCCGGTGTGGGACGATCACCATGGCTGCCTGTGGTTCACCGATATCCAGAGCGCGCAATTGCTGTGCTGGCACCATGATGCCCGCCGGCTGGAGCGGTTTGCCCTGCCCGAACGGCTGGGATCATTGGCGCTGACCGATGATCCGGATCGCCTGCTGCTGGCACTGGCCAATGGTTTTGCCGTGTTCACGCCGGCCAGCGGCCATATCTTGTGGCTGCACCGGGTGGAACTGGAAGCCCACGGCATGCGCCTGAACGATGGCCGGGTGGACCGGCAGGGGCGTTTTTGGGCCGGGGCGATGGTGGAAGACGATGCTTGCGCTCCGCCTGAACGCGGCTCGCTGTTTCGGCTCGATCCGCCCGGCAGTGCTGCGCCGGCGGCGTTGCGCGGTGGCATCTCGATCAGCAATTCCATTTGCTTCTCCCCCGATGGCGCTCACGCCTATTTCGCCGATTCAATGACGGGCCGCATCCTGCGCTATCCCGCCGTCGGCCCGCTGGGTGAAGCCACGCTGTTCGCCCGCACCCAGCCGGGCAGCGCGCCGGATGGATCGGATGTGGATGCCGCTGGGCGGGTATGGAACGCCGAATGGGGCGGCAGCCGGGTGAGCATTTATGCGCCGGATGGCACGGTCGCCGGCCGCCTCGCCCTGCCTGTGTCGCAGCCGACGTGCGCGGCGTTTGGCGGGGCTGATCTTGATCTGCTGTTCGTCACCAGCGCCAGCGAAGGGCTTGCCCAGGCCGAGCCGCATGCAGGAGACGGGCTGGTGTATGAGGCGGGGGTGAAGGGCTTGCCCGCCGAACGCTTCCGGCTGGCCTGAAACGACAAAGGGCCGGCATTGCTGCCGGCCCCAGAGCCTTTCGGCTTTGTCCGCTGGTCGGGGCGAGAGGAGGCGAACCTCCGGCCCCAAAGCCCTCACCAGTGCAGAGGGCGGAGGTTCGACGGGACCGAACCTCCAAAACCGCTGGTCGGGGCGAGAGGAATCGAACCTCCGGCCTCTGCCTCCCGAAGACAGCGCTCTACCAGGCTGAGCTACGCCCCGACTTGTGCGGAAGCGGCGATATAACCGCCGGCTCCGGTTGGCGCAACCGGTCAAAGCGCGATTTGCAGCATTTTCGTTACGTCCACCAGTTTTTCGCGGGGAGCGCCAGTGCGGGCGGCGGCAACCTCGGCGGCTTCGATACGCTGCCAGCCGGTAAAATCCGTGGTGGTCACGGCGCGGCTACTCAGCAGTGCGTCCAATCCCGCCGGGCCGGGTTTTCCGCTCGCGCTGATGCCATCCGCCACCATCGCGGCAATCACCGAAAATCCATCCGGCCGGTTGGTGCCGATGGTGCCACTGGGCCCGCGCCGTGCCCAGCCGCTGGCATACAGGCCCGGCGCAATGCGGCCAGCGTCATCGGTGGGAAAGCGGCCGAGTTTTTCGGCATAAGGCGTGCCGGGGATCGCTTGGGTTCGGTAGCCGATGCAGGCAATCACCAGCCCGCACGGAATGGCGTGCAATTCGCCGGTGCCCACTGCCTGACCATTTTCCAAATGGGTGGTCTCCACGATCAGGCGCTGAGCCTTGCCCTGCCCTTCGACTGCGACCGGGCGGCGGAAGAATTCGAAATTGATCGTCACCGGCTTGTCACCGCGGGGGACGCCGGCAAAACTGCGCAGGTGGGTGACCATCTTGCGGTGGCCGGGATCCAATGCGGCGTCGTCGGCTGCGGGCGGCAGATCGCCGGCGCGCACGATCGGCTGGGCGCGCACCAGATGGCCAAGCTCGCCGGCTTCCTTGGTGGTGAAGCTGGCCTGATGCGGCCCGCGGCGGCCAATGATGTGCACATCGCGCACCGCGCTGGCGCCCAGCGTGGCCAATGCGTGGCCGGTGATATCGGTGGCGGCAAGTTCATCCACCGTCTTGGCCAGCACGCGGGCGCAATCGATGGCGACGTTGCCGTTGCCGATGATGGCAGCGCCGTGATGCGACAGATCAACCGCCAGCCCGGCATGATCGGGGTGGCCGTTATACCAGCCGACAAACGCCGCCGAACCCACCACGCCGGGCAGATCATCGCCGGGAATGCCAATCGGCTTATCCAGCGGCGCACCCACCGACAACACGACCGCGTCGTACAAGCCCAGCAGTTCATCCACCGACACATCGCGGCCCAGCATGACATTGCCCACCAGCCGGGTGCCAGGAGCCATATTTGTTGCCTCATACCGCCGGGTGACCGCCTTGATCGACTGGTGATCGGGGGCGACGCCGGCGCGGATCAGGCCGTAGGGCGTGGGCAGGCGATCGATGATGTCGATGACTACGGCCTCGCCCCAGTGTTTTTGCGCGGCTTCGGCGGTATAATAACCAGCCGGGCCGGCACCGATGATTGCGATTGAAAACGTCACGTCTGGTCTCCCGAATCTGTGCCGTTTCGCTATGGCCGGCGGCACGGGCGGTCAAGCGGGCTTACCTTGCGTCAGGCGTGTGCGTCTCCACGTCCATCTGCCGCGTTGCAAGCGCGGCCACGCCTGCTAAAGCCCGTCGCATGAGCGCCCAGCAAGACCGCATCCGCAATTTCTCGATCATCGCCCACATCGATCACGGGAAGTCCACGCTGGCTGATCGCCTGATCCAGACCACCGGCGGCCTTGCTGCGCGCGAAATGAGCGAGCAAGTGCTTGATAACATGGACATCGAAAAGGAACGCGGCATCACCATCAAGGCGCAAACCGTGCGCCTTGATTACCGGGCCAAGGACGGCCTGGATTATGTGCTGAACCTGATGGACACGCCAGGCCACGTCGATTTTGCCTACGAAGTGTCGCGCAGCCTGGCGGCCTGCGAAGGCGCGCTGCTGGTGGTCGATGCGGCGCAGGGCGTCGAAGCGCAGACGCTGGCCAACGTTTATCAATCCATCGAGCACGATCATGAAATCGTGTCGGTTATCAACAAGATCGATCTGCCTTCCGCCGATCCGGAAAAAGTGCGCAAGGAAATCGAAGACATCATCGGGCTGGACGCGAGCCAGGCGGTGCTGGCGTCGGCCAAATCCGGCATCGGCATTGTCGAAGTGCTGGAAGCCATCGTCACCCGCATACCGCCGCCCAAGGGCGACCCCGAAAAGCCGCTGAAGGCGATGCTGGTCGATAGCTGGTACGATCCGTATCTGGGCGTTGTCGTGCTGGTGCGCATCATCGATGGCATCATCAAGAAAGGCCAGCAGATCAAGTTCATGGCCACCGACAGCGTTCATCTGGTTGACCGCGTTGGCGCCTTCCGCCCCAAGATCGAACAGTTCACCGAACTTGGCCCCGGCGAAATCGGCTTTATCACCGCGCAAATCAAGGAAGTGGCACAGGCCCGCGTCGGGGACACGATCACCGACGCCAAGCGCCCGGCCAACGAAGCCCTGCCCGGCTTCAAGGAAGTGCAGCCGGTGGTGTTCTGCGGGCTGTTCCCCACCGACGCCGCGGATTTTGAAAAACTGCGCGAATCCATCGCCCGGCTACGTTTGAACGACGCGAGTTTCTCGTTCGAAATGGAAACATCAGCCGCGCTGGGCTTTGGCTTCCGCTGCGGGTTTCTGGGCCTGCTGCACCTTGAAATCATTCAGGAACGGCTGACCCGCGAATATGATCTCGATCTGATCACCACCGCGCCGTCGGTGGTGTACCATATCGTACAGCGCGACGGCACGGCGCTTGAACTGCACAATCCCGCCGACATGCCCGACCCGTCAACAATCCTGCAGATCGACGAACCGTGGATCGAAGCCACGATCTACGTGCCCGATGATTATCTCGGCAGCATCCTCAAGCTGTGCCAGGATCGGCGCGGCAGCCAGAAAAACCTCACCTACGTCGGCGGCCGCGCGCAGGTGGTGTACGAACTGCCGCTCAACGAAGTGGTGTTCGATTTCTACGACCGGCTTAAATCCATCTCACGCGGCTATGCCAGTTTTGATTATCACCAGATCGGCCACCGCGAAGGCGATCTGGTGAAAATGTCGATCATGGTCAACAACGAGCCAGTCGACGCCCTCTCCATGATCGTCCACCGCGCCGCCGCCGATACCCGCGGCCGCCACATGTGCGAACGCATGAAAGACCTCATCCCCCGCCACCTGTTCAAAATCCCGATCCAGGCCGCCATCGGCGGCAAAGTCATCGCCCGCGAAACCATCGCCGCCCTGCGCAAAGACGTCACCGCCAAATGCTACGGCGGCGACGCATCGCGCAAACGCAAGCTGCTGGACAAGCAGAAGGAAGGCAAAAAGCGGATGCGCCAATACGGCAACGTGGACATCCCGCAAGAGGCGTTCATTGCGGCGTTGCGGATGGGGGATGATAACTGAGGGGGCTCTAAGCGCGCCTCCCCAACCATCGCTCGTCATGCTGAACTTGTTTCAGCATCCACCGACGAACCAGAACGACAGAAGGAAAGTGAAGAGCCTCCGGCGGGCAGGGTCGCAGACCCTGCACCCGTTTGTTTTCGGGCCGCCCTTAACCACCACACGTCACCCCGGACTTGATCCGGGGTCCCGCTTCCTTCTGTAACAGGCAAACGCGGCACGAGTTAATCGACCGTCACGGTAGTCGACATTCGAATGGTGTTGCGCCGAAGGCAAGCCTGCCCCGGCGAAGGCGGGGGGAGGGGTCGCCGCCAGCACGAACGCTGAAACAAAAGGGGCCTCCGGCGGGCAGGGTCTCGGACCCTGCACCCGCTTGTTTTCGGGCCGCCCTCAACCACCACACGTCACCCCGGACCTGATCCGGGGTCCCGCTTTCTTTCACGCCCGACAAAGTCAGCCTGAACAAAGCGCACTGTCACCGAACTTCCAACTTGCAGTTCGCCACAACGCAATCACCCTAC
>NZ_JBDNFM010000107.1:0-7572 GCF_041689835.1 Sandarakinorhabdus sp.
GATCGGCGAGCATAAATACGGCAAGCCTGTGCTCGATCGCATGCTCACCTACGAAACGCCGATCGCGGAGGCGCTGAAGATCGCGCTGATCAGCTTTTCCGCCACCATGCGTTCCAACCTTGCAGTGGGCCTGCCCGTCGATATCGCCACCATCCGCACCGGGGTTTCCGATCTGGAACTGATCCACCGTATCGAAGTGGACGACGACTATTACCGCGAACTCAACAGCCGCTGGTCAAACGCCCTGCGCGCCGCCGCCGCCGCCATCCCGTTGCCGCAATATGCCAGCCAGCCGGAACAGGAATTGCGGAGTTGATCTGGATCGTCATCGCACTTGCTGGTCTTGTCATGGGAGTCGCTGCGGCACTCAAGTTGCCGAAAATTCGGCCTGTTGTGGCGGCCCCGGTTATCGGCAACGTGGTTGGGTGGGCATGGTACGCTGTCCATTTGGCGCGTTATGAGACTGACGCGCAGGATGGCATTGCGGTCATGTTTCTTTCCGTCGCCGCATCGGTGGCGGCCTATGCTGGCAACCACGGTTGCCGCCTGTGGAAGTGGTTTGCGGCTCGCTCAGGCCGCAGCCAGTTGTGACCCCGGCTTGGCTCGCGTCACCCACAGCATCATTGCCAGGACCAGGCCCACAAAGCTGACCCCGGTCATCGCCAGATAGCCCAGCGCAGCATCGCCATCGGCCACCAGCGCATCATAAAGATAGCCGGAGATGAATGTGGTGAAGGCCTGCGCCGGAGCCGAAGCCAACGCCATGTAGATCATCTGGGCGGTCGCGGTGAGTTCGTCGCCCATCATCTGGTTGACCAGCCGCATCGCCCCCAGAAACACCGCCGCAAAGGTGCCGGCGTGCAGCACCTGCAATGGCCACAGCGCCCATTCTGGCGGCAGGAACGCCATCGCCGTCCAGCGGATGATGCAGGCGACCGCGCCGACCAAAATCAGCGTTTCCGAAGCGAACTTGCTCGACCAGCCGCCGAGGAACATCAGAAACAGCACTTCCACCGCAACACCGACCGACCACAGGTTGCCTGCCACCGCCTGGCTGATGCCTTGATCCTTCGTCCAGATCAGCACGCCGAATCCATAAAAATAGCCGTGGGTGGCCTGCAGAATGCCGGCAGCAAAGATCAGCAGCGCAAATCGGCGGTTTTTCAGCAGGCCAACGCCCTCCTTCAGGCGCCCGATGAAGTCCCCCTCCTCGTTGCCCGCCACCTTTTCCCGCGGCATCACGAACGCCGCGCCAATCAGCGCGATCGATACGCCGAGCAGCCAGGCCCAGATCGCCCACGGGCCGTAGTCGCCCACCAGAAAACCGACGCTGGACGATCCAACGATGAACGCGGCAGACGCCAGCCCCCGCGCAAAGCCGTAGGGCGGCAGGCCGCGTTTGGTCAGGCGGATCAGCGCGGCCTCAACCGCTGGCAGCAGACCCCAGAAACACACATCCATCAGCAAAATGATGGTGAACACCGGCCAAAATCCGCGCACGAACCACAGCGCCGCAAAACCGGCCGTGAGCAGGACGGCAAACAGGAACAGCGGCGCGCGCTTGTCGTCCTGGCCGGCTGCCCACGCTGCGGTAAGCGGCCCGGCGATGATGCGCGACAGCCCGCCAATGGTGAGCACAAGGCTGATCTGCACACCGGTGAAGCCTTGGGTGGCATCAAGCCAGGTCGGCAAGTGCGGGATCAGCGCGCCGAACCCGGCAAAGAACAGACACGACAGCAATGTCGCGCGCACGGCGTCGAAGTTCAATTTATCAGGGGATGATTCGGGTGCAGATTCGGACATGGGGTTTGATGGCAGGCTGCAACGAACCTGTCATCTGTATGGCGTGACATTCCGGCGCAAGCCCGCGTAAGATCAGGCACAACACCACTGGGGAGACACGCCATGGCCCTTCCGGCCCTTTTCGATCTGACCGGGCAGACCGCCCTCATCACGGGCTCCAGCCGCGGCATCGGCAAGGCGATTGCCCACCGCATGGCCGAACACGGCGCCAACGTGGTGATTTCCAGCCGCAAGGCCGATGCCTGCGAAGCCGCGCGGGACGAGATCAATGCCGCCGTCGGCCGCGAAGCCGCCATCAGCGTGCCCGCCAACATCGCAGCCAAGGAAAGCCTGCAGGCGCTGGTTGATGCCACCATCGCCAAATGGGGCCAGATCGATCACCTGGTGTGCAATGCCGCTTCCAATCCCTATTATGGCCCGCAAGCCGGCATCTCGGATGAAGCCTTCACCAAGATCCTGCAAAACAACATCGTCTCCAATCACTGGCTGATCACGATGGTTGCCCCCGCCATGCGTGCCCGCAAGGATGGCACCATCACCATCGTCAGCAGCATCGGCGGCCTGCGCGGCAGCACCATCATCGGCGCCTATTGCATCTCCAAGGCTGCCGACATGCAGCTCGCCCGCAACCTGGCCTGCGAATACGGTCCGGACAATGTGCGCGTGAACTGCATCGCGCCAGGCCTGATCAAGACCGATTTTGCCAAGGCACTGTGGGACGATGCCGAAACCCTCAAGCGCTCCACCGCCACCGCGCCCTTGAAGCGTATTGGCGTGCCCGACGAAATCGCCGGCATGGCGGTGTTCCTCGCCGGCAAGGCCGGGGCTTTCACCACCGGGCAGAATTTCGTGATTGATGGCGGGGTTACAGCCGCCTGATTCTGGCGCCTAACGCCGGTCGTAATAAAGCTGCCCCATCAGCCCGAATAGCCTGGTCACGTCCGGCGGCGCTGTGTCGCCCGAAAACTCGCGGTAGAGCGTATCGACGTTCACCGCGATGCGTTCGGCGTCTTTCCACGATGCATAACGGCCCAGCCCGATGTCGCGCGCGGCGCCCTCGGCAGACAGGCCGGCGTCAAAGCGGGTGCGGGCTTCGATGGTGATATAGGCCAAGTAATCCGCCACCTCGCGCACACCGGCCTTGTCGGTCAATGGGCCGTGGCCGGGCACGATCACATCCACATCCATGCCAATGATGCGTTCGCAGGCAGCGACCCAGTTCGATACCGGCCCGGCCCACATGATCGGCGTGCCTTCGATGAACAGGATGTCGCCGGTGAACACGGCCTTGGCTAGGGGCACGTGCACCAGCACGTCGCCAGCGGTGTGGGCGGGGCCAACCTCGATCAGATCGACCGCGCGCCCGGCCACATCCAGCGTGGTGTGGCCGCAAAAAGTGCGGGTTGGCGGGCATTCGACCACGCCGGCAAAATCGAACGGCGCAAAGATCTCGGCAAAATAGCGGCCGGCCACGCCCATCTGGCCGGCGGCGCCCGCGGCCTTCATCTGGGCCAGCAACGCCGGCGAAAACGCCTCCATCTCACGCGCAGATGCTTGAGATGCGATGATTTCGGCGTTTTCCAGCAAGTGGTTGCCGTGAGTGTGATCGCCATTGGCGTGAGTGTTGACCACCTGGCCGATCGTGGCCGCGCCAAAGCCGGTGGCCCGCTCCATCCCCGCCAGCATCTCGGCGGTAAGCGCCGTATCGAACAGCGTATCGACCAGTGCCGCCGCCCCGTCTCCGGGCGTACCGTGGGCAATCAGGCCGGCGTTGGACCAGCCCCAGCCGCCGTCGGGCTGCAACCAGGCAAACAGGCCATCACCGATTTCGTGCAGTCCGCGTTGATACGCAGTCAAGGCCGGGCCTCCAATTCGAAACTGATGATGACATCGGCCTGCAGCGCCAATTCACCAGGCTGCACCGGCGGCGCGGCACTGGCTTCGGCCATGGCTGTGCGCAGCATCGGGCGCGGGCCAGGATCGGCGGCGGCGGCACCCTCGCTGATGCTGGTGATGCGCTTCACCTTCAGGCCGGCGGCCCGTGCATAAAGCTCGGCCCGCGCCCGCGCCTTGGCCACGGCGGCCATGCGAGCTTCATCCAGCGCCGTATCGGGATTGGCCAGGGTGAATTCCGGGCCCTGCACTTCGTTGGCGCCGGCCTTGATCGCGATATCGACCAGCTTGCCGGCATCGGCCAGCCTGCCGGTGCGGATGCTGATGCTGTTGCGCGCCTGATAACCGGTGAGCATCGGCGGCTGTTCGGGCTGGTACCGGTATTGCGGGTTGAGGCTGAGGCCCGTGGTTTGCACGTCACGATCGGCGATGCCAGCCGCCTTCAGTGCGGCCAGAACCGCCGTCATCCGCGCGGCATTGCCCGCCATCGCAGCGGCAGCCGTTGCGCCATCGGTGAGCACCGCGGCGGTCAACCGCACCTGATCGGGCGCGCGCGCCACCCCGGCACTGGCCGTGAGCGTGAGCATGGTGGGCAGGGGCAAGGCGGCGGGCGGGGCGGCGGGCAAAGAACGATCCTGGGCGGCAGCCGGAGCCACCATCAGCAGACCGGCAAGCAGCGGCAGAAAACGGCGCATCGGCAGGCTCCTTCATCAGTGACGAGCGCTGATGATGGCCCGGACAAGCAGCGCCGTCACCCCGAAAAATTACCGCCGCTACAAGGCTCTGCTGCGGCGACGGGGCATCGAGTGGCGCTCAGATTTATCTTTTTGTGGCCGTGAACATGCGGTATTGAAAAGTGCTTGAATGCGGTGATGTATTTCGATAATACACCGACGCAGAGGATCTATGACTATGAATGCGCATAATGCTGTCCCTTCGTCTGCCGCTGCGGAAGTCTATTCGTTCCAGCCAGTTGATGGCGAGGCCCCCGTCTCTGCTCGCCGCAGCCGCTGGCTCAAGCCCGGCTTGATTGCGCTGGTCGTGGCGCTGGCCGGCGTTGCTGGCTGGAAGGCTTTTGGCCCGGCAGCCGCGCCGCCGGTCGCTCCGGCGAGCAATCTGCCGGAAGTGACCGTGCTGGTGCCCGGCACCACCATGCTTGCCGATGCCATCACCGCACCGGGCAGCATCGCAGCCAGGCGTGATGCCGCCGTGGGTGTGCAGGGCGAAGGCGGCCGCGTGGTGCGCGTGTTTGTCGAGCCTGGCCAGCGCGTTGGTGCGGGCCAGGTGCTGGCCCAGACCGACAGGCAGGTGCAAACGCAGGAAATCGCCCAGCTTGCCGCCGGTGTGCGCCAGGCCGAAGCCGAGGCCCGGTTGGCACAGGCCAATCTCACCCGCGCCGAAAGCCTTGTGGCCAAAGGCTTCATCAGCCGCGCCGATATCGATCAGCGCGTTGCCACCCGCGATGGCGGGCTGGCGCGCGTCGGCGTGGCCCGCGCTCAGCTTGGCGCCGCGCGCGAACGCGCCGAGCGTCTCGACGTGCGCTCGCCGGCGGCGGGGCTCATTCTGGCGCGCAACGTCGAAACCGGCCAGGTGGTCGGCCCCGGCACCGGCGCGCTGTTCCGCTTGGCTGAAGGCGGCGCGCTGGAAATGCGCGCTCAGGTGGCCGAACAGGATCTGGCCCGGCTCAAGGTCGGCATGCCGGCCCTGGTCACGCCAGTGGGTGCCAGCGAAGGCTTCAGGGGCCGCGTCTGGCTTATTGATCCGGTGATCGATCCGGCCAACCGCCAAGGCGTTGTGCGCATTCAGCTGAATTATTCGCCGGGCCTGCGCGTTGGCGCCTTTGCCCGCGCCCGCATCGAAGGCGGCCAGACCACGCGGCCCCTGTTGCCGCAATCGGCGGTGCTGGCCGATGTGATGGGCAATTATGTATACGTGCTGGGCAAGGACAACACGGTGGAACGCCGCAATATCACCGTAGGCGCCATTGGCGATGCGGGAGTGGGCGTCGCCTCGGGCCTGAACGGCACGGAACGGGTGGTGGCGAGCGCCGGCGCCTTCCTCAAGCCGGGTGACAAGATCAAGCCCGTGCTTGCCGCGCCCACCGTTCGCTGATCACGACAGGACACGCCCGCGATGCGCAATATCTCTGCCTGGTCGATCAAAAATCCGGTGCCGCCACTGGTGTTGTTCACATTGCTGATGCTGGCCGGCGTACTGTCGTTCAGGGCGATGGACATCAACAACCAGCCCGACATCGAGTTTCCAGGCGCGCAGGTCATCGTTGCGCAGCCGGGTGCCGCCCCTGAAGAACTGGAAAACCAGGTCACCCAGCGGGTTGAAGCCGCGGTGCGCAACATCACCGGCGTCGACGAGGTCAACAGCTTTGTGTCCGAAGGCAGCAGCCGCACGATGGTGCAGTTTGCCATCGGCACGCCCATCGATCGCGCTGTCAATGATGTTCGCGACGCCGTGGCCAATATTCGCGGCGATCTTCCTCAAGGCATCTTGCAGCCGCAGGTCAACCGCCTCGACATCGCTGGCGGGCCAATCGCCTATTTCTCGGTTGAATCCACCGGCATGACGCTGGAGCAGCTGAGCTGGTTTGTCGACAACACGGTGGCTAAACGTTTGCTGGGCGTCCCCGGCATGGCTCAGGTGCGCCGTTCGGGCGGGGTGAGCCGTGAAATCCGGGTCATCCTCGATCCCGATCGCATGCAGGCTTACGGCGTCACCGCATCCCAGGTGAATGCCCAACTGCGCCAAGTCAATTTGAACGCTGCCGGCGGCCGCGCCGAAATCGCCGGTGCCGAACAATCGGTGCGCGTGATGGGCAATGCCCGCAATGCGGTGGGCCTTGGCGACACCCAGATCAACCTTGGCCAAGGCCGCAGCATCCGCCTTGGCGACATTGCCGACGTGCGCGACGGCTATGCCGAACAGCGCAGCATTTCCAAGCTGAATGGCCGTCAGGTCCTCAGCTTCTCGATGGCCAAGGCCAAGGGTTCTTCTGATGTGACCGTTTATGAAGCGGCGCTCAGGGAAATCGATGCCCTGCGCAGCCAATATCCCAAGGTGAATTTCCAGCTGATCTTCACGTCGGTCGAATATACCAAAACCCAGTATCACGGTGCCATCGACGCCATGATCGAAGGTGCCATCCTCGCCGTGGTGGTGGTGTGGCTGTTCCTGCGGGATTGGCGTGCCACGGTGATTTCGGCACTGGCGATTCCGTTGTCGGCCATCCCCACCTTCTGGTTCCTCGATGTCTGGCTCGGCTTCTCGCTCAACCAGTTATCACTGCTGGCGCTCAGCCTCGTCGCCGGGGTGCTGGTGGATGATGCCATCGTCGAGATCGAGAATATCGTCCGCCACATGCGGATGGGCAAATCCGCCTATCAGGCATCGATGGATGCCGCCGATGAAATCGGCCTCGCGGTGGTGGCCACCACCATGTCGATTGTCGCGGTGTTCCTGCCGGTGGCGTTGATGCCCGGCATTTCCGGGCAATTTTTCAAGAATTTCGGTGCCACTGTTGCGGTGTCAGTGCTGATCAGCCTCGCTGTGGCCCGCCTGATCACGCCGATGCTGGCCGCTTATTTCCTCAAGAGCGAGGGCAAGGCAGACCACGGCACCGCCAAGTGGGTAGACAGCTACATGCGCATTCTCACCTGGGCGCTGGCCAATCGCATGAAAACCGTGTTCGGCATCGGCGGGGCGGCGCTTGCGCTCACCGTTGCCCTATTTGCCGTGCTGCCCATGACCTTCCAGCCGGACGTGGACAATGACGACAGCCAGGTGACCATCGCGCTGCCGCCGGGCGTCACACTGGCGCAAACCGAAGCCATCGTGGAAAAAGCCGTCGCAGTGATTGAATCC
>NZ_JBDNFM010000108.1:0-11604 GCF_041689835.1 Sandarakinorhabdus sp.
CACATGGCCGAACACGTCATGAAACACGTCAGGCTCTTGCAGATAATCCAGCTGGCCGGGCTGGCGGATGAAATTGCCGGCCGGGAAGCGCCGATTGGCGAGATGATCGAAAAACACCGCATCCGGTACCAGCCCCGGCACCGCCACCACCTGCCAGCCCGTCAGCGCCATCAGTTCATCGTTCAATCGCGCGAAATCCGGCACGCCGGGCCGCGTGAGATCAAGGCGCTTGAGGCCATCCAGAAATTCGGGCGCCGCCCGGCCGGGCAACAGCCGCGTCTGCCGATCGAACAGATCATCCCACACACGGTGATCGGTGGCGGTGAAATGGCTCCAATCCTGCGGAATGGTCCAGTCCGGCGAAGGCGGGGCGGGGGAGGGTGCGGTTTCAATCACCCCGCGATTGTAGCAGGGGGAGCCCATGCCCGCGAGTGCTTCCCGCCAGCGCAGCCAGCCTGTATCAGCAACGGACAATTTGCGGGGGAAGAACGATGTCACTGCCAGCCGAACGCACACCGGTGATCATCGGAATCGGCGAAGTGCTCGACCGGCCAACCGATCCGGCCGCCGCGCTGGAGCCATTGGCGCTGATGGAAGCCGCGGTGCGCGCGGCCGATGCCGATGCCGGCGGCGGTTTCCTGGCCAGGATCGACAGCCTCGATGTGATCAACCTGATTTCGTGGCGTTACGACCGGGTCGCGGTGCGGCTGGCGCAGCGGCTGGGCATTGTGCCGCCGCGTGCGGTGTATGGCATCGTTGGCGGCGAAACCCCGACGACGAAAATTCACGAAGCCGCGCTGCGCATCATGAACGGCAACAGCGTGGTGGCGGTGATCACTGGCGGCGAGGCGCAGAACGCCGTCGCCAAAGCCAAGGCCGCCGGCATCACCCTGCCGTGGACACCGCCTTCCAAAACGCCGGAAAACCCCATCATCCCGTCAGATCATGTCACGCCGCTGGGCATGAGCCATGGCATCTTCCAGCCGATCCATCTTTATCCGTTGTATGAAAATGCCACCGTGGCGGCGTGGGGGCTGACGCCGGGCGCAGCACTGGCCGAAAGCGGGGCGGCCTATGAACGGATTTCGGCCGCCGCTGCCGCCAACCCCTTTGCCTGGGGGCGCACGGCCTTCACGGCACAGCAAATCACCACAGTTGCGGACGATAACCGCATGATTTGCTGGCCCTATACCAAGCGCATGGTCGCCAACAACAATGTCAACGCCGCCGCTGCCGTGCTGATGACGACGCTGGCCGCTGCCCGCGCCGCCGGCATCCCCGAAGACCGCATCATCCACGTCCACGGCGGCGCCAGCGCGGGCGAACACATGGATTTTCTCAAGCGCGATTCCTATGTGCATTCGGCGGCGCAGGATGCCGTGCTTGGCCAGGCGATGCGGATTGCGCCGCATGGTTTCGACCAGGTGGAGCTGTACAGCTGCTTCCCCACCGTGCCCAAGATGGCGCGGCGCACGCTGGGGCTGGGGGCGGATGTGCCGCTGTCGGTAACGGGCGGGCTGTCGTTCGCCGGGGCCGGGCTCAATTGCTACATGCTGCACAGCACGTGCGCCATGGTGCGTGTCCTGCGTGACAAACCGGCCGATCAGGCGCTGCTGTATGGTCAGGGCGGATATGTCACCAAACATCACGCGCTGGTGATCGGCAACCGCCCCGCAGACGCGGCGTGGCTGATGCTGAACCGCGACGTGCAAGACGCCGCCGAAGACGCGCGCGATGACGTTCCGGCCTTTGACGGCACCTATGCCGGCCCAGCCGCAATCGAAACCTTCAGCATCGTGTTCGGCCGCGAAGGCCAGCCCAGCCACGGCAGCGTGGTCGGCCGCACGCCAGACGGTGCCCGCGTGTTCGGCAAAGTGGACGTGGCCGACGGCGAGGCCGTGGCCACCCTGCTCAGCCTTGATACCCACCCCATCGGCCTGCCCGGCCGCGTGAGCGTAGGCGACGATGGTTTGCAACACTGGCGAATGGCGTAAGCCTCAACGCGAAACCAGCGCCGCCTCGTTGATCACGCCGCCATGTTTGTACAGTGTGCCGCCCTTCATGATGTGGGCGGGGTTTTGCAGCAGTGCGATGGTGCGCAGCACGTCACCGCGCACCGCGATGATGTCGGCATATTTGCCCACGGCGATGGTGCCGCTGTTCTTTTCCACGCCCATGAACTTGGCCGGCCAGTAGGTCGCAGCCTGGATCGCCTCCATCGCCGGCACGCCCAGGCCGTTCACCCACACATCCAGTTCGTTCCACGTCGTCTGGCAGTGAAAGGCGGTGGGGATGCCGCTATCGGTGCCAATCAGCAGGATGGCGCCGGCCTTGCGCAATTGCGCGAATTTGGTGTCGAGCGTGGGTTTGCGACGCGGCGTGAGCTGATTATATTCCAGCGCCGAAACATCCTTCAATGACGCGCGGATATCGGCAACCGTGTCGGGCTTCAGTCCGCGCGTCCAGCAGGCGTCGTCCAGCTTTTCGGGGTTGGAAAGCAGGCTGCCGTGGTTGAACAGGCCGCTGATGGTTGGCGTCCAGTACAGCGGGTTGCCGCGCACCCGGCCTTCGGCGGCGCGGGCTTCCAGCGCCACCATGATATCATCGGGATACTTCGGCGCGGCGCCCAGCCCGGTGTGTTCGAAATTGTCGATGCCGGTTTTCAGGCCGATGCGGATTTCTTCGGGCAGATGGCTGTGGCCCACCACCTTCAGGCCCAGCTTGTGCGCCTCCTCCACCACTGCGCGCGTCGTCGCCTCACCCAGTTCGTCCTGATCGACCAGCTTGATCACATCAACGCCGGCGGCCTTGAGCTTGCGCACCTTGGCGCGGGCATCCTCCGCGCTGTCGATGCCCCAACGGAACGATTCGGTGCCCGGATAGGGTTTTTTCTGCAGGAACGGCCCCGACACATACAGGCGCGGGCCAGGTTTGCGCCCGGCCTTCACATCTTCACGGATGGCGATGGATTCGGCCAGCGGCCCGCCCAGATCGCGCGCGCTGGTGACACCGGCCAGCAGCAGTTGCACCGCGCTGGCCGGCATGATTTCCGGGCCAAAGCGGTTCAGATACGCTTGATCCCAATGGGTGTAATCAGCGTGGCCGTTGATCATCAGGTGAACATGCATGTCCCACAGGCCGGGCAGCACATCCATGCCTTCGGTGGAAACAACGCTGGCGCCGGCCGGTACCGGCAGCGTCGCAACCGTGCCGATGGCCGTGATGCGGTCGCCGTCGACCAGGATCACGCTGTTGGCCAGCGGCGGCCCGCCTTGGCCGTCGATCAGCCGCCCGCCCACCAGTGCGGTGACGCCGGCAGCGTTGGCCGCAGTCGCCAGCAAGGCCAGCATCCAGAATATCACGGCACGCATCGGCAAAAATCCCCTGTAATTGTCGGCACCTTGGGCTCTGCCTCGCCCAATGTCACGCCTGCACGTCAAGCCGGTCCAGCGCATGATACAGCAGCACGCCGGCACACACCGCCACGTTCAAACTGTCGGCCGCGCCCAGCATCGGCAGCTTCACCAGGGCGTCGCACTGCGCGGCATATGCATCGGGCAGGCCGGCCTGTTCGTTGCCCATCAGCAGGAAGCACGGCGGCTGGTAGGTAAGCGCGCGGTAATCGACGGCCTCATCGGTCAGCGCCGCGCCCACAAGCTGCCCCGGTTCTTGCCGCAACCACGCAAAAAATTCTGGCCCCGATGCCCGCGCCACCTGGCGGCTGAACAGCGCCCCCATGCTGGCGCGCACCGCTTCCACGCTGAACGGGTCGCAGCTTTGATCGAGCAGGATCACCCCGCCCGCGCCGGTGGCGTCACAGGTGCGCAGCATGGTGCCGAAATTGCCGGGGTCGCGCAGATTTTCCGCCACCAACCACAGTTTGGCGGCGCTTCGATCAAGCCGCGCCAGCGATATGTCGGGGATCGGATAGGCCGCAGCGACGCCCTGGGCATTGTCCTTGCCCGTCAGCCGCTGCATCAGATCGGGCGTGGTGCGCAGGATGGTGCCGCGCAAATCCCACGTCGCGTCGATCAACGCCTGGGTGAGGGGGTGGCGTTCGGCTTCGGGCGTGAACAACAGCGTGTCCGGCACCTGGCCCGCGCCAAGCGCTTCGGTGCACACCCGCAGACCTTCGGCCAGGAACTGCCCGGCCTCCTTGCGGCCACGCTTGTCCGAAAGCGCCTTCAGCGCCTTCAGAACCGGGTTGGCCGGGGAGGTGATATCAGTGATGCGAGGTTGCATCTGCGCGCCGTATCACAACTCTCAAAGCGCCGTGATATTGTAATTGTGCCAAAGCATGATCGACAGCGCGCTGCGGTAGGGTTGCATCGGTTCGGCGAGCAGCCGCGCCTGCTTGTCGGTGGGCCGCGCCGGCTGATCCAGCATCCGACCCAACTGGATCTGCAGCGCCAGATCACCCGACGGGAACACATCGGGCCGCCCTTCGGCAACGATCAGATAAATCTGGGCAGACCAGCGCCCGATGCCCTTGATCGACGACAGCAGCGCAATCGCCTCTTCGTCATCCACCGGCAGCGCGGCAAAATCCACCACCCCGCCGGCCACCGCCGCAGCCAGCGCGTGAACATAAGTCGCCTTTTGCCTCGAAAGCCCGGCCGATCGCAGCACCTCATATGGGGTCGCCGCGACGCGTTCCAGATCGTCCATGTCGCCGCCGCAAGTGGCTTCCAGCTTGTTCCAGATGCTGGCGGCGGCCTTGGTGCTCACCTGCTGGGCCACAATGGCACGCATCATGGTGCTGGCACCGCGGGCCCGCACCCACGGGTCGGGCTGGCCATGCACCGCCAGCGCAGCTGCCACCGGCGGATGATCGGCAGCCAGCGCATCAAGGCAGAACTGCAGGCGTTCGGCGGAAAGTCCCATTGCCGCAGCCTAGCCGGCGCGCTGGCGACTGGCCAGACCGGGTGATGATGGCGGCCGATGGTGATGTCCCAAAACCGCCGATTTGGCCTTTGCGCGCTGCATCGCTATGGTGGCAGGATGGTTGGACTCCACGCGCGCCAAGGCTTTTTCCACGACAAGAACCGCGCCTTCTGGATTTTGCAGGGCGGCGGCTGGTTTGCCTATCTGATGCTCAGGGCGCTTTCGGGCCTGGCCAATTCGATGGGCCTCAATTTCGCGGTGTCGGCGTTTTTCGTCACGGCCACGGGTTTTTCGATCAGCTTGCTGCTGGCGGCCGCCTATCGCCGGCTCATCACCATGAAACCGGTGTGGACCTGGACGATCACCGCGCTGCTGCTGATGACGGCTTCGGCGCTGTTTTCGGTGCTTGAAGTGTGGTCGCATGCCACTTTCTACCAGCCCGGCTGGCAACCTCGAGGCGTGCAGTTCCTCGGCGCCATCCTGCTCGATTTTTCGGTGCTGGCGGCGTGGACCGGGCTGTATTTCGGCATCAACTATTATCTGATGCTGTCCGAACAATCGGTTCGCATGGTCAACATGGCCGCGCAGGCCAACAGCGCCCAGCTGGAAATGCTGCGCTATCAGCTCAATCCGCATTTCCTGTTCAACACGCTCAACAGCATTTCGACGCTGGTGCTGCTGAAACAGACCGAGCGCGCCAACGCCATGCTATCCCGGCTGGCCAGTTTCCTGCGTTACAGCCTGGTGGGCGAACGCGAAGGCCTGGCCACCGTGGCGCAGGAAGCCGAAGCCATGAAGCTGTATCTGGATATCGAGCGCACCCGCTTCGAAGCGCGGCTGCGCACCCGTTTTGATATCGCGCCCGACGTGATGGAAGCGCGGCTGCCCAGCCTGCTGCTGCAACCCGTTGTGGAAAATGCTATCAAATATGCCGTCACCCCATCCGAAGACGGCGCCGACATCTTGGTGGATGCGCGGCGCATGGGCGACCGCTTGGTGATCACCATCGCCGATACCGGCCCGGGCCTTGGCGCGGTACCGGCCGAAGCGGGGGGAACCAATGTCGGCCTCGCCAATATCCGCGATCGGCTGGCGCAAAGCTACGGCGCTGATCACCGTTTCGAATTGGCCGATAACGAACCGCACGGCATGATCGTGCTGATTGATATTCCGTTCCAGACCGAAAATCCGGCACAGCCCGTCGCAAATCCGGTTGTAGTACAGCAGTTGGCCCCACAGGTCTGAATCCATGACCATCAGAACCATCCTTGTCGACGACGAGCCGCTGGCAATCCAGGGCCTCGAACTGCGCTTGCAACCCTTTGACGACATCGAAATCATCGAACGCTGCGCCAACGGCCGCGAAGCCATTCGCGCCATCCGTACCCACAAGCCCGATCTGGTGTTTCTGGATATCCAGATGCCGGGTTTCGATGGCTTTTCCGTCGTGTCGGGTCTTGCCGATATCGATCCGCCGCTGTTCGTCTTCGTCACCGCCTTTATGCAGCATGCGCTGAAGGCATTCGAAGCGCAGGCGGTGGATTATCTGCTCAAGCCCGTGGAGGAAGACCGGCTGGCCGGCACCATTGAACGCGTGCGCCAGCGCCTGGCCGAAAAGCACGGCGCGCAGGGCGCAGAACGGCTCAAGGAAATCCTGTCCGAAGTCGCGCCCGAAGCCCTGCCCGACGATTTGTCGGACATGCCGCAAGCCGGCCGTTTCGAAAAGGTGATCAACATTAAGGATCGCGGCCAGATCTTTCGGGTCGACGTTGGCGATATCGAACGCATCGATGCCGCCGGTGATTACATGTGCATCTACACCGCCGATCAAACGCTGGTGCTGCGCGAGACGATGAAAGATCTGGAACGCCGGCTCGATCCCAAGAAATTCCAGCGCATTCACCGCTCGACGATCGTCAATCTCGACAACATCAAAAGCGTCAAGCCGCACACCAACGGCGAATGTTTCCTGGTGCTGGGTTCGGGCACGCAGGTGAAGGTGTCGCGCAGCTACCGTGATGTGGTGGCGCGCTTCCTCTAAAACGCCTGCCGCCCCAGCCAGTCGGTCACGATCCCCGCTGCCTGTTTCAGATGCTCCGGCTGGAAGGCGTAATAATGCGTCGCGCCGTGCACCAGTTGCAGTTCGCGGGTGGGCGCGTTCACCGTGCAATCGAACAGGCGGCGCGTGTGGCTGGGCGTGCAGGCATCGTCCGCCGTGTTGCCCACCACCAGCACCGGCACGCGGATGCGGTGGCCCACCTTCAGGCTGCACGCGTTTGATTTCAGGCTCCACTGCGACAGCCACGACCGCAGCGTGGTGAAGCGGCCCAGTCCGCCGGGGCTGTCGTTGATCAGGCGCGGATCACCCAGATAACAACGTCCGGGCGCGCGGTCGTTCGGGTCAACCGCCGGATCGAGCCAGCACGGCGCCGCCATGGTGCCGTGCACGATGAAGGCGCGCTCGGCATGCGGGCCTTCGCGGGCCTTCAATTCCGCCAGCGTCGCCTCCGCCCACGCCGTGATGCGGCTTGATCTGTTCACCTGCCGGGCGGCATATTCCGCCAGGAAATCAGTGCTGTACGGCGGCTGCGGCGCGCCTTGGCTATACAGATTCCACCTGGGGTCGCGCTTCGACGGGTCGGCTTCGTCGATCACCGATGGATCCATCCACTCGGTCAGCGTTTGCGCGCGGCTCACATGCGCCGCCAGCAGCATGATGCCATCCACCGGCGGCAATTTCGCATCGGCCAGCACAAAAGGTTCGCCGGCCGGCGTGCGGGTCACCTGCGGGTCTGATGCTTCGGCCTGATAAAACAGCGCCAGGCTGCCCCCACCCGACCAGGCGGCCAGCACCACGCGGGCATAGCCCAGCACCTCCCGGCAATGCGCCACCCAGCGGCCAAGATCGACCGCCACCTTCTCCATGATCAGCGCATTGTCGTTGTTGGGATAACGCGACACCGCCGTCAGCACGTGGCAACCCGCATCGGCCAGCGCGGGGGGCAGCGGCAGATAATGCATGATCCCCATCGGGTGCATGAAGATCACGATGGTATCCGATGGTGTCTCGGGCTTCAGATGATGCGCCTGAAGTGCCACCACACCGTCGATGCCGCCGTAGGTGTCACGCAGGCCCACGGCTTCGCGAAAGGCGATCAGCAGGGGCAGGCGTTGATAGTTCATGCAGCCTGCTCCGCGGCCTTGCGCGCCGTCCACGCGTTGATGATGGCGTGCGCGGTTTTGGCATCGTCCGCCAAAATCGCGTCGTGCGCCGCCGCCCGCACCGCGATTTCCAGCGGCAAGCCATTGGGATCGGCAAAATACACCGATTTCACGAAACCATGATCAATCGGCCCGAAACACGGCACGCCGCCAGCGTTCAACTGGTCACGCCAGGCCAGCAGCTTTTCCTCGCTCTCCGCTTCGAACGCGACGTGGCGATCAAAACCGTGCGCCAGTGTGAAATCACCCTCTTTTACCGTGCCGGGCGCATCGAAGAACGCGATGAAATTGCCGTCCCCCAGCCGGAAAAACAGATGCACGAACGGATTGGGCCTGCCCGATCCCGGTTCTTTT
Organism: Sandarakinorhabdus sp.; assembly: GCF_041689835.1. Classification (GTDB taxonomy): domain Bacteria; phylum Pseudomonadota; class Alphaproteobacteria; order Sphingomonadales; family Sphingomonadaceae; genus Sandarakinorhabdus. The sequence continues at coordinate 8,461 of NZ_JBDNFM010000108.1, forward strand.
TCTTCTTGCACCACCGCCGCCAACGGCAACCCCAGCATGTCTTCGTAAAACGCCCGCGTTTCTTCCGCATCGCGGCAGCGATAGGCGCTGTGGTGGATGCTTTTAAGTGGTGTGGTCATGGCGCGGGCTCCTGCATGTTGGCAAATCTCGCACAGACGCCCCGCCTCGCCAACCCTGCTCGAAATGGCCGGCTGGGGCCGCGCGCGTGATGCCGCGAATATCGGTTTATGCCAGGGTTCGATGAAACCACGTAGTTTCCGACCCTCCCCTCATATCACCAATTCAATAAAAATAGTTAACGCGGGATAACTCCATCAGTCCCGCCGCATTGCAACGACGACCATGATTCGCTGCGCGGACCATGACAGAATCGCAATGTGTCATTATCGTCTGCTAATATTTGGAGAATTATCCATGCATAAACTCCTTCTGGCAGTATCCTCTGCCGCACTGGCCATGGCTGCTGTACCAGCTGCAGCCACCATCCAGATCTTCATCACGCCTGGTGCAGTGCAGCCGGCTGAAAACATCCAGTTTCAGGGCCAAGCTCCGACTGGCAACAATGCCTTTGGTGTGACGAACCAGACCGGCAGGAAAGTGACGTTTGTTGGCAGTGAACCGCTGGCAACCCCTTCGCAGGGCCAGGCGCGCGTCGAAGCGGCCGACGGCGGGCTGAGCCAGTTGTCCTTCGGCCTTGATACCGGGTTTGGTTTCAAGGAAGTCGAATTCAACATCTTCGGCACCGGCGCCACCGCCACCCAAACTGTGCTCAACTTTACCGATCAGTTCGGGACGGTGTTTTCGCGAACTGTGGACATCAACAACGGCCAGAATTTCTTTTCGGCCCGCGCCCTCGACACTCAGTTCATCACCAACGTCAGCTTCACGCTGAACGGTGATGTGCGCGATGCGCGCCAATTCCGCCTTGGCGGCGTTGGCCCCACCATAATCGATCCGGGCGGCGGCGCTGTTCCGGAACCGGCAAGCTGGGCGATGATGATGGCCGGATTTGGCCTGATTGGTGCCACGATGCGCCGGCGCAAGGCCCTGCCCACCGCCGCGTCCTGAATTGCAACATCACACCGCCGGCGTTCAGCGCGGGGCACTCAAAAGGCCCCGATCTGTTCGTTCAAACGCCTGGCATCGCCCAGGTTGCTGGCAGCGCCGGCGGTGTGACTCCAGCTTCGAAAAACAAGGTTCAAACGGCTTCTTCGCTTTCTGCACCACCGCCGGCAACTGCAACCTGAGCATATCGCCCCCGTGTCCTCGATGTCTGCTCATCACCCCGGCAGCAGCGGGCGCAGCACGGGTGGGTCGGCATGCCCCATTGCCCGATCGGTGCAATACCGCCACTTGAGCGCCAGTAAGGGAGTACCACGCGGTGCATCCCGGCGCGAAAGAGTGCAAGCATCATGCCGCGCGACGACGAAGATAGCCTGCCGGAGGGGTTGGCTGGGAGCTTGGCCGAGGGCTTGGCCGAGGGCTTGGCTGAGGGCTTGGCTGGGCTGATCCGGTCGATCCGCTTGAGCCCGATCGCGGCCGTGATCAGCGATCCGCGCCAACACGACAATCCCGTCATCGCCGCCAACGCGGCCTTTTGCGCCCTCACCGGCTACAGCGAGGCTGAAACCATCGCCCGCAACTGCCGCTTCCTTACCGGCCCCGGCACCGATCCGCAGGTAACGGCGCAGATCCGCGTTGCCGTGGCGCAGCGGCGGGCGGTTCTGGTGGAAATCCTCAATTACAAACGCGACGGCACGCCGTTTCGCAACGCCCTGATGGTGGCGCCGGTGTTCGATACCGGCGGCGCATTGACGTATTTCATCGGATCGCAGGTCGAACTGCGCGGCATCGAGGCGGTGCCATCCAGCAACCGGCACCAGCTGGCCACGGAGCAGGTGAAATCGCTCACCCCCCGCCAGCGCCAGGTGTTGCAGCAGATTGCCGCCGGGCATCGCAGCAAGCAGATCGCGGGCAATCTGGCGCTAAGCGAAAAGACCATCAAGATGCACCGGTCCTTGTTGCTGGCCAAGCTGCACACATCAAACATGGCCGACGTCATCCGTATCGCGGTCGAAGCCGGGATGTGACGTCACACGGCCGAAAGACCGTATGTCCTTGGCGGCGGGCCGCGAGCATATCAGCCGTGCAACACCACTGTCTGCCTAAGCTGAAGCAAGCGCGAGGTGTTGTTCGATATGTGACCAATCGGTATTGCCATGCTCATGCCCCGTCCGGGCAGCAGTTCGCGGCACTGCCTGCGTGCAGGAGCAATCAATGGAACAGATTACCGTCGGCCAGTTCGGGCTGGTGTATAATGCATTTTCGTTCACGTTCGCCGCGATGGCGGCTGGAACTCTGTTTTTCTGGTTTGGCCGCTCGCAAGTTGGCGCAGCCTACAAGACGGCCCTGACGATCACTGGCCTGGTGACGGCGATTGCCGCCTACCATTATTTCCGGATCTTCGAGAGCTGGACCGACGCCTATGACGTAAAAGACGGCGTGATCACGGCCACTGGCTATGCGTTCAACGATGCGTATCGCTATGTCGATTGGTTGCTCACCGTGCCGCTGCTGCTGATCGAACTGGTGCTCGTGATGCGGCTTTCACAGAAGGAAACATTGTCCAAGGCGACCAGCCTGGGCTTTGCTGCTGCGCTGATGATCATCCTGGGTTACCCCGGTGAAATCGCTGCCGACAACGCCACCCGGGCGATGTGGGGAACGCTGTCGACCATCCCGTTTGCCTACGTGGTGTGGCAGTTGTTCAAGGGTCTCGGCAGCGCCATCGAGCGTCAGCCCGAAAGCGCCCGCGGCCTGATCAAGCAGGCACGCCTGCTCACTTTCGCATCGTGGGGCTTTTATCCGATCGTCTACATGATCCCCTTCACCAATCTGTCTGGCGGCGCCGTCGCGACCGGCATTCAGGTGGGCTACACGATCGCCGACGTCATCGCCAAGGTTGGCGTTGGTATCCTGGTGTACATGATCGCCGTGCGCAAATCGGCGGCTGAATACGGCGAGCAGGGTGTGTCGGCCGTTCCGGCCAAGTAATCCCCGCGCAACCGTCACTCCCCGGTCAGCGGCGCTCGATCAAGCGCCGCTGACCTTCTTCTTTTGGGGCTTGGGCCATGACCGCCAGCG
>NZ_JBDNFM010000109.1:0-3444 GCF_041689835.1 Sandarakinorhabdus sp.
CCTTCATCGGCTTTCTCGATCACCTCGCCAACCAGTACGGTGCCGCCGCCGTGGCCGAAATCGACCCGGTCGCCGGGCTTCAGACGGCGGGCGTTCTTGACAAAGCTCCACCAGCGGCTGGCGGTCTCGCGCTTGTGCAGCGTCACCCCGATGGCAGCCTCCCCCTTTTGCGCAAACAATTGCGCCGGGATGACACGGGTGTCGTTCACCACCAGCACGTCGCCAGCGCGTAACTGGTCAGGCAGATCGGTGAAGTGAAAATCGCCGCGTTCGCCGACATTTCGCCCGCGCACGGTAAGCAGGCGGGCGCGGTCGCGCGGGCTCACCGGCCGCAGCGCGATCCGTTCTTCGGGCAAATGGAAATCGAAATCGTCAACCAGCATCGGGGGAACAGCCCTTTGGCAAAGGTGGGGAAAGGCGCTTATCGCGGCGGCAGCGGCCCCGCAGGCTTCAGCTGGCCATTGGCTGGCAGCGGCAGGCCCAGCGCGCCGGCAGGAATTCGCGATGCAGCCGCTTTGAGAGCAGCAAAATCAGGCGGCGGCACCTTGTCGGCGGCGATGCTGGCCTTGATGATGCGGCTTGGGCTTTCGGGCGGCTCGCCCTTTTCGATGCCATCCGCCCACTGCATGCCTTCCACCACGCGGCCCCACACCGTGTAGGTGCGGTCCAGCTTCAGCGCCGGCATCAACACAATGTAAAATTGGCTGTTGGCGCTGTCCTCGCCCTGGGAACGCGCCATTGCAGCCGCGCCGCGCACGTGCGGCAGATCGTTGAATTCGGCCTTGAGGTCGTTCAGCTTGGAACCGCCAGTGCCGGTGCCGGTGGGATCCCCGCCCTGCGCCATGAAGCCATCAATCACGCGGTGGAAAACGGTGCCGTCGTAAAAGCCCTGACGCGTCAATGTCTTGATGCGCTCGATATGCCTCGGCGCCACATCGGGACGCATCACGATCTTCACCCGCCCACCAGATGACAGGTCGAGCAGCAGCACATTTTCAAGGTCAACCTGCGCGATCTGGCCGGCAATGTTTGACGGCGCCGCCATTTCAGGCAGCTTGGGCGGCGCCTTGAGATCCTTGGGATCGACGCGCTGCGCCTGGGCAAAGGCCCCCGTTACAGCAGGCCCGGCAACCAGAGACAGCACAGCAGCGATCAGCAGCGAACAACGCATCATTGGCCTTTCATGCCCATCTCGCTCACCCGGGTCACCACGTCGTCGGCGATGCGGGGCGGAACGAATTTGCGAATGTCGCCACCATAAACAGCAATTTCCTTGACCAGACGTGAAGCGATCGGCTGCAACGCCACATCGGCCATCAGAAACACTTGCTCGATATCGTCATTGAGCGCGCGGTTCATGCCCGTCATCTGGAATTCATATTCGAAATCGCCGGCGCCGCGCAGGCCGCGCACGATCACCGTCGCGCCCAGCCGTTCAGCAAACGACATCAGCAGTTCGTCAAAATCAGCCACTTCCACATTGGCAATATCGGCCGTCTCGCGGATGATCTGGGCCTTGCGTTCAGCCAGCGTGAACATCGGCGATTTCGACGGGTTGGTGGCCACGCCGATCACCAGTCTGTCCACCAGCCTTGCGCCGCGGCGGATGATATCCATGTGTCCCAGGGTCATGGGATCGAAGGTGCCGGGATAAACGCCAATGCGGGTCATGTAGCCTGCTCCTTACCGGTCACGCTCAACCGCAAAGCGGGCGATGGCGCGCAAAAGATCGGCTTCGGGGCCAAAGCCCGCCAGGTGCCCGATGGCCTGATCGATCAGGGCATTGGCCTGTGCCCGGGCGCGCTCGGCGCCCAGCAACGAAACAAAGGTCGCCTTGCCGGCAGCAGCATCCTTCTGCACGGCCTTGCCGGTTTTGGCGGACGTGCCTTCGACATCAAGCAGATCGTCGGCAATCTGGAAGGCGAGGCCAAGGTCGCGGGCATAGGCGCGCAGGCTTTTCTTGTGGGCATCCGATGCCCGGCCCATGATGGCGCCGGCTTCGAGGCACCACTGGATCAGCGCGCCGGTTTTCAATTGCTGCAGGCGGGTGATTCCGGCCAGATCATAGGTCACGTCGCCTGCCACCAAATCCATCATTTGGCCGCCGGCCATGCCGGCCGGGCCGGACTGGATGGCCAGTTCGGTGACCAGTTCCAGCCGCGCCTGCGGATCGTCGTGGGTGGCGGGATCGGCGAGAATTTCAAAGGCGAGGTCGTGCAGGCAATCGCCGGCCAGAACGGCGGTGGCTTCGTCGAAGGCCTTGTGCACGGTGGGCTTGCCGCGGCGCAGATCATCATCGTCCATGCACGGCAGATCATCATGGATAAGGCTGTAGCAATGGATGCATTCGATCGCCAACGCGACGCGCAGCGCCTGTTCGCGGTTGACATGAAAGATGTCGCAGGCGGCGACCACCAGCAGCGGGCGCATGCGCTTGCCGCCGCCGATCACGGCATGGCGCATGGCGTCATACAGGCGGGCGCGGCTGTCGTCGGGCACGGCCAGCAGCCGATCGAAACGCTGGTCGATGGCCTTGCCAATGGCATCGAGCGCCGGTTTCAGGCTGAGCGAGGGTTGCACCATGACCGGCCCCCTATTGCGCGTCGAAGGGGCGGACGGCGATGGCTTCGCCGGCGGCGTTCTGCTGGATCTGTTCGATCCGCATCCGGGCGTCGTTCAGCTTGGCTTCGCACAGCGATTTCAGCGCCTGGCCGCGTTCATACAGGCGTATGCTGTCGTCAAGGCTGAGATCGCCCGATTCCAGCTTGCGCACAATGTCTTCAAGCTCGCGCAGAGCGTCTTCGAAACTGGGCTGGGGGGCAGCGGGCGTATCCATGGCCGCCGTATCTGGACGGGCGCGGGCGCGTGGTCAAGCGGGGGGTCAAGCGGGGGGGCAGGCGGCTGGCATTTACACGGGTTGGTCACGGCGACCGCAGCGCGCGACACTGCATTGAATCCATCGGAGAGAGCTCGCATGCCAACCACCACACGCGCTGCCGTCTTGCGCCAACGCGGCGGGCCTTACGCCATCGAGCAAGTGGAGCTGGCCGATCCTGGTCCGGGGCAATTGCTGGTAAAGCTGGCAGCGTGCGGCATTTGTTTTACCGATGTCGGCGTGCAGCGGTACGAACAGGGCACGCCGCTGCCGCAGGTGCTGGGCCACGAAGGCGCCGGCACCGTGCTGGCCGTGGGCGAGGGCGTGACACACGTTGCGCCCGGCGACCGTGTCGTGCTCAGCTATGCCAGCTGCGGCGCGTGCACCAAATGCAGCCACGATCATCCGCAGTACTGCGCAAATTTCATGGCGCTCAATTATGGCGGCGTGCTTTCGGATGGCCGGGTGCCCATGAGCCAGAATGGCCAGCCGGTTTATGGCGGCTTTTTTGGCCAATCCAGCTTTGCCGATCACGCCATCGCCTATGCCCGCAACACGGTGAAGCTGGC
>NZ_JBDNFM010000110.1:0-4217 GCF_041689835.1 Sandarakinorhabdus sp.
AAACGGCGGCGTTCGGCATCAGGCTGGAATATGACAGCACGGCCCGCCGCGTCTTCATCCTCGACGTGTTCGAAACCGGGCCAGCGTTTGCCGCCGGCTTTGATCGCGGCGCCGAACTGCTCGCCGTCGGCACCGCGCCCGACAATATGGTGCCGGTCGCCACGTTGTTCGCGCAGGGCGGTTCCGCTGCCGTGTCCGATGCGCTGGGGCCAAGCCAGGTGGGCGTCACCCGCACGATCCGCTTCACGCTGAACGGCACCGAACGCACCGTCACCATCACCCGCGCGGAATTCAACATCCCGCCGGTGTCCAGCCGTTTTGGCGTGCAGACATTCGACGAGCCGGGGCTGGGGCGGGTTGGTTATGTCAATTTGCGCACCTTCATTTCCACCGCCGAAACCCCGCTGCGCGGCGCCTTTGCCCGCTTCCGCAGCGAGGGCGCGCGCCATATCATCGTCGATTTTCGCTATAACGGCGGCGGCCTGGTGCGCATCGCCGAAGTGATGGGCGATCTGATGGGCCAGGGCCGGCTGGCCAGCGATGTGTTCAGCTTCACCACCTTTCGCCCGTCCAAATCCGCCAGCAACGCCGCCCGCTTGTTCCGCGCCGCACCCGAAAGCGTGGCGCCGGCCAATCTGGCCTTCATCACCACCGATGCCAGTGCCTCGGCCAGCGAATTGGTGATCAACGCCATGCTGCCTTATGCCCAGAACCGGCTGACGCTGGTCGGCGAAAACACCTCGGGCAAACCGGTGGGCCAGATCGCCGTCGACCGCGCCGCCTGCGATGATCGGCTACGCGTCGTTGCCTTCGCCACTCAGAATGCCAGCCGCCAGGGCGATTATTACGATGGATTGGCGCCCTATTTGCCGTCACGCGGCGGGCGTACCTGCACTGCCAGCGATGATTACACTCAGCCGATGGGCACTCCGGCCGAAGCCTCCACCGGCCGTGCCATCGCCTCGCTGCGCGGCGAGAGTTGCGCCGCCATTGCCGCTGGCACGGGCGACATCCGCGAGCAATCACTCGGCCGCCTGCCCCTGCTCACCCGCGCCCCCAATGCCGCCCAGCGCGAGATGCCGGGAACCTTTTGACGCTGACGCCCTAAACCTTCAGCAACTGCTTCCCGAAATTCTTGCCTTCGAACAACCGGCGCAACGTGGCTGGGCAATTTTCAAAACCGTGCGCCACGTCCTCGGCCGTCGTCAACTTGCCCTCGCCCATCAGCTTGGATAATGCCGCCACGCCCTCGCCGTATCGCTTGGCGAAATCGAGCACGATGAAGCCTTCCATGCGCCCGCGCATGATCGTCAGGTTCATGTAATTGCGCAGGCCCGGTGAGCGATCTTGGGCGGTGTCGTTATAGCTCGAAATGCCGCCGCACAGCACCACCCGCGCGCCCAGCGCCAGATTGGCCAATGCGCCGTCCAGGATCTCGCCGCCAACATTCTCGAACAACACGTTCACGCCCTTTTTCGCGTGCTCGCGTATCTGACGTGCCACGTTGCCGGCGCGGTAATCGATGCAGGCATCCGCCCCGGCCTGTTCCACCACCCAGCGGCATTTTTCCTCGCCCCCGGCAATGCCGATCACCGTGCAGCCCAGCGCCTTGGCCACCTGCACCACCACGCTGCCGGTCGCGCCCGCCGCGCCCGATACCAGCACGGTATCGCCCGCCTTGGGCTTGCCGATTTCGGTCAGGCCGAACCACGCGGTCAACCCCGTCACCCCGAACACGCCCAGCGCCTGCTCCGGCGTGATGCCGCCGCGCAATTTGGTCACCGGGCCGGTTTCGGTCATCCCATCGCTCAACGCGTGTTCCTGCCAGCCGAAGGTGCCTTGCACGCTGTCACCCACGGCAAATCCGGGGTGCTTGCTTTCCACCACGTCGCCAATCCCGCCGGCGCGCACCACCCCGCCAATGGGAACCGCAGGCAGATAGGTATCCCCACCCAACCACCCGCGCTGGGTGGGGTCGAACGAAAAATGCGTCAGGCGCACAAGGAACTGCCCCTCACCCACTTCAGGCATCGGCACCATAACAAGATCGAAATCACTGTCTTTCAACGCGCCATCGGGACGGGTCTTCAGCAGCCAGCGGCGTGTATTGGTCATTTGAACAGGCTCCCCAAGATGCCGCGCAGCAGGCTTTTGCCCACACTGCCAGCCAATTGCCGGCCGATCGAACTTGCCGCCGAACGCGCCACCGATTCAATCACCTTTTCAGTGGTGCTCGGCCGGGCTGCGGCGCGGGCAGCGGCGCGGGCATTGACGGTTTCCAGCCGGGCGGCCTCGCGCTCGCGGGTCGCCGCCAGCCGTCCTTCGTCCTTGGCCGCCTGCGCATCCAGCTTGGCCTGCACGGCGGCCGCCTTGTCGGCTTGCGCCTGCCCGGCCTGCTCCTCGCGCTTCATCACCAGCAGCTCGGCAGCAGAATCGCGGTCAATCCGCTCCTCGTATTTGCCAGCAAACGGCGACGCATTGATCACGTCCATGCGCTCCCCCGGCGTCAGCGGCCACACCCGGCTGCGCGGCGGCGCAACACGGGTGCGTTCCACCGGGCTGGGCGCACCATCGGGCATCAACGTCGAAACCAGCGCCTCTCCCACTCTCATCTCGGTGATCACCGCTGCCACATCCAGCCGCGGATTGGGGCGGAAGGTTTCGGCCGCCGATTTGATGGCGCGGGCATCGCGCGGGGTAAAGGCGCGCAGCGCGTGCTGCACCCGGTTGCCAAGCTGGCCAGCGACTTTTTCCGGAATGTCGATCGGGTTCTGCGTGACGAAATACACGCCCACGCCCTTGGACCTTATCAGCCGCACCACCTGCTCCACCTTGTCCATCAACGCGTCGGGCGCTTCGTCAAACAGCAGGTGCGCCTCGTCAAAAAAGAACACCAATTTGGGTTTGTCGGGATCGCCGATCTCGGGCAGCGTCTCGAACAATTCGGCCAGCAGCCACAACAGAAACGTCGCATACAGGCGCGGGCTGTTCATCAATTTGTCGGCCGCAAGAATGTTCACCCGGCCGCGGCCCTTGGCGTCCAGCGCGATGAAATCGGTGATATCAAACGCCGGTTCGCCAAAAAACGCCGCGCCGCCCTGGCTTTCCAGCGTCAGCAGCTGGCGCTGGATCGAACCCACGCTGGCCTTGGTGACATTGCCATATTTGCTCGAAAGTTCGCCGGCGTTGTCGGCACACCAGGCCAGCATCGCCTGCAAGTCTTCCAGATCGAGCAGCAGCAGATCATGCTCATCGGCATATTTGAACGCGATGGTGAGCACGCCTTCCTGCGTATCATTCAGCCCCATCAACCGCGACAGCAGCAGCGGGCCCATTTCCGAAATCGTCGTGCGAATGGGGTGGCCCTGCTCGCCGAACAGATCCCAGAACACCACCGGCATGGCTTCCCAGTCATAATCCGCCATCTTGAGCTCAAGCGCGCGCTTGCCGGTCCAGGCTGCGGCCTCACTGCCAGCGCGTGCCATGCTGGCGATATCGCCTTTCACATCGGCCAGGAACACCGGCACCCCAGCGCGGCTGAACTCTTCCGCCAGGCCTTGCAGCGTCACCGTCTTGCCGGTGCCGGTGGCGCCCGCGATCAAGCCGTGGCGGTTGGCGCGCTTGAGCACCAGCGATTGCGGTGCGTCCTGATCCGAAAGGCCGATGAACAGGGAATCAGTCAAACCATGTCTCCTTGGCTGCGGCAGTTTCAGCGCGTTGGCGGCGTCACGTCCAGCCGGAAGATATCCGGCCGCGCATAGTGGCCGGCGGCATCGAAATCAAAACGGGCGCGCACCACGTCGGCCAGATCAACCTCGGCCATAATCAGCCCTTCGCCGCCCCGCAGTGGCCCGGCCAGCACCTCGCCCATCGGCGAAACGATCAGGCTGCCGCCGGCGATCAGCGGCACATCCACAGCCCGGTCGATCAGCGTTATCGCCTCGCCCAGTGCGGTTTGCGACGGCGGCAGCCACTGGCAGGCCGACACCAGAAAGCAGCGGCCTTCGTGAGCAATATGGCGCATCGCCACTTCCCATTGCGGGCGGTCGTCTACCGTGGGTGCCGCCCATAGTGTCACGCCCTGCTCATAAAGCGCGGCCCGAAAATGCGGCATGAAATTTTCCCAGCAGATGACCGGCGCGATGCGGCCCAGCGGACTGTCGAACGTGCGGACGTCGTCCGGCCCGCCCTGCCCCCACACCAGCCGTTCGGCAGCG
>NZ_JBDNFM010000111.1:0-8942 GCF_041689835.1 Sandarakinorhabdus sp.
CAGGAACTCGGCCTCGATCCCGCCAAGCTCAATGTGAACGGCGGCGCCATCGCCATCGGCCACCCGATCGGCGCGTCGGGCGCCCGCGTGCTGGTGACGCTGCTGCACGAAATGGGCCGCCGCGACGCCAAAAAGGGCCTGGCAACGTTGTGCATTGGCGGCGGCATGGGGATTGCACTCGCTGTCGAGCGCTGAACCAGCCCATGATCCGCGATGCCACCCCCATTGATCGGCTGTTTGCCGGCCACCGCCCGGAACATCCGGTGGGCCGGCTGCTGGTGCTGGGCCGCCCGCCGGAAAAGGTGACGCTCAATCTGGAGGGGTGGGAACACATCGCCTGTGTGGCGGCCAGCGACGATGAACTGCGCCCCGGCACGGTGCGCGCCGATCCGCACCACCTGCCGTTCCACGAAGCCCTGTTCGACAAGGCGCTGCTGTCGGCCCCGCTGGTGCAGCCGCGGCTGATGCTGCGCGAATTGTGGCGAGTGCTGTCACCGGCCGGCCTGGCGGTATTGATCGTGCGGGCGCGGCGGCCATGGCACATCAAGGATATCGGCTGGCTGCGCGAACCGCTGGCGCTGCGGCTGGACGAAGCCATGTTCGAAGTGCTGGATTGGCAATTGGAAACCCTGCCCGAACGCTATCATGTCGTGCTGGTATCAAAGCGTGATTGGCAAAAACCGGTGATGGTCGGCGCAGCCGATCCGGCGATGGAGCCCAGGCTCGTTAACTGACACCCGGCGAATTGCCGGCAGCCGCTTCTCAAACGCTCAATTGCACCGTCACCACATCACCTTGTGCGATGCCCTGCTTCTTGCGGATGGCGGCCTTGATCGGCAGCAGATAGCCGCCAGCATCCTTGCTGGGGAATACCGATGTTTCCCAACTGGATGTGCCAAGGTTGACCTTCACATACACCGATCCCCACGCTGCCGATCGCCCCGGCGCAGCTGCCCGCAAGGCCGCTGCCACATCGCCGTCGATGGTGAGGAAATGCCAGGCCGTGGTGGTGGTTTTGGCGGCGTCATCCTGCGCTTTGGGGCGCCACAGCCAAAGTGGCCCGGTAAATTCCCAGCCATTGCCGGCGACAGGCACGTCAACATCCAGTTCCTCACGCAGGAAACGGATCAGTTCAGGATCGAGCCCGGCCGTGTCGTCCATTTGGCCACGATAGCCTATCGGCGACTAAGCAGGAACACCCCGGTATCGGCCAGCAGATTGGGCCAGAACACCGCTTGCCGGCCCGACACCAGCCCGGCGCGGCGCTCCACCGTCAGCCCCATTTCGCCCGCCAGCGCCTCGAAATCGCTGATGGTGCAGAAATGGATGTTGGGCGTCTCGTGCCAGCTCACCGGCAGGCTGCGGGTGACGGGCATGCGGCCGCCCAACGCCAGGCTCATCCGCACCCGCCAATGGCCGAAATTGGGAAACGACACCACGGCGCTGCGCCCGATGCGCACCAATTGGCGCAGTACATCGGCTGGCCGGTGCATGGCCTGCAACGCGTTGGACAAGATCACCACATCGAACGCCGCATCGGCATAGTCGCCCAGATCGGTATCGGCATCGCCCTGCACCACCGCCAGCCCGCGCCCCACGGCGGCGGCCACGTCACTGGCGTCAAGCTCGATGCCGCGGCCTTCCACGCCCTTGGTATCGCGCAGCCACGCCAAAAGCTGGCCATCGCCGCAGCCGATATCCAGCACGCGCGCGCCGTCAGGCACGGCGGCGGCCACAGCGGCCAGATCGGGGCGCAGCGGAACCGGAGTCATGCGGTGAGGAACCCATTGATCACCCGGTTCATCTCCGGCGCATCAAGCAGAAACGCATCATGGCCAAACGGGCTTTCCAGTTCAACGAACGACACCGGCGCACCCGCCGCATTCAGCGCCCGCACGATGCGGCGGCTTTCGGCGGTGGGATACAGCCAGTCCGAGGTGAACGACACCAGGCAAAACCGGCTCTGCGTGGCGGCAAAGGCCCGCGCCAGGCTGCCGTCATGCGCCTGAGCCAGATCGAAATAGTCCATCGCGCGGGTGATATACAGATACGAATTGGCGTCGAACCGCTCGACGAAACTCAGGCCCTGGTGGCGCAGGTACGATTCCACCTGAAAATCCGCATCGAACCCGAACGACACCGCGTCGCGGTCTTGCAGGCGGCGGCCGAATTTCTCGGTCAGGCCTTCCTCCGACAAATAGGTAATGTGCGCGGCCATGCGCGCCACCGCGAGGCCAGCGGCCGGCGGCTTGTCGGCAGCATAGGCTCCGCCCGCCCACATCGGATCGGCCATGATCGCCTGCCGGCCAACTTCGTGGAAGGCGATGTTCTGCGCCGAATGGCGGGCGGCCGCGGCGATCGCCACCACCTTCTTTACACGCGTGGGATGATACACCGCCAACGTCAGCGCCTGCATTCCGCCCATCGATCCGCCGATCACTGCGGCCAGCGTGCCGATGCCCAGATGATCGAGCAGCCGCACCTGGGCCGCCACCATGTCGGGGACGGTGATCACCGGAAAGCGCATGCCAAACGGCAGGCCATCGCGCGGATCAACCGACGACGGCCCGGTGCTGCCCATGCAGCCGCCCAGCACATTGGCGCAGATCACGAACCAATGTTCGGGATCCACGGGCTTGCCCGGCCCCACCAGCCGCGTCCACCACCCCGCCTTGCCAGTGGTGGGGTGGCTGCTGGCCACATATTGATCGCCGGTGAGCGCGTGGCACACCAGTATGGCGTTGGTGGCGTTGGCGTTCAGCGTGCCATAGGTTTCATAGGCGATATCGAGTTCGGGCAACACGCCGCCGCCGGCCAGCGGGAAATCCCCGGGCAGGGTGATGCAGCGTTCCAAGCCAAATCGTGTGTCCATTGCGGCAGTTCGATTAATGGCGAAGGGGTGACTGTGCCAGCGATATTCGCTAACGGCCAAGCATGAGCCCAATCAACGCCGCATCCGCACCCCAAATGAAGCCCTGGATCGCCGCCATGCACGCCTATGTGCCGGGACAGGCCAAAGCTGGCGGCTCGCCGGTCATCGCCAAATTGTCGTCCAACGAAAATCCGTTGGGGCCGTCGCCGATGGCCGTGGCAGCGATGCAGGCGGTACTGGCCGATGGGCATCGCTATCCCGATCCGGCCTCCACCGAATTGCGCGGCGCACTGGGTGAAAAATACGACGTCGATCCCGCCCACATCATCTGCGGCACCGGCAGCGACGAAATATTGCACATGATCGCATCTGCCTTTGCCGGCCCCGGCGACGAGATCATCCACGTCCGCCACGGCTTTGCCGTGTATGATGGCGCTGCCCGCCGCGTCGGCGCGACGCCGGTGGTGGTGGCCGATGTCGATTACGCTGCCGACGTCGGCGCCGTCCTCGCCGCAATCACGCCGGCCACGCGCATCATCTATCTCGCCAATCCCAACAATCCCACTGGCACGCTGCTGCCCGCGGCTGATATCCGCCGCCTGATCGGCGAAGTGCCGGCCAACGTCGTACTGGTGCTCGATTGCGCCTATGCCGAATTTGTCGAAGGCGAATACGAAGATGGTCTGGCGTTGGCGCAAACCCTGCCCAACCTCGTCGTCACCCGCACCTTCTCGAAAATCCACGGGCTGGCGGCGCAGCGCGTCGGCTGGGCTGTGGCCGCATTGCCGATCATCGCCGCGCTGGACCGGGTGCGCGGGCCGTTCAACGTCACCACCACCGGCCAGGCAGCCGCTGTCGCCAGCCTGGCCGATCATTCACACATCGTCATGGTGCGCGATGAAACCATCCGCCTGCGCGGCTGGCTGGCCGGCGAAATTGCCAAATTGAAGGACGTTGGGGGCAACGCCGGCCTGCGCGCCATCCCGTCGGCCTGCAACTTCATTCTAGTTGAATTTCCCGAAAATGGCCCCGTAACGGCCGCCGATTGCAACCAGTATCTGCTCGATCACGGTATCATCTGCCGCTACCTCGCCGTGCAGCACATGCCGCGCTGCCTTCGCATTTCCATCGGCACCGAAAACGAAACCCGCACCGTGGCCGCCGCCCTGCGCGATTATGTCGAAGGCCGCAGCCCCGAGAACATTGCCTGATGCTGCCGTTTGCGCGCGTTGCCATCATCGGCATGGGCCTAATCGGCTCCAGCCTGGCGCGCGCCGTTCGCGATGCCATGCCAACGGTGCGGCTAATCGTCACCGATGCCAACCCGGCGGTGCGGGAACGCGTCGCCGAACTGGGCCTGGCCGATGATGTCACCGACGGCGCGGGGGTCGCCGTGGTCGACGCCGATCTGGTCATCCTGTGCGTGCCGGTGGGCGCGATGGCCGATGTGGCGGCGCAAATCGCCCCGGAACTGGCCCCCGATACGGTGGTTTCCGACGTCGGCTCGGTCAAGGAAAGCGTCGCCCGCGTGCTCGGTGCTGCCTTGCCCGGTGTGCACGTCATCCCTGCACATCCAGTTGCGGGCACCGAAAAATCCGGGCCTGATGCCGGGTTCGCCAGCCTGTTCCACGGCCGCTGGTGCATCATCACCCCGCCGCCGCGCGCCGATCAGGTCATGGTGGAACGCCTGAGCGAGTTCTGGCGCCGGCTGGGCGCCAAGGTCGAACTGATGGACGCGCCCCACCACGACCGCGTGCTCGCCGTTACCAGCCACCTGCCCCACCTGATCGCCTACAGCATCGTCGGCACCGCCAGCGATCTCGAAGCCGTCACCAAGGCTGAAGTGATCAAATATTCCGCCGGCGGTTTCCGCGATTTCACCCGCATCGCCGCCAGCGATCCGGTGATGTGGCGCGATGTGTTCCTGAACAACCGCGAGGCTGTGCTCGAACTGCTCGGCCGCTTCACCGAAGATCTGGTCGCCCTGCAACGCGCCATCCGCTGGGGCGACGGCGACGCGCTGGAAACCCTGTTCACCCGCACCCGCGCCGTCCGCCGCAGCATCATCGACGAAGGCCAGGATACCGAAAAACCCGATTTCGGCCGCTGAAGACAGCAGCGGCTGGATCAACCCAGCCGGGGGCAGGCCGGCACTTGGCCGCGGCGCGGCCGGGTCGCCAGATCGCCCGGCATGCCCGATAGCGCCGAGGGGCCGCCGGCCGGCAGCGCGGTTTCCAGCGCCAGCCGGACCGGCGCCCGCAGGCGCTGTTCGGCCAGCGGCGCGGTGCCGTTCAGCGCCGCCTGCACCGCCAGCGGGCACACGGTGGAGACAGTGCCGGCCAGCCGCAGGCCCGCACTCCCACCAGGCCCCAACGGCACGATGGTCGCTTCCAGCTTGAAGATTTCGCCAGTGGCATCGCTGCCCGTTACCACCGCATCAAGGCTGCCGCCGCGATCGGCCCAGCGGCGATATCCGTCCAGCCGGCCGGCCCCGCGCACGCTCAGATCGGCGGCAAGATTGATCGGCGCGCCCTGCCCCAAGGCAAAGCCGGCCGCGCCAATCACCAGCTGGCCCCGGTTCGGCAAGCGCGCCGGCAAGCGCGGGTTGGCGGGATCGGCTTTCGCATCCAAAATCTCGCGGCCATGCAATTCAAGGCTGTCAGCGCGAAAATCCGGGCCGATGCCGGCAGTGCCGCGCGCCTTGGCCAGCACGATCGACAGGCGCGCCAGCCGGTCCAGCCCGGCGGCGTCCTGCACGATTTTCAGGCTGGCCGTGGCCGAACCCGCCGTCACCCGCGCCGCCAGCCCCGCCGCCGCGGCGCTCAGACCGATGCCCTCGCCTTGAAACACCGTCAATTCCGGCCGCCACGGCCCGCGATTGAGGCGTAGCCGCGCCGCCGCCAGCGCCAGCCGGGTTTCCCCTGCGTGGGCTAGCGAAACCCCGGCCAATTCTGCTTCCAGCCGATAGGGAAAGCCGCCAACGCGCGCGCCGCTGCCGGGGAACCAGCGCGCCAGCGTGGTTTCAAGGCCAGCCGCCCAGCCGCGCCAAACCTGGCCATATACCGCCATGCCCATCAACAGCGGCAGCAATGCCAGCAACAATGGCCAACGCCGCTTCATCCCCCGACCATCCTGCTTTTATCCTGTAACGCGTTAATGGCACTGTGCACCCGCGCTTCCACCTCGGCGCGGGGCAGACCGGGCGGGATGGGCGCGGCCAGCTGCATATGCACGGTTCCGGGATATTTGATGAAGCTTTTCAGCCACACACTGCCGCTGTCGAGCGCCACCGGCACCACCGGCAATTTCAGCAACTTGTAAAGCCCGGCAAAACCGGCCGCCAGCGGCGGCGCTTCGCCCACACCCACGCGCGTGCCTTCCGGAAAAATCACCACCGGGCGCCCCGCTGCCACGGCGGCCTGCGCCTGGCGCATCATCTCGCGCAGCATTCCGGCCGAACCGGCACGATCGACAAAAATCGATCCGTGCCGCGCCGAGGCCAGCCCCCAGATCGGAATATTGCGCAATTCCTGCTTCATCACCACCGCCGGCCGTTCAAACCACCACAGCGTCAGGATCGCTTCCAGCGCGCTTTCATGTTTCAGCGCAAACAACTGCGGCCCGGCGGGAATTTCACCGGCCATCTCGATGCGAACGCCGGTGATGACCCGGCTGGTGAGCCGAAACCAGCCTGCCCACAGCTTTGGCCCGATGAACCGGCTTTGGCCCGTGCCCAACAAGCCCAGCAGCAGCGCCAGCGGCACCAGCACCAGCGATCCGCCCATGAACACGATCTGGAAAATGATGGTGCGCACAAGGGCCAGCACGGTGGCCAGCGGCGACGCCACCGGAGAAATGGGCATCACGCCGCCCCCAGCATGAGCGCACCGCGGCGAGCCAACCATTTCGAATATTCAAACGCCAGGCCGGGTGCCTTGGGTTCCGACGGTACCGCATCCGGCAGCACCTTCACACCCGCCGGCAGCACGCGCGACAATTCCAGCCGGGCGCGGCGCATGTGCGCAGCACTGGTCACCAGCCGGATCGACGTGAAATCATGCTGCGCCACCCAGCGCGCGGTTTCCTCGGCGTTGGACCGTGTATCGACCGCCTGATAGCCCAGATCGGTGGTGCGCAGCCGGCGCGTGGCAACGCCGAACGCCGCAGCCATCTGCCGGCGGCTGGTTTTTTCGCCAACGCCCGAAACCAACATTCGCCGCGCCGCGCCGGCTTCCACCGCCGCCAGCCCACGCTTGAACCGACCGGCGCCGCCCGTAAGCACCACAACCCCATCGCTTGTCACCGCCAGCGGCGCCGGGCCGGGCAGCGTCAGGCTGAACCAGATCAATCCCAGCATCCAGCCCAGCAGCGGCAGCGCCGCCAGCCGCGCCAGCCACATCAGCACGCCCGGCTTGCGGCGTGCGGCCGGCTTCGAGGTCGGCCGATAAGCTGGCTTTCGGCTCACATCTCACCGCGCTGGCGGCGCAGCGCAAACCAGCGCGCCACATTGGCGTTCTGCTCCGCCAGTGTTTTGGCAAACACATGCCCTCCGCTGCCATCGGCAACGAAATACAGCGCGTCGGTTTCGGCTGGATCGAGCAACGCCATCAAACTGTCGCGGCCCGGATTGGCGATGGGGCCGCGCGGCAGGCCGGGCTTGAGATAAGTGTTGTACCCGGTGTCGCGCTGCAATTCGGATCGGCGGATACGGCGGCCCAGCGGCTTGCCTGCCGTGATCGGATAAATCACCGTCGGATCGGCATCCAGCTTCATGCCAATCCTCAGCCGGTTGCTGTACGCCCCTGCAATCGTTCGGCGCTCGCTGGCCTTGCCGGTTTCCTTTTCAACGATACTGGCCAGCACGACGGTCTGCGCCGGAGACGTCACCACGGCGCGAGCGGTGCGTTTTGGCCAAAGGTCATTCAGTGTCTTGGTCATCGCTGCCTGCATACGCTTCAATAACACGGCGCGGTCTTCACCGGGGTGATATTCGTAGGTATCGGGCAGCACGCTGCCTTCGGCCGGCACTGCCGCCTTGCCTTTCAGGCCCGGCACGGCGTTGATCCGTTCCGCCACCAGCACCGCCGGCCAACCTTCCGGAATGGTAACCGTGAAACGCTCCACCTTGCCCTCTTGCAGGGCGGCAAAAATCTCGTTCCACGCCTGCCCCGGCGCAAGCCGATAGCGGCCGGCCTGCACCGGCGCATCATCGCCCAGCAGCCGGGCCAGCACACGGAACTGGCCCGCCGATGCGATCAGCCCGGCCGCTTCCAGATCGCGCGCCACACCCGAAAGGCTGGCCCCGCGCTTGACTTCGAAGGCCTCGCCCGGACCGGCGGTGCTTCCCCACCCATACCAGGGAAGCAACGCAATCGGCACGCCCACCAACAGCAACAGCGCAACAAAGGCGAGGAGCGCGCGGCGCATGGCGTCAGACGCCGCGCATCACCAACGTCGCGTTGGTGCCGCCAAAGCCGAACGAATTGTTCAGCACAGCGCGAATGCGGCGCTGCTTGGCAACGTGCGGCACCAGATCGACCCCGATGCAGCCATCCGACGGATCATCCAGATTGAGCGTCGGCGGCGCAACCTGATCACGCAGTGCCAGCAGGCAGAAAATCGCCTCCACCGCCCCGGCCCCGCCCAGCAAGTGCCCGATGGCGGATTTGGTCGACGACATCGAAACATTGTCGATGGCACTGCCAAACAGCCGCTTTACCGCGCCCAGTTCCAGTTCGTCGCCCATCGGCGTGGAGGTGCCGTGGGCGTTGATATAGTCGATGTCTTCGGGGTTCAGTCCGGCCTTGCGCAGCGCCATCTGCATCGAACGGAATGCGCCCGAGCCTTCGGGGTGCGGCGCGGTCACGTGATAGGCATCGCCGGTCAGGCCATAGCCGATCACTTCGCCGTAAATCTTGGCGCCGCGCTTCTTGGCGCGTTCATATTCTTCCAGCACCACCACGCCGGCGCCTTCGCCCATGACGAAACCGTCGCGGGCCTTGTCGTAGGGGCGGCTGGCGCGAGTGGGTTCATCGTTGAACCCGGTCGACAGCGCGCGGGCCTGGGCGAA
>NZ_JBDNFM010000112.1:0-3727 GCF_041689835.1 Sandarakinorhabdus sp.
AAGGGTATTCAAGCACGGGTGACCGGCCGCGAAAAGCGCCCCTATTCGATCTGGCGCAAGATGGCGGCGCGCCAGATGAGCTTTGAACAATTATCGGACGTGATGGCCTTTCGGGTGATCATCGATGATGAAAGCGATTGTTACCGCGCGCTGGGCATCGTGCATGGCCGCTGGCCGATGGTGCCGGGGCGCTTCAAGGATTTCATCTCCACGCCCAAGTCCAACGGCTACCGGTCGCTGCACACATCGGTGCTGGTGGGCGGTGAGGCAGCGCGCATCGAGGTGCAGATCCGCACCAAGCTGATGCACGAGGAAGCCGAATATGGCGTCGCCGCACACTGGGCCTACAAGCAGGGCAGCGACGGTGCCCCGGCGCGTGAGGCCTATCCGTGGATCGAGGATTTGCTCGACGTGCTGCAGGACGCGGCATCCCCTGAAGAACTGCTGGAAAACGCCCGGCTGGCGATGTTCCAGGATCAGGTGTTCGTGTTCACGCCCAAAGGCGAGCTGTACCAGTTGCCCGGCGATTCAACGCCGGTGGATTTCGCCTATGCCGTGCACAGCGATCTGGGCGACAGCTGCGTGGGCGCCAAGGTGAACGGCCGCGCCGTGCCGCTGCGCACGCGGCTGGTGAACGGTGACCAGGTCGAGATATTGAAGGGCAAGGTGAAATCGCCCGATCCGGCGTGGGAAGCCTTTGTTGCCAGCGCCAAGGCCCGCGCCGCCATCCGCCGCCATGTTCGCCACAAACGCCGCGAGGAACTGCTGGCAATGGGGACCAAGCTGCTCGACGCCGTGGCCGGGCGGCTGAAGCTGACGCTGAACGACGAGATCATGGGCCCGGCGCTGGGCCGGCTCAAGCTGCACGACCGGCCTGCGCTGATGCTGGCGATGGCGGAAAATCGCCTGTCAGACGATCAGGTGGCCGAAGCGCTGGCGCCCGGCGCATCGACCCGCCCCAGTCGGCCACGCGGCGCCAGGGCCAAGGCCGCGGCAACCCTCTCCATCGAAGGGCTGACCCCGGGGGTCGGATTCCTGCTTTGCGATTATTGCCGGCCAGTGCCGGGCGACCGCATCGTGAGCGTGCGCGCGCCAGACGGGCCGATTTCGGTGCACGTGACCGACTGCGGTCATCTCGGCGATGAAGGCGGCGAGTGGCTGGACGTGAAATGGGGTGCCGAAACCGCCGGCGCCGCCGCACGCATCGCCGTGGTGGTGCACAACCAGCCGGGCGCGCTCGCCAGCCTCGCCGCCAGCAACGCTGCGCACAACGCCAATATCGTCGGCCTCGCGCTCAAACACCGCGACCGCGAATTCCACACGGACATCGTCGATATCGAGGTTGAAAGCGTTGCTCACCTTGCCACTATCCTGGATGCATTGCGTCAGGTGAAGGCAGTTGTCTCGGCCGCAAGGGTGCGATTATAGATTGCGCTGTGCATGGTCTGGGGCAGGCTTTGGTTCTTGACGACCCGGGGAACTGCCATGCGCCGCGCCATCACCGCGATTGTTGCAACCATGCTGGCGGGCAGCGCCCGCGCCGCGCCGCGCTGCCTTCGGCGTTTCGAACAGCGGCAGCCTGACCGAACTGATCGCGCCCGAATCCGACGCCCGCGCGGCGGTGGTGGAAATTGGCGGCGCTGCCGATGCCGCTGCTGCCGCCGCAAAGGCGTGGAGCCTCTGAGCCGACCATACTGTGTCGCCACTGCGACTTGCCACCCCGCCCCCCCCCCCGCCGGCTACACCCCGGAAAGCTTTGCGGGCCGCACGCCGCACAAGCTGACGCCGGAGCGCGCGGCCGTGCTCCGCCAGTTCATCACCGATGCGATGAAGGCACTTGATGTGCCGGGCGTTGGCCTTGTCTTCATTCAGGATGGCCAGGTGGTGTGGGAAGGCGGGCTGGGCGTGCCCCGGCTGAGCTATCCGGCCCCGGTTGATGCCCACACCCGCTTCATGATCGCGTCCAACACCAAATTGATGGCGACGATGCTGTGAAACCTTTCAATACAGCACCCTGATGGCATCGGCCGCGGGCTATGTTGCCGGGCACGTGTACAATCCCGGCATGGAATTGGGCGCCGCGTTCGACAAGGCGGTGGCCGATCATATCTGGGCACCGCTGAGCATGACCGATTCCACCTTCAGCTTTGCCGTTGCCGAGGGCGGCAACCACGCATCGCCGCACAGCACCGCACTCGATGGCGTCACGGTGGTCAGCGCCGCGGGCGACGCCATCAGCCGCACCATCGTCCCGTTCCGCCCGGCCGGCGGCGCATGGTCGTCGGCGCACGACATGATCCTTTATGTCGGGCTCGAACTGGCTGACAGGAAACTGCCGGGCGGCAAGCAACTGGTGTCGAAAGACAGCCTGTTCGCCAGCCGGGCGCGCGGCGTGCCCACTGGCGAGAACCAGTGGTATGGCATGGGGCTGGAGGAAAAATCGCGTTACGGCGTGCCGGTGATCCACCACGGCGGCGATCTGTTGGGATTCCACAGCGACATGATATGGGTGCCATCAGCCGAAGCCGGCGCAGTCATCATGGCCAACAGCGATGACGGCGTCGCGCTGCGCGGCCCGCTGCTGCGGCGGATGCTCGAAGTGCTGTACGACGGCCGCCCCGAAGCCGAAGCCGAAATCAAGGTTGCCGTGGCCCGCAGCAAAGGCAAAATGGCCAGCATGCGCGGACGGATCACCCTTCTGGCCGATGCCGCGGCGGCGGTGCTGGCCAGCCGTTACCGCAACAAGGATCTCGGCACGCTTGATGTCGATCGCAGCGGCGGCATGACGCGTTTCCGCTTTGCCGCCTGGGGGCACCGACATGGGCAGCCGCCGCAACGCCGTTGGCACCGCCAGCTTCATCAGCAGCACGCCGGGCATGATCGGCCTGGAAACAGTCGCGGGCAGCAAAGACAGCAGACGTGCCTTGGTCGTGCGCGATTCCCAGCACGAATATGTGTTCAGCGAAGTGACACCATGACACTTGCCGGCACCGATTGGCCCCTTTAGGCGATGACGCTATCAAGGAGCCGACGATGACCGACGACGACGTGCTGGCCGAATTCCGCACTGCGCAAGCCCTGCTGGAAGGGCATTTCATCCTGTCGTCGGGCCTGCGTTCACCGCGCTATCTGCAATGCGCCCGCGTGTTGATGAACCCGGCGCGCGCCGAGCGGTTGGCGCAAGCGCTGACTGCAAAAATCCCCGCCGAAGTGAAAGCCCGCATCACCGCCGTGATCGCGCCGGCGATGGGCGGCCTGATTTGCGGCTATGAACTGGCACGCGCGCTGGGTGTCGATTCGATGTTCGTGGAGCGGCCCACCGGCACGTTCGAACTGCGCCGCGGCTTCCGGCTGGAGGCGGGGCAGCAGGTGCTGCTGATGGAAGATGTCGTCACCACCGGGCTTTCGAGCCGCGAAGCAATCGCCGCCATCACTTCGGCCGGCGGCACCGTGATCCACGCCGCAGCGCTGGTTGATCGTTCGGCCGGCAAGGCCGATCTGGGCGTGCCGTTCACCCCGCTGATCCGGCTGGACGTGCCCAGCTACCAGCCCGATGAACTCCCGCCCGAGCTTGAGGCGATCCCGGCCATCAAGCCAGGCAGCCGGGCGGCATGATCGCGCTGATCGTTATAACGAGCCGTCGCCACACTGAATTTGGCGAAGTGTGGGAGGGCGTGGGCGTGGGCATGGGCATGGTCCATGAGCTGCTCAGCACAGCCGCGTACAA
>NZ_JBDNFM010000113.1:0-27788 GCF_041689835.1 Sandarakinorhabdus sp.
CTTCCACCGCATCGCCGGTGATTTCCAGGTTGTTGTCGATGGTGGCAGGCGCAATGAAATTTGGTGAGGAAGGGGTAACGACAAGGGCGGGCGCTGTGGCTGCGGCCGCAGAAGCGGCCACCAGCAGGGGCAAAATGGACATTTACGTATTGTCTGCCCCTTGTAACCGACGCGCAAGAGCCAGCTTGCGCGCCGCGACCACATGCCTATGCAGGCGCAATGGACAGCAGCCTTGCCATCATAGCCACCGCAACCGGCCTGGTGGCTCTGGCCGAAATCGGCGACAAAACCATGCTGCTGGCCATCCTGCTGGCGGCGCGGTTTCGCCAGCCGGGCGCGGTGATCGCCGGCATCCTGGTGGCAACATTGGCCAATCACGCGCTCGCTGCCTGGGCCGGCGCGGCGCTGGCCGGCTGGCTTTCCGGGCCGTGGTTCCAATTGGCCGTGGCCATCGGCTTTCTGGCCATGGCGGCGTGGACACTGGTGCCCGACAAGATGGACGAAATGCCGACGGTGGCCAGCGGCACCCAGGCCTTTGTATCCACGACAATCGCTTTTTTCGTGGTCGAAATCGGCGACAAGACACAGGTGGCCACCATCGCGCTGGGCGCCCGGTTTCAGGATGTGCTAGCCGTCACCATCGGCACCACGCTGGGCATGATGATTGCCAACGTGCCGGCCGTGCTGCTCGGCGAAAAACTGCTGGAGCGCGTGTCGCTGGGGGCCGTGCGCACAGGCGCTGCTGCCGTGCTGGCGGTGCTGGGATTGGCGATGCTGGCAGCGCTGTGGCCGCAACTGGTCAGATGATGTTGCGGGCTTTCAAGTCGGCCAGTGCCGCGCCGTCCAGCCCCAGCAACTCGCCATAAACCGCATCATTATCCTGCCCGATGTGTTCGGGCGCCCGGCTGCGCACGCTGCCTGGTGTGACCGACAATTTCGGGAAGACATTCTGCATCTTTACTTCGCCCCAGCGCGGGTGCGGCACAGCGATAATGGCATTACGCGCGGCAAAATGCGGATCGTCCAGCATGTCCTGCGGGCGGAACAGCCTGCCCGCCGGCACCCCGGCTTCCACCATCTTGTCTTCGAGTTCGGCAATGGTCAGCACCCGTGTCCATGCGCCGATCAGATCGTCCAGTTCCTGCTGATGCTTGCCGCGCGCCACATGGCTCACATAGCGCGGGTCCGCGGCCAGTTCCGGGCGGCCCATCGCGCCGCATAGCCGGCCGAACACCGTGTCCTGATTGGCGCCGATCAGATATTCGCCGTCCTTGCACGGATAGACGTTGGACGGCGCGATGCCCGGCAGCACGCTGCCCGAACGTTCGCGCACATATCCGCTCGCGGCATATTCCGGCACCAGCGATTCCATCACCTGCAGCACCGCTTCATACAGCGCCGAATCCACCACCTGGCCCTTGCCGGTGGCATGGCGGTGATTGAGCGCAGCCAGCGCGCCGAGAGCGCCATAGGTAGCGGCCAAGCTGTCCCCGATGGAAACTCCCATGCGGCTGGCTGGCCGGTCGGGATCGCCAACGATGGCGCGCCAGCCGCCCATCGCCTCGCCGATGCCGCCAAAGCCGGCGCGGCTGGAATAGGGGCCGGATTGGCCATAGCCCGACACGCGCACGATGATCAGGCCGGGATTCTCAGCCATCAGCGTTTCAGGTGAAAGGCCCCATTTTTCAAGCGTGCCGGGGCGGAAATTCTCGATCAGGATATCGGCCTTGGCGATCAGGGCCCGCGCCAGCGCCTGGCCTTCCGGCAGCCGCAGATTGCACGACACGGCGCGTTTGTTGCGGGCAACCACTTCCCACCACAACGGAAAGTCGCCGCGGCCCCAATCCCGCATCGGGTCGCCCCCGCCTTTGCCGATTTCTCCGGGCGGCTCCAGCTTGATCACGTCGGCGCCCATATCGCCCAGCAGCTGGCCGCAAAATGGCCCGGCAATCAGCTGGCCCATCTCAACGACCTTGATGCCCGCGAGCGGCCCGGTATTTTCCACACTCATCGCTGCCGTCCTTATTCGGCCGCGATGGCCATGCGGTGCCACACGGGCGGTTTGGGCGCTGGCAGGCCGGTTTCGGCTTCGCAGGCCGCGCGCAATTCCTCGATCGTACCGCCATAGTTGAAGATCGCCGGCTCAGCCGGCCGCGCCGCAGCAAGTTCGGCCCGCAATGCGGCCGTGGCGGCAGCGTCCACCAGGCCCTCACTGTCGGCCACCACGCCATAGGCCCGGGCACCGGCGGCGCTCACCAGTCCCTGGCGGATTTCCAGCCCGACCAGCGCCGGATCACGGCTCAGGGGGTTGCCCCAGCCCCCGCCGCCCCAGGTGATGAAGTGCAACTGGTCGCCGGCCTCGACAGCGAGGCTGTCGAGCTTGTTGGCGACGACGCTCTGCGTGCCGTCCGCCTTTTCGAGGATCTTGCGTGCACGGCTGCCGGGTTCGCCGCCGTTGACACCCCACGGATACGTGAACCAGCGGTCATCATGGATTGAAACCGTGCCGGCCGACAGGAAGCGGTACGACATCAGGATGCCATTGCCGCCGCGATTGAGGCCAGCACCGCCGGTATCGGCCAGCGCTTCGTACCGCTCGATGCGCAGCGGGAAATAGCGTTCCAGAAATTCGTTGGGCACGTTGGTGAAGCCCGGCCACAGCGAGTGGCCATCGGGGCCATCGCCGAACGGCTTGCCGGGGATGCCGCCAAAACCGATCTGGAACAGCTGGAACCATTCGCCGTTTTTTCCCGGCCGCTGGTCGCGCCCCGAATACATCAGGTGCGGAGACGATGAAAAACCAGCAGCGCACAGGAATTCCGGCGTGCGCTGGCCGAGCAGGCCGCCAAGGATATCGAAGATGCGGCCCAGCGCGTGGGTGCGGCCGGAAAGGGCGGCAGGATAGCGCGGCTTCAGCAGCGAACCTTCGGGGATCTTCACCTCGATCAGATCGTAAAAGCCATCGTTGAACATGATCTGCGGATCGAAGACCATGATCATGTAGATGCCGAAGAACATCTTGAACATGTTTTCATTCAGATAGAAATTGATTGCTGCATCCGACTGCGGATCGGTGCCGTCGAAATCCAGCACCACCTTGTCGCCAACGCGCTGCATGGTGCAGCGGATCTTGTAGGGGCCATAGCCCACACCGTCGTCGCAAACATAATCTTCGAAACTCACCTGGTCGGTGGAAACCGATTGGGCGATCAGCGCCTTCATGGCGCGGTGGTTGCGGGCCAGCAGCGCATCCATCGCGGCGACCACCTCGTCTTCGCCAAAGCGCCCGCACATTTCATCGATGCGCCGCGCCGCCACCCGGCATGATGCGATCAGCGCGTTCAAATCAGCCGCGCACCAATCCGGCTTGCGCGTCTGGTGCATCACCAGCTTGACCAGATCCTCGTTATACTCGCCCTTGCGCCAGATCTTCACCGGCGGAATGCGCACGCCTTCTTCGAAAATGGCGCGGGCGTCGATCGGCATGGAACCGGCGACCTTGCCGCCGATGTCGCTTTGGTGACCAAACATCGCCGTCCACGCCACCAATCGGCCCGAACGATACACTGGCAGCAGCACCAGCCAGTCGTTGGAATGGCTGATGGCGCCCTCACAGCTATAAGGATCGGACAAGAAAATCATGTCGCCTTCCTCGATGCTGCCGTCCCAGCCGTGCAGGAAGCCATCGATGAAGCTGCCGAACTGGCCGACGATCATCTTGCCCGCCGGGTTGGCGATCATCGGGAAGGCATCGCCCTGTTCGCGGATGCCGGGCGACATCGCAGTGCGCACCAGCGTGGCATCCATCTCGATGCGGGCGTTGCGCAGCGCATTCTCGATGATGTCGAGCGTGACCGGATCGATGGTTTTGGCCGCAAACGGGCGCGGATTGGTCTCGATGATGCGGGCGGGCATGTTTCAGGCCTCCGGTGTGATGAGGAGGTTGGCAAATTCGTCCACGACGGCGATGTGGCCATTGTGGACGAGTGTCGTCGAATCCATCTCGGTGATCACGGCTGGGCCTGGCACCACATCACCGGCACGCAATTTCGATCGGTCATAGATGACGGCGGCTCGGACTTGGCCCTCCATCCACACTTCATGCTCGCGAACGCGCGCTGCGGCAGGGTTGCCGTTGCCGCGCGTGAGGCGTTCGGCCGACACATTGGCGGCCTTGCCCAGCGCAACAACGCGGATGTTGACCAGTTCCTGCGGCACCGAAAGGTTGAAGGTAAACAATCGCTTGTGCTCGGCATCGAAACGCTCGGCGAGGCTGGCGATTGTTGAACCGGGGGGCGAGAACAGCGGCACTTCAAAGGCCTGGCCGGCATAGCGGACGTCGATTTCGGTGCGGATTTCGATATCACTGGCGGCCACGCCTTCGGCCGCGAGTTCGGCGCTGGTCCGGGTGATCAGTTCCTCGATCACCGCATCCACTTCAATGTCGCTGGTGTGGGTGATGAGCTTGTTGAAGCTGCGTTGGGCATCGACGCGCAGGCGGGTGGTGGCATCGCCATAGGCACACAACACGCCGGGTGACGGCGGGATGACCACCGGCCAACTGCCCATCAGCATGCCCATGGCGTTGCCGTGCAGCGGGCCGGCACCGCCAAAGGCCATCAATGCGAAATCACGCGGATCATAACCCTGCTGCACGCTGACCAGACGCAGCGCGCCAAACATGGTTTCGTTGACGATAGCGACGATGCCGGCAGCCGCTTCGAACAGCGGCAAGCCAAGCGCGTCCGCCACCGTCTGCACGGCGCGCTTCGACGCTTCGCGGTCGAGCTTGAAGGTGCCGCCGAGCAGGTTTTCCGGCAGATAGCCGAGCACCACGTTGGCATCGGTTACGGTGGGCAGTTCACCGCCGCGGCCATAGGCGGCCGGGCCAGGCACGGCGCCAGCTGATTGCGGGCCGACGCGCAGCGCCTTGGTGAGTTCGGGCACGGCGGCGATGGAGCCGCCGCCGGCCCCCACCGTTTTCACGTCCAGCGACGAAGCGCGCACGGTGAGGTGGCCCACGCTCGTTTCACGGCGCAGGCGGGCCTGGTAATCCTCGATCAGCGCGACATCGGTGGACGTGCCGCCCATGTCGAGTGTGAGCACGTTGGGGAGCAGCGCGTTTTTCGCGATCCACACCGCGCCTGCCACACCGCCGGCCGGGCCAGACATCAGCAGATTGACCGGCGCCGCGCGGCTCTTTTCGGCTGACATCAGCCCGCCGTCGGAACGTAGCAGCAAAAGCTTGGCTGGCGTGCCCCAATCCTTGAGCGCAGCTTCAAGATTGCCGACATAGCGCGACACCGTCGGGCGCACGGCGCTGTTGGCGACGGTGGTGAGAGCGCGTTCATATTCCTGCATTTCCGGCAGGATATCGGCCGACAGCGATACCGGAATGCCGGGCAGTTCTTCGGCGCAGATTTCAGCGACGCGGCGTTCGTGCGCGTCGTTCATATAACTGTTGATCAGGCAGACGGTGATGGCTTCCACTTTCTCCTCGGCCAGCCGCTTGAGGTTCTTGCGCAGCGCCGCTTCGTCGAGCGGACGGACGATTTGGCCATCGGCGCCCATGCGTTCGGGCGCTTCGATCGTGGCTTCCAGCGGCGCCATCGGGGTTGGCTTGGGCCAGACAATCCAGGCCGCCAGCCCGCCCGGCACCAGGCTGCGGGCGATCTGCAAGATGTGACGATAGCCTTGGGTGACGATCAGGCCGACGCGGGCGATCTTGTGTTCCAGCACCGCGTTGGTGGCGACGGTGGTGCCGTGCAGGAACAGCGACACATCGGCTGCTGAAATTCCCGCCTTTTCACATAGTTGGCGGGCGCCGGCGATCACTGCTTCGGATGGATCGTGCGGGGTGGAAGGCACCTTGTCGCGCACGGCGCGGCCGGTGGCCTCGTCGATAACGATCAGATCGGTGAACGTGCCACCAACGTCGACGCCCAATCTGTAACTTTGTGGCCGATAGCTCACGATTTTGCTCCGGTTGGAATTGGCCGCGCGATGAAATCACCAGCTTTGCCCGCCCGGCTGGGCAGTTCGCGGCCCATGATGGCGGCAAACCAGCGATTGGCTTCCAGCGTGGTTTCAAGATCATAGCCGGTGGCGATGCCCGACCGGCCAAACAAATAAAGCAGTTCCTCGGTGCCGACATTGCCGGCAGCACCCGGCGCAAATGGGCAGCCGCCCAGCCCGCCGAGCGCCGAATCAAAGGTGCGACACCCAGCCTGATACCCCGCCCAGGCGTTGGCCGGGGCCAAGCCGCGCGTATCGTGCAGGTGTAGGCGAATTGGGATCGGGGCGATGGCTTCGATCACGCGGGCGGTGAGGTCGCCTACCTGATTTGGCACGCCGACGCCGATGGTATCGGCCAGCGCGATTTCCTGCGCGCCGGCATCGGCCATGCGCTTGGCCAATTCGACTATGCGGTCTGCCGGCACCGGACCTTCGTAGGGGCAGCCGAATGCAGCGCTGATCGTGACCTGCGCGAACAGGCCCGCCTCGCGTGCCATTTTCAGCATGGCGGTGTTGGCAGTGATGCCATCGGCGATAGTCTGGCCCTGGTTGGCGACGCCGAACGTGTCGCTGGCGACCAGCACGCAGCCGGCTTCATCCAGTGGGCGCGGATTGGCCTGCGTGGCGATGGCGCGGGCGACGCCGCGTTCGTTCAGGCACAGGCCGATGAAGCGGACGCCGGGCGCTTCTGGCAGGCCGGCGGCCACGGCTTCGGCGTCGCCCATTTGGGGTACCCGGCGCGGATTCACGAACGACACAACTTCGATACGGCCGGCACCCGCCGCCACCATGCGGCCAACCAATGCCAACTTGTCGTCACTGGAGACCAGCAAAGCTTCATTTTGCAGGCCGTCGCGGGGCGAAACCTCGACGATTGTCACCGGATCGGTGGTTTGTGTGGTGGTGAGAGCCATACCGTTTTGTATACAAAGACGGGATGCGCCTGTATAGTCGGCGTGGACGGGAGAAATCGTGGTTCACGCCAATCCGGATGCTGATTATGCTGCGGCGGGCTTTGGCCAGGGCTTGGTGCTGGGGCACCGCCCGGCGCTTTTGATGATCGATTTTGCGCGGGCTTATTTTGTTTTGGATTCGCCGCTTTATGCCGGCGTGGAGGCCGCCCGTGATGCCGCAGCGCGCGTGATGGCCGCCGCCCGGGCCAATCGCGTGCCGGTGTTTCACACGCGGGTGGAGTATGAGCCTGGCGGCGGCGATGGCGGCATGTTCTTCCGCAAGATCGCGGCGCTCAAGGTGTTCGAGACCGGCAGCGCGCTGGGTGACTTCGAGCCGCCGCTGGAGCCGGCACCGGGCGAGACGGTGATCACCAAGCAATTTCCGTCGGCGTTTTTCGGCACCGATCTGGCGGTGCAACTGAAGCGCGCAGGCATCGACACGCTGGTGATCTGCGGACTTTCCACCTCGGGGTGTGTACGGGCTTCGGCGGTGGATGCGATCTGCCATGGTTTCGTGCCGGTGATTGTGCGCGAGGGTGTGGGCGACCGACTTCAATCCGTTCACGACGCCAATCTGTTTGATCTGGCCGCCAAGACCGCCGAACTGCGCGGCATGATGGAAATAATTACCTATTTCGAAGGGCTTGCGTTCTGAAAGGCGTGCAGGGCACGGCGGATGTGGGCGGTCATCACTGCCCGCGCCCAATCCTCATCGCGCGCCGTAAAGGCCTGGATCATCTGGTCGTGCTCATGCGCTGATCGTGCCAGATCGGCGCGGTCATAGCGGGCGGCAGTGCGGCGCACGATCGGTTGTTCCACGAGACCGGCCAGCATGGCGGCCAGCCGCGCCGAGGATGACGCGCTCAGGATTAGGTCGTGAAAGCGGCGATTTTCGGTGAGGAAGCGCGCGATGTCGGGTTGCGGCTGGGCCACGGCGGCTTCGATGGCGGCATTGCAACGCTTGAGTTCAGCCAGCCCCGCCGCCGTCATCCGGCGAGCGGCGCGGGCGGCGGCATGGCCTTCCAGCATGGCGCGCAAGGCAAACATTTCAGCGACATCGTCACTGTCCCACTCGGCCACCACCAGCCGGCCGCCGGGGGTGCGTGACGCATAAAGTTCCGATTCCAGCCGGCGCAGCGCCTCGCGAATCGGCGTCCGCGATACGCCCACGATATCGGCCAGCGCTTCCTCGCGCAGCGGGGTGCCGGGGCTGGCATCGCCGGCCAGGATCAGGCCGCGGATTTCCGTATAGGCCCGGTCGGAAGCACTGGCGGCGGCGCGGCTGGCACTGGTTGCGTTACCTGGCATGTTCACCCTGTTGCAAAATGGTCGCGCCGCCCGATGATTTGCTGCGAAGCGGACGAAAGCTGGCTTGCCACCGCGCGATTCTGTATACAATAGCGGGTATTCAGTTGTCACGAAACTGTAGTCTGACAGGGCGGGAGCGGGGAAATATGACGCGGATTTGCAACCAAGCGCAGGGCTTTGTGGAGCCGGCGCTACCGGCCGCTGCCAATATTGGTCCGGCGGTTGGCCGGCCGCTGCCGGCTGCTGCCGGCGCGACTGCATCGCGGTTCGCGCGATTGCTGCTCGGCGTTTCCGGGCTGATGCTGGCCAGCATGCCGGCCCTGGCCCAGCAGGCATCCGCTGAAGACGACACCGGCGAAATCCTGGTGACGGCGCGGCGCAACAGCGAACGCCTGATCGACGTGCCGGCCACGGTTTCGGTGGTCACTGCCGAAACGCTGGCTGCCACCGGCACCTTCCGCAGCCAGGAAATCTTGCAGCTTGTGCCCGGCGTCACCATCGTTTCGGGTTCGGCCGAAGCCGGTGACACCCAGATCAACATCCGCGGCCTCAACGGCGCCCGCGACGCCGAATCCAGCGTCGCGCTGGTGGTCGATGGCATCCTGAAAACCAACACCGCCCAACTGAACCAGGTGCAAGGCACACTGCGCCAAGTTGAAGTGCTCAAGGGGCCGCAGGGCGCCATCTATGGCCGCAATGCCGCCGCTGGCGCCATTGTGATGACCACGGTGAAACCGGGTGACGTGCTGGAAGGCGGCTTTCGCGCGAACTATGGCGAACTCGCCACCGGTCAGGCGTTTGGCTATGTCGCCGGGCCGCTTTCGGATCGCATCGGCTTTGTGCTGTCGGCCAATTATCAGACTACCGATGGATACTGGCGCAACGAATTTCTGAGCAACAGCAAGGTTGTCGACGATCAGGAAAACTATGGTCTCGACGGCCGTATCATCGCCAAGCTGAGCGATGCCACCACGCTGGATGTGAAGGCCCGCCATGCCCGCCTTACCGGTGCATCGATCAACTTCAATGCCAGTTTCCATCTGCCGAACTTTGCGGCTGTGAACCCGGCGTTTTATGAAAATGTCAACGACCGGCCGTTCCGCTATTACGGTAACATCCGCCCGACCAACGAGCAGACCACCTGGGAAGCCTCGGCCCGGCTGGAGCATGATTTCGGGACCGGCAAATTGTCGACCTGGATGCTGTTTTCCGATGTTGACCAGTCGCTCACGGCGGACGGCACCTCGGCCGATTTCGCGCGCTACACCTTCCCCGGTGCAACGCCAACCAGCGTGGCTGCGTCCAATAGCTGTTTTGCCACCACGGCTGCGCTCACCGGCTACCCGCTGGCGCCGCCCGCCTTCATCGGCCAGATCCCGGTGCCGTTCATCTTTGCCCCGGCCAACGGCTCCACCTTCGGTGCCTACAGCCCGACCACCTGCGATGGCACTCAGCTGCAGACCCGCAGCCAGAAGGACATTTCGGGCGAAATCCGCTATGCCTCCACATTGGGCGGCCCGATCGACTGGTCGGTCGGCCTCTATTATCTCAACATCGATCGCGAAACCGGCATCAGTCTTGGTGCCGATCTGGGACGCGGCGTATCGCCCACGCTGTATAACGCGCCTGGCTCCTCGAACCCGACCAGCCAGCTGTTCAATGATCGCTTCCGCACCGATGTCTATGCCGCGTTCGGCTCGCTCGATTGGAAGCCGGTGGAGCAGTTCACCGTGGGCCTCGCCTTGCGCTATGACATCGAACGCCGCCGCGCTGAAAACCTGGTGCCGTTGGTGCTCGATCCGATCAGCGGCGGGCCGATCAACCCCGGCCAGGCGGGCGGCCCGATTGCGCCCGTGGCGGGCACCTTCAAGCAGCTGCAGCCCAAGGTGACGCTGGCGTACAAGCTGAATGACGATACCAATGTGTTCGCCAACTGGGGCGTGGGCTTCAAGGCCGGTGGTTTCAACAACCAGGGCTCCGCCGCCATCGTCCGCAACAATTTCACCGGCCCCGGCACCATCGGCGCCGGCGTGACGATCAACGACCAGTATCGCCTGGAACGCTCGTCTGCCTTCGAAGCCGGCATCAAGGGCAATGTGCTGGATGGCCGCATCAGCTATGATCTGGCCGGCTATTTCACCCAGGTCCGCGACATGCAGTTCTTCGAATTCTTCGTCGGCGGTTTTGGCCTGCTGCGCGTGGTGTCGAACATCGACAAGGTGGAGATCTGGGGCGCCGAGCTCAACCTGAACGCCAAGATTGTCGATGGCTGGACCATCTTTGGTTCGGGCAATCTCAACGGCAGCGAGATCAAGGCGAACCGCAGCCGGCCCGACACGCTGGGCAACAAGAGCCCCTACACCGCCGACTATACGCTGAATGTCGGCACGCAGGTCAGCCTGCCGATCAGCGATGCGCTCAAGGCCAATTTCCGCGCCGATTACCGCCTGACCGGGCCAACATGGTTCCACAGCGTGCAGGATCAGGAAAAGCCGACGCTGTTCAGCGGCTTGCTCCCCATATCGGCGCTGGCGCTGCCGGCGTTCGTGGGCAACGCACGTTATGACGTCACCCGGCGCGATCCGTTCGGCATCGTCAATCTGCGCGCCGGCATCGAAGGCAAGAATTGGCAGGTATCGGTGTTTGCCAATAATCTGCTCGATAAATTGTGGCTGAACGAAGTGATCCCGGCGGTCGAATTCGGTGGGTCGTTCATTTCGCCCGGCCAGCGCCGGGTGATTGGCGGCGAACTCAGCTTCAAGTTCTGATAGCAATCAGCTCTGGGCCGCCTCCGCCCGGGGTCGGCCCACTTGGCGGGGAAAGCCCGCCCGGCCCGTCGCTCCACCCCACCCAGGAGCGACGGGCCGAATGCGTTCTTGGGGCGCGGAAAAAGCCGGGCCCTGCGTCAAGCACGGGCCGACGAACGAGCGATGAAACTGCCCCTCACGCAAAGTTGAAGCTGATCGAGACGCGGTCGGCCTTGGCGGCGCTGGGCATGACTTCGTGGCGCAGCCAGCTTTCCCAGAGCAGCAGATCGCCTGCCGCCGGTTCGATGTGGACGAAGTTGCGTTGCTCGGCTGGCGCGTCGGCGGTGCGTGGGGGGCTGTGCATCAGCATGGGCAGGCGCGGGTCTTCGAAACGGATGGTGCCGGCGCCGGGGGGGACCTCGATATAAAGCGTGCCTGAAATGATGCTGTGCGGGTGGATGTGGCCGCTGTGGCCGCCGCCGGGTTTGAGAACGTTGACCCACAGGCTGTCGAGCTTTGGCTTCCGCCCGGCCATGTCCATGTGTGCGCCGGCGGCAAAGGCGCTGGCCTGGCGCACCAGCCAGCGCGCCAGTTGGCCAAAGGCGGGATCGCGTACCGGCAGATCATTGAGCGAAGCATAGCTGGTATAACCGCGATAGCGGTGGTCGCGGCTCCAGCGGCGGCCGGCGGCATCATCCTGCGCCAAAGCCTGAACGCTGTGCGCCAGATCGGTGAGCAGGCCGGCATCATCGAGCCGGGCCTGCCAGAGCGGGGTGGGGAACAGCAGTTGCATCGCCATGCCGGTGCCCATGGCGGCTTGTGACCGGGCCGGCAAGCCCGGAGGAGACAACATCCGAAATGGAGAAAGAGCACAGTCGCGGCACGCAAGCTCCAATATGGTGCAGCCGTTACCAGCTTGGACAGGGTTTTCGCCAGCGCGGCAGAACCGTTGCCAACCGGAGGGCCTGTCATGGGCCTCCCGGCGGACAGCCAGGGAGAAACAGGAATGACGCCGATCCGACTGCGCCCGACGATGACCGCCGGCATTGCATTGCTGGCGCTTGCCTTAGCCACTGCGGCCGCAGCGCAGCAGGTGATAACTTTGAACCCGACCAGCAACCAGCGCGCTGTGCTGGCTGGGCTACGACCGGGCGATACATTGCGCATCACTGGCAGTTATGTCGCTCCGCTGGTGATCCGCAACCGTGATTTCGGCAACGTGCAGGTGGATGCCAGCGCGGCCACCTTCCAAGGCGGATTGGTGCTGTCGAACGTGCACAATCTGGCCTTTTCGGGCGGAACCTATGGGCGCAGCGATCTCGACCTTCCGGCTTGGCACACGGTGCGGGTAGAGTTCAGCAGCAACATCAGCCTGGCGCAGGGCCGGTATCTGGGGAACAACGACAATCGCGGATCCGGCCTGCTGGTGGTGAAATCCAACCAGGTGACCGTGCGCGATTCGCAATTTATCGGCCATGGCAGTGGATTGAGTGTGCGATCATCGAGCAGTGTGCTGGTGACGCGCAACGCCATCACCGGCAGCTTTGCCGATGGCATCAACGTGGTCGACAGCCAGCGCGTGATTGTCTCGTCGAACAGCTGTTCCGCCTTCACGCCCGGTCCCGGTTCGCACCCCGATTGCATCCAGTTGTGGAGCCTGTCGGGCCGGCCGCTGCAATCCGACGTCGCCATCCTCAACAACAGCGCCATCGGCAGGATGCAGGCCTTTGTGTCATTCGATCCGCGCACAGGCAGCGGTGAGCGGCTGATCTTTGCCGGCAATTATGCCGCCATCACCTACACCCACGGTGTCAGTTGCACGCGATGTAACGATAGCATCTTCATCGACAACGTGCTGACCAACCTGCCCGAAGCACGCTGGGGGGCGCCCACGGTGCGGCTGACCGAGGGGCTGCGCAACCTGGTGGCCAACAACCAGTCGTTCGATGTGCGTGGGCTTGCCGGACAGCCCGGTTTTGCCCTTGCCCAGCCCAGATGGTCCAGTTTCACGCCGGCTTGGTCTGGCGGGGTGGGCAGCCAGATCGGCAGCCTGTTTGCGGGCAGTTTAGGCAGCCAATCGGTATCGGCGAGCAACGTGCCCGAACCGGCAAGCTGGCTGCTGCTGGGGTTGGGCTTTGCCGCGATCGGCCGTCAGTTGCGCCGTAGCCGTGGGCC
Source organism: Sandarakinorhabdus sp. (assembly GCF_041689835.1). GTDB lineage: Bacteria > Pseudomonadota > Alphaproteobacteria > Sphingomonadales > Sphingomonadaceae > Sandarakinorhabdus. Next base: position 13,199 of record NZ_JBDNFM010000113.1, read on the forward strand.
GCGGTGGGTGATGGCCTGAGCGCCTCAGCCGATCAGGCTGCGCTGCATTATCACGATATCGAGCGGCTTGCCGAATTTTTCGCCGATCTGTTTGAGCAGGCCGGCCTGTTCAAAGCCGCAGGCGGCGTGCAGCCCGATGGACGCGTCGTTGCTGGAACCGCCGATCACCGCGATCAACTGGCGGAAGCCTGCCACGCGCGCTGCACTGCTGACCGCCATCAACAGGGCGTGGCCGATGCCGGTGCGCTGGGCATCGGGCGCCACATACACGCTGGTTTCGGCGCAATAACGGTAAGCAGCACGATCGCGGAACTGGGTAACATAGGCATAGCCATCCAATGTGCCCATCGTCACATGCACCAACCACGGCCAACCGTGCGATTTCACCTTCATCAACCGCTGCGCCATTTCGGTGGCTGATGGCGGCTCGATTTCGAAACTGGCGGTGCCGGTGAGCACGGCGGGGGCGTAAATGGCGGCCAGCGCGGCTGCGTCTTCCGTGCGGGCGGGGCGGATGCTCATGCCGCGTCCAGCGCGCGTTCGGCCGGGCGGGCGAGCACGGCGGCGCGCGGGCCGATCACCACCGGGCGGTTGATCAGGATCGGATCGGTCAGCATGGCGGCCAGGATCGTCGCGTCATCAGCATCGGGCAGGCCGCGTGCCTCGGCATCAGTGCCGCGTGTGCGCAGCAGTGCCTTCGCCCCGCCCACGGCCGCTGCAACGCGGGCCAGCGTGGCGGCATCGGGCGGGGTTTTCAGATATTCAACCACGTTCACCGCATGGCCGCGTTCATGGAGCAGCGCCAGCGCCCCGCGCGACGTGCCGCATTGGGGATTATGCCAGATGGTGATGCTCGCCATGCCGAACGCCGCTGCCAACCCTTTGGGGAGCCCTGGATTGGCTGCCCTTCTCGTGATCAGTCAGGCATGGCCGGCCGGGGCAAGTCCAGCGATGCCGGGCGGCAAGATGATGGGCATCGCCAGAACCGAGGTCAGCCCCGTGTTTCCCCCCTGCCATCGCCAACAGCTTGACCTTCCCGGTGTGCGTGGCACGAGTGGACCATAACCGATTGGAGAGAGACGAACATGGCCGGGCCGCTGCAGGGGATCAGGATTATCGAATTGGCGGGCATCGGGCCGGGACCGTTTGCGGGGATGATGCTGGCCGACCACGGGGCGGAGGTGATCCGGGTGGATCGGCCCGGCGCGCGGATTGATGCGCGCGATCCGCTGCTCAGGGGGCGGCGGGTGATCGGCGTGGATCTCAAAAGCGCCGAGGGCAGGGCGCTGGTGCTCGATCTGGTGAAATCGGCTGATGCGCTGTTTGAAGGGTTTCGGCCGGGCGTGACGGAGCGGTTGGGGCTGGGTCCGGCGGAATGCCATGCGGTCAATCCGGCGCTGGTTTATGGCCGGATGACAGGGTGGGGGCAATATGGGCCCTATGCCAATGCCGCCGGGCACGACATCAACTATATCGCGCTGGCGGGCGCTCTGCACGGCTATGGCCGGGCTGGCGAAAAGCCGACGCCGCCGATCAACATGGTGGGCGATTTTGGCGGCGGCGGCATGATGCTGGCGTTCGGCATGGTGGCGGCGCTGCTGCACGCCAAGACCACCGGCCAGGGCCAGGTGATCGATTGCGCGATGACCGACGGGGCGGCAGCGTTGATGGCGATGATCTGGGGTTTCCGCGCCAACGGCATCTGGAAGGACGAGCGCGGGGTAAACCTGCTCGATACCGGGGCGCACATGTATGACACGTATGAGTGTGCGGACGGCAAGTGGATTAGCATCGGCAGCCTGGAGCCGCAATTTTATGCGCTGCTGTTGGAGAAAACCGGGCTGAAGGATGACCCGGCATTTGCCTCGCCCATGGATGCCGCGCAGTGGCCGGCGTTGAAGGAACGGCTGACGACGTTGTTCAAGACGCGCAGCCGCGATGATTGGTGCGCGGATATGGAGATGACCGACGTGTGCTTTGCGCCGGTGCTTTCGATGAGCGAAGCGCCGCTCCACCCGCACAACGCCGCGCGCGGGACGTTCGTTGAGGCGGACGGCGTGATGCAACCGGCCCCGGCGCCGCGCTATTCGGCGACGGTAAGCGATGCGCCGCGCATGACCAAAACAGCGGATACCGACGCGATTTTGGCGGAGCTGGGTTATGACGCGGGCAGGGTGGCTTCGTTGAAGGCGGCCGGGGCTGTGAAATGAGGGTGGGTCGTTGACCCTCGCGCCTTACGCCGCCCACTGGCAAGCGTCACGCGGGCGCCTGCACCCGGAAGCGCCGTCGGCGACGCGCAGCCCGTTTGCGCGTGACCGGGACCGCATCATCCATTCGGGCGCGTTCCGCCGGTTGCGCTATAAAACGCAGGTGTTTGTCGCGCCCGACGGCGATCATTTCCGCGTGCGGCTTACGCACAGCCTGGAAGTGGCGCAGATCGCTCGCAGCCTGGCGCGGGCGCTGGCCGTGGACGAGGATCTGACCGAGGCGCTGGCGCTGGCGCATGATCTGGGCCACCCGCCGTTCGGGCATTCGGGCGAGGATGCGCTGGAACGCGTGATGGCACAGTGTGGCGGATTTGATCACAATGGCCACGCCCTGCGCATCGTGACGCAGCTTGAATGCCGGCACCCCGGTTTTGACGGGCTGAACCTCACATGGGAAACGCTGGAAGGGTTGGCCAAGCACAACGGGCCGATCTTTGAACCCGGCTGGGCACTGGCCGGTGTGGATGCGGCGTGGCCGCTCGATCTGGCCAGTCATGCCGGGCTGGAGGCGCAGATTGCCGCCATCGCCGACGATATCGCCTATGACAATCACGATCTGGATGATGGCATCCGTGCTGGCCTGTTCGATATCGACGAGGTTGTGGCGGCGGTGCCGTTTGTTGCCGAGTGCTGGGGCGCGGTCACGCAGCGCTGGCCCGGGATTTCGGCGCGGCGGCGGCTGGTGCCGGAACTGGTGCGCGAACAGATGGGGCGGATGGTGACAGACCTGCTTGTCACCACGCGCGCCCGGTTGGCGGCGATCGATGCGGCCAGCGCCGACGATATCCGCGGCGCCGGCCACACCATTGCCGGCCTGTCGGATGGCCTGCAGGCTGAAGTGCAGGCGTTGAAGGCTTTCCTGCGCGAGCGCATGTACCGTGCGCCGGCGGTTGCCCGGTTGCGGGACCCGTCGGAAGAAGTGGTGACTGGCCTGTTCGCGGCCTTGCACGCCGATCCCGCCCGGCTGCCCGGTGAATGGCCTGCCACCTGCCCGGCCGGCGAGCCGGGGCGGGCGCGGCACGTCGGCGATTATGTGGCTGGCATGACCGATCGTTATGCGTTGAAACTTTATGAGCGGTTGATCGGCCCGTCGCCGCTGCCGCAGGAGATGGTGACATGAACGACGTTCACGGTTTTGTGCATCCCAGGTTCGAAGCTGTGCGCTGTGCGTTTGCAGCAGCGCTGGAGCGCGGCGATGACATTGGTGCCAGTTTCGCCGCGACGCTTGATGGGGAGCCGGTGATCGACCTGTGGGGCGGCTGGGCCGATGCGGCGCAGACGCGGCCGTGGGAAAAGGACACGATCGTCAACGTCTATTCCACCACCAAGACGATGACGGCGCTGACGGCGTTGTGGCTGGCGGATCAGGGCGAATTGCAATTTGAGCGGAAGGTGGCGCATTACTGGCCGGAGTTTGCAGCGGCAGGCAAACACGACGTGACCGTGGCGCAGCTGATGAGCCACGCTGCCGGGCTGTCGGGTTTTGCCGAGCCGATGCAGCCGGCCGACCTGTATGATTGGGACCTGGCGTGCAGCCGGCTGGCGGCGCAGGAGCCATTTTGGAAACCGGGCACGGCGCCGGGCTATCACGCGCTCACGCAAGGCTTTCTGGTGGGTGAAGTGGTGCGGCGCATCACCGGAAAATCGCTGGGCACGGTGTTTGCGGAGCAGCTTGCCGGGCCGCTGGGTGCTGATTTCCACATTGGTCTGGATGCAGCGCACGATGGCCGGGTGGCGGATCTGGTGCCGCCGCCGCAGGGCGCATCGATCAGCGATGGGCCGCAATCGGCGCTGGCCAAGAACATGGCAACCAACCCGCCGATCAATCCCTTGGAAACCCGCACGCGCGGTTGGCGCGCGGCAGAGATTCCGGCGGCTAACGGGCACGGCAATGCGCGATCGGTCGCGGCGGTGCAGACTCTGATGGCCAACGGCGGTGTTGCATTATCGAAAGATGGGGGCGGCAAACGTCTGCTGAGCGAGGCGGGGGTGCGCAAGGCGCTGGAATTGCAGATCGAAGGCCACGATCAAGTGCTGAACATGCCGGTGCGCTATGGCATGGGCTATGGCTTGGCCGGGCCGACGCGGCCGATGCCCAACCCCAACACCGTGTTCTGGGGCGGTTACGGCGGATCGCTGGTCGTGGCCGACATGGATGCGCGGCTGTGCATGTCTTATGTGATGAACAAGATGGCTGGCACCACTGTGGGCGATATGCGCGCCGGGATGTTGATGGCCGGCGTGTGGGGAGCGTTGATGGCATGAAACAGGCTTTGATTGCGTTGGCGCTGCTGGCGGCTCCTGTTGCGGCAGCGGAAGATCCGCCCAAGGGTACGCATCGCTTGGCGCTGGCGGCGGGGTACAAGGCGGCGTTCCTGTGTTCGGGCCGCTGGAACGCCGGGCAGAGCGTGGAGGCGATCACGGCGGACGATCTGACTGGGGTGTATCCGGAGATTCAACCGATGCTCGCTGGTTTGGACGCGGTGATTGATGAAAGCGCGCGAACCGTATCGGTGAAATTTTCCGAAATGCTGCCGCCGAGGATTGCGGTGTGGCGGCCGTTGCTGGGCTGCGCGCAATTGCCGATCGGGGCGAAGGCTGATGCCGCGCGCCAGGTGCCGCGTCTGGCGCCGGGGCAGCGCCGGCCTGATCTGGCCAAGGTGGATGCGCTGCCGTGGCCGCACGGTGATGCCAGCGCGGTGCAGCCGCTGGCCGATGCGGAGCGGCAAAATGTGGTGAACGCGGTGGTGCAGGCGGCGTTCGGCGCGGGGTATCGCAGCGACCGCACCACGGCGGTGATCGTGCTGAAAGACGGCAAGATCATTGCAGAACACTATCGTTCCGGCTGGACGATGCACACGCCGCAGCGCACATGGTCGGTGGCCAAGTCGATCGCCGCGACGCTGGTGGGGCGCGCGGTGCAGATGGGGTTCGTGAACGTGAACTCACCAGCGCCAGTGCCGCAATGGCAGGGTGCTGCAGGCCTTGGCGGCGATCCGCGTGCCGCCATCACCTGGAACCAGTTGCTGCGAATGAACAGCGGGCTGTGGACGGCGGGGCCGGGCAACCGCAGCGATGAAGCCTATATTGGCGGGTCGACCGTGGCGCAGACCGCCGCTGTGATGCCGTTGGAACATGCGCCGGGCAGCCATTTCAATTACAGCAACAACGATATCATGCTGGCTGGCCTTGCCCTGTCGCGCCGGCTGGGACGAGATGCGCTGGCGTTTCCATTCACCGAATTGCTGTGGCGCACAGGCATGACGCGCACCACGCCGGAAACCGATTGGCGCGGCGATTTCATTCTGTCGAGCCAAGTATGGACCACCGCGCGCGACATGGCGCGGCTGGCATTGTTGTATCAGAACGGCGGCCGCGCCGGCGGAGCGCAGCTGTTGCCGCCGAACTGGCCGGCCTTTGTCGAGCGCGCCGGTGGGACGCAGCCCGAAACGGGGCCAGGCTATGGCGCTGGTTTCTGGCGCTGGGGCAATCAGCCGGGACTGCCGGCAGGCACCTACGCAATGAACGGCAATCGCGGCCAGTTTGCGGTGATCGTGCCGGGCAGTAACATCATCGTGATCCGGCGTGGATTCGACCTGAGCGGGCAGGGGTTCGACATGCCGCGCTTTGCTGCCGACGTGGTGGCGGCAGTCAATAAATAACCAAATAGGCACATTTATGCTTGACTAGCGTAACGCTTTTGGTTATCAATACGGCATGCCTGCGGAATCGGTTCGAAAGCGCCGGGTTAGCCGCAGTGATCCATCCCCCTGCCGGGAGGCGTTCATGCTGATTGACGAACCAAAATTGGCTGCTGCACCGGCCGTGACGGCGGCGCCCGAGCAATTTGATGTGCCGACTGCGCCGGTAAAAGCATGCATACGTGACCGGTCGCGGGAACGGGTGCGTTATCGGCCAGGTTCGCGCCTGGTGGTCAAATTGATTGGCCAGCGCAAGGATCGTCTGGCCTTTCTGGAGCAATTGTCGCGCTGCGGCGATCCAGCCGTGGCGGCGGACCAACTGGGCCTGCCCGTTTATGAACTGTTCCGGTATCGCGATGTCGATCCGGCGTTTGCGGCGGAGTGGCTGGCAGCGGTGAATTATGCCTGGGAACGAGTGGAAAGCCGGGTGCTGGCTGCCTTGCTGGGCCAGTTTGCCGACGGCGATGCCCTGCCCGGTAAGGGCAGCGATGCCCTGCCCGGTGAAGGCAGCGGCGCCGCCAAACCCAAGCGGGCAACGTTGGGATCGGGCGCGGGGCAAATCGATACACGGCTGGCGCTCGCCATCGTGGGCCGCCGCGACAAGCCGGTAACCCATACCGGGGCTGGCCGTGTGCCCGATGGTGTCGGCGCGGCGCGGCTGCGGGTGGAATTGCGGGCGTTGGCCGGATTGGCTGACGCCGCAAAATGAACCGTTCCGGCACGGCCGGGTCGAATATCGTTTGATTTTTCAGTCCGGCCAAACACCGGCTCTGGCGGAGACTGCGCTATGGCCGTGGACGACGCCTCATCGCTGATCGACTATTATCGGGCGTTGCCGGCCGCCACCTGCCGCCAATTGCTGCGCCGCCACGGCGAGGAGTATTTGCTGGCGACGTTGCTGGGTGACGGCAGTTTGCGCCCGGCCCAGCGCGCGCCGGCAGGCGACTGGGGCATCTGGGTGATCCTGGCCGGGCGTGGTTTCGGCAAGACCCATGCCGGCGCACAGTGGGTGCATGCCAGTGCTGCTGGCGCTCGCCCGCGCCGGATCGCACTGGTGGCCCCCACGCTGGACGTGGCGCGGGCCGTGATGGTCGAAGGCGAATCCGGGCTGTTGGCGCGGCTGCCGCCAGGTGAAACGCTCACCTGGCAGCCGAGCACCAAGCGCCTGCAGTGGAGCAACGGCAGTGAAGCGCGGCTGTATTCGGGGGCCGAAGCCAATGCGCTACGCGGCGGCCAATTTGATTTTGCCTGGGGCGATGAATTTGCGCACTGGGCAGGCGGCGAGGATACGGTGATGAACCTGCGGATGGCGACCCGGTTGGGCGCGCTGCCGCAGATCTTGCTGACGACCACGCCGCGGCCGCTCGCTTGGCTGAAGTCCCTTGTTGCTGAACCGGGCGTGGTGCTCACTCGCGGTTCCACTGGCGACAATGCAGCCAATCTGCCGAAAACCTATCTGGCACGTTTGGAACGGCGCTTTGGCGGTACGGCAACCGGCCGGCAGGAACTGGCCGGCGAGATTGTGGATGATCTGGAAGGCGCATTATGGACCCGCGCCTTGATCGAACGTCAGCGCAGTGCCGCGCCGCAAGGTGTGGCCCGGGTGGTGGTGGGTGTGGACCCGCCTGCGGCTGGCGGCACCTGCGGGATCGTGGTGGCAGCGCTGGGCGAGGATGGCCATGCCTATGTGCTGGATGATGCCAGCGTGACGGCGCAGCGGCCCGAGCAATGGGCGCGGGCCGTGGTGAAGGCCGCCGATCGGTGGGCGGCTGATCGGGTGATTGCCGAGGTGAACCAAGGCGGTGACATGGTGACGGCGATGCTGAAATCGGTGGACGCCGGTTTGCCGGTGCTGGCGGTACGTGCCAGCCGCGGCAAGGTTGCCAGGGCCGAACCGGTGGCCGCGCTTTATGGTGAAGGCCGGGTGTTTCATGCCGGCGTGTTTCCGGCGCTGGAAGACCAATTGTGCGGGCTGCTCGCCGATGGCCGTTATGCCGGGCCGGGGGTATCGCCGGATCGCGCCGATGCCAGTGTCTGGGCGCTGACAGCGCTGTTGCTGTCGCAACGCGCCGGATTGCCGACCGTTCGCAATCTCTAACCAAAAGGGTTATCCATCATGCGATTGCCGTTTCTGCGGACGAAGTCTGCTGCGCCGTCGGCTGGGCCGCGAATTCCCTCGGGTATCCCGTCGTGGGCGACGCCTTTGGTGGATCATGGCTGCAGCTATGCCGGCCAGGTGCAGGCGGCTTACCTGACCAATCCGGTGGCGGCGCGTGCCATCCGCATGGTGACGGAAGGTGCCGGCGGTGCGCCGGTGGTGACCGAGCCGGGGGACCATCCGGCGCTGGCGCTGCTGGCCAGCTGCGGCTTTGGCGCGTCTGGCCCCAGCCTGCTCGAAACTTTGGCCGGGCACATGCTGCTGCACGGCAATGCCTATGTGGACGTTGCTGTAGGCAGCGATGGTTTGCCGGCGGCGCTGTTTGCGTTGCGTCCCGAGCGCGTGAGCATCGAGGTGGACGGCGAAGGCTGGCCGGCGGCGCATGTCTATCGCGCCGGTGGTGCGGTGCGGCGCTATCCGGTGGCGGCGGCGGTTGGTGGCGGATTGCTGCATATCCGCAGCTTTCACCCGACAGATGATCATCATGGCGCTGGCTGCCTGGGTGCGGCGGCGTCGGCAGTGGCGGTGCACAATGCCGCCACCCGCTGGAACAAGGCGCTGCTGGATAACGCGGCGCGGCCCAGCGGTGCACTGGTGTACCAGCCCGGTGATGGATCGACATTGAGCCCCGACCAGTTCCAGCGCCTGAAACACGAGATGGAAGCGGCGTTTGCTGGCGCTGCCAACGCCGGGCGGCCGATGCTGCTGGAAGGCGGGTTGAGCTGGCAGGCATTGAGTCTGTCGCCGGCTGAAATGGATTTTGCCGGAATGCGCGAGGCCGCCGCGCGTGACATCGCGCTGGCGCTGGGCGTGCCGCCGCTGCTGCTGGGAATGAAAGGCGACAATACGTATGCCAACTACCGCGAGGCCAATGTCGCGCTGTGGCGGCTGACGTTACTGCCGTTGCTGACGCGCCTGCTGGGCGCGCTGGCCGTGCACCTGCAATGGTGGTGGCCGGGCCTGGTGTTGAAAGTGGACCGGGATGCGGTGCCGGCCTTGTCGGAAGATCGCGAGCGGTTGTGGGCGCAGGTGATTGCGGCCGATTTCCTCGATGGCAACGAAAAGCGGCGCATCCTTGGCTTGGAGATCGGCCAATGACCGGCATCCTGGAAGGGCTGGTGGCCCAGGCGGAATCGCAGGGCGCCGCGCGAGTGACGCTGCAGGCGATCGTGGAAGATGCCGCCCAGGCCGGAGCCGAGCGGGCGCTGAAAAGCCTTGGCCTGCTGGACGAGCGTGCCGGGGCTGACATCCAGGAACTGCGCGAGCTGGTGCAGGGCTGGCGCGACGTTAAGAAATCGGCGCTGCGCAGCCTGATCGGTTGGATCATGCGCAGCATTGCGGCGCTGTTGCTGCTGGGGTTGAGCTACAAGCTGGGGCTGCTGCAGGGCGCCAAGCCATGAGCGCTGCCCCCAGCGTTCAGACGTTACGGATCGCCGGCTATGCCAGCGTGTTTGCGGTCCCCGACAAGGGCAGCGATGTGGTGATGCCCGGTGCCTTTGCCGGTGCTGCTGCGCCCATCCCGTTGCTGTGGCAGCACCAGCCTAACGAACCCATTGGATTTGTTGATAGCCTGCGGGAAGATGGCCGCGGCCTGCGCATCACGGCGCGAATCGTGGAACGCGGGCGCGGCGCGCAAGCGGCTGCACTGGTGCGGGCCGGTGCCATCGATGGCCTTAGTTTTGGATACCGGGTCAAGGCCGCCAGCCCGACCCGGGCCGGACGCCGCCTTGAGCGGATTGAACTTGTTGAAGTGTCACTGGTGACCTTCCCGATGCAACGGGAGGCACGAGTGCTGGGCTGGCAAGAGGAGGAAACGCATGTTTGAACTGAAATCTGATCCGTTGGCCGCATTGTTCGATGCGGCTGAAAACAGGGTTGGCGAAACCGGGGCGGCTGCGGTGGAAACGCCGCTTGCGCGTCCGGCACTGGAGGCCAAGGCAGCCACCATCAATCCGCCGTCCAAGGGCGGGCTGGCTGTGCCGCTGGAAATCGATGCGGTGATCAACCGAGTGCTGCTGGCGGCTTCGCCGATCCGCAGCATCGCTCAGGTGGTGGATATCGGTTCGGCCAATTATCGCCGGCTGATCACCACCAGCGGCGTGGTGTCGGGCTGGGTTTCGGAAACCCAGGGCCGCCCGGAAACCGAAACGCCGAATTTTTCGGAAATTGCCCCGCCGATGGGGGAACTTTATGCCAATCCGGCGGCTAGCCAGGCAATGCTGGATGATGCCGGCTTCAACGTGGAAGCCTGGCTGGGTGATGAGATCGGGCGCGAATTTGCCCGGGCCGAAAGCGTCGCCTTTGTGAGCGGCGACGGGGTGAACAAACCGCGCGGGTTCCTTGTCGCGCCCACTGCCGCCACGACGGATCTCACGCGTCCGTTCGGCACGCTGCAATTCATCACCTCAGGGGCGGCTGGCAGTTTTGCGGCGTCAAACCCGCAGGATCGCCTGATCGACATGGTGCACGCGCTGGCCAGTCCCTACCGTCAGGGCGCGGTGTGGGTGATGAACTCGGCAACGCTGGCGCGCATCCGCAAGTTTAAGACCACCGATGGCGCCTTCATCTGGCAGCCGGGCCTGGGCCCGGACCAGCCGCAGACGCTGCTGGGCCACCGCGTGGTGGAAGTGGATGCCATGCCCGACGTGGCCGCCGACAGCTTGTCCATCGCGTTCGGCAATTTCCAGGCCGGTTACCTGATCAGCCAGCGCCCCGACACGACGGTGCTGAAGGATCCGTATACCAACAAGCCGTATGTCCATTTTTATGCCACCCGCCGTGTGGGCGGCAGCGTGCTGGACAGCCGGGCGATCAAGCTGATGCGCTTCTCCGCCTGAGGCGGATGAAACGGGCGCTGCCGTCGGCCGGGTTTCCCCCCACTCCCCCCGCCGGGCCGGCGGCAGCGCCCACCCTTTTCCCTTGATGGTTCCACAGGCTCCGGCGGACCGCCGCCGGGCAGGAGATTCCCATGCCCAACAACGTGACCGCCCCAGCCGGCGGCATCGCCTTTGCCACCGACGAGGTGGGCGGCGTGCATTTTCCCTATGCCAAGCTGGCCTTTGGCGGTGAGGACATCGCAATTGCGGTGGCCGACAGCGCCGGGGCTCGCCTGCCGGTGACAGTATCGGGCACGGTGAGCGTTTCGGGCGGCCTTACCAATGCCGAATTGCGCGCAGTGCCCGTGCCTGTGGCCTTTTCCGGGCAGAGCGTGGGCATCAATGGCACGATCGGCGTTACCGGCCCGCTGACCAATGCCGAACTGCGTGCGGCGGCGCTCCCGGTGTCATTGACCGGACAGAGCGTGAGCATCAATGGCACCAGCGCGATCAGTGCGGCGGCGCTGCCGCTTCCGGCTGGCGCGAGCACCGAGGCGACACTCGCCGCGCTCAGCGCCAAGCTCGCCGCCCTCGAAGGCGGGCGCACGCCGGTGGCGGTGCAGACGTTCGCCACGCTCACGCGGGCCTATGATTATGCGGGCGGCCAGCGCCTGACGACGGCGGGTGCCGGCCAGGTGCGGTCCACCGCCGTTGCGGCCAGTGAAATGCTGCTGCACGCCAGTGTGCGCGGGTTCTTTCGCGTGGGTGACGCTGCGGTGAGTGCCAGTGTTAGCCCCGGCAGCATCCCCTTGGCGGCGGATGAGAAGTTCCATCTGCGCCTGACCAGCGGACAGTTCGTCAGCTTTGTCCGCGACGGCGCCAGCGATGGCAGCCTGACCATCATGCCGGTGGCCTGATGATCGGGTCGATCGGCGCTGTTGGCCGCATCGGGGCGATTGGCGGCGCGCGCTATGCCCGCCCCCAATCGCCGGCGGGCGCGCCGGATTTCAGCCTGACCAATGCCAGTGTTTCCACAGCGTGGGGCACGGTGACGGTGGGCCAGTTGCTGCCGGTGAATGCACCGGCGGGTTCCTTTTTCCTGCTGGTTGAAGGCGCCGGCGCTGCCGGTGACGAAGCTGGCCTTGCAGTGGTGAATGGCTGATGGCGATCCAGGTTGCAACCTTGGGCGGTGCTGATCTGCGGCTGGCCAGCCCGGTGATCAAGCGCAATTACACCAGCGCGATTTCCGTGGGCGGTGCGGCCGGCCAGGTGGTGGGGCATTGGCGCGCGTTCTGGGTGCGGCTGCCGGCCACCTGGGCCGGGGCCGGCCGGCCGGCGATCATGGGCTTTGACAACGGCGGCACCGCCACATTCGGTTCGACCAACGATACTGTGGTGCGCGTGCCCCAGGAAAGTTTCAGCACCGTATCGGTGCGGCGGCGCATTCAGCTGGCCTATGGCAACACTGTTCAGCTTTATGCCACCGGCGAAGGCGATATCGGCAGCATCAGCCAGCTCGCCTATCTGACGCCGACGCTGGTGATCGACGGGGTGGTGAACATCGGCAGCAATGCTGCACCGGTGTGGCGCAATTTCGTGGCGGTGTGCGCGGCGGGCGGGACGGTGGAAACCTATGTCGCTGCCACCGCTTCGAACGCAACCTGGTTGACGGGCACGACTGGTCGGCTGTTTCATCAGGTTTTCTGCGCCCAATCGACTGGCACCACCCGCACGCCGGTGGGCACCGCGCTCGAACATACGGCGCTGGTCACCGGCGATTTTCCGTGGGACAGCGCCAATGCCCGCCCGCACCATGATGCGATCCGGGCGCTGGCCGCCAGCGGAGCCAATCCGTTCCTCAACTATCAGGGCCTGATCGACGCACAGAACGCCGGCAGCTTGCCCTATGCCAATCTGCGATCGAACGGCGATGCCGCGAACCCCCGGCCAGGGAGAGGTGAGCTTTCCTATTGGTACACGCTGAAGGATTTCACCACCGGGTTGGCGAATGCCGGCACCGTGGCGGCAACGCCGCTGACGCAGAACACACTCACCGATGCAGCCGGCCTGGCGGCGGTTGCCGCAATCGCGCCGGCCCACTGGTCGGGCGCGGCGGTTGATCCGGCTATTGGCGCGCCGGTGGTGCGTTTCCACGGCGGGCGCGGCCTGCGCCCGCTGGTGCGCACCGGCACGTATGACGCGGTGAACACCACGGGGCTGCAACGGCGCTGGTTGTTCGGGACGGGCGCGGTGAACGGCACGTCAGGCGCAGTGGTTACCGGCTATGATTGGGGCGGCAGTTTTGCCCTCAATGCCGGCACCTGGAGCCTTTCGGATGCGTTGCCGGTGGGCGGCCCCTATACGCTGGAGGTGCGCGACACGGCCGTTCCCAGCCGTGCCGCCATTCCGCTGGCCGATAACATCGTCGGCACCATCGTCACCCTGTGGGGCCAATCGGGCGCGGCGCTGGCGCTGCGCACCGGTTTCAGCAACCCGCCGCTGGGGCCAAATCTGCTGAGCGTGCCGGTGGCTTCGGGTGCGTTGGGGTGGGCGATGCGGTTGGACAGCATCGATGCAGGCGGCGCCGGCTATCTGCGTCCGTTGCCGGGAACGGCGGTGCTGCGTCAGGGCACCACGCCGGCCGTGGGCCACGGCTTTGTGGTTATGGTGAATGAGTGGAACAATCATAATCCCGGCCATCCGCTGGGCATCGTGGTGCCGGCAATCAACGGCACGTCCATGGATCAATGGGCGGCCGACAGCCTCGTGCTGGGCAGTGCCTCGTGGCGCTTCATCGGCACCAAGGCTGCCCCCGGGGCCAGTTCGGCCGATGGCAGCGGCGTGGTGGGTTATCATGCGCTGTTGATGGACAGTTATACCGATGCCCAGCTGAGGATGTGGACGGGCATTGCCGAAACGCCGGGGACGCGGGCCAGCTGGACCGGGGCGGTCGATGCCATGTTTACGGGCGCCGTTGCCGCACCTTGGTTGATCTTTCCGCCGTGGCGCGGCCACCGCGATTTGCCCGATGGCGCCGCCACCAGCAAGACTCGGGCCGATAGCGTGGATTATGTGCTGGAATTGGGCAGCCGCGGCGCGCTGGCACCCTATTGGCCAGATGTCGTGGGCGATCAGAACGGCAGCCTGCACGCGGCGTTTTGCAACAGCCCCGGCAATCCCAGCAGTTTGAACCCGGTAAGCGATGGCAACGCCGTGGGCCAGGCCAAGGTGGGGCGCGGCATGGGGCGCAGTATTGCCTGGTATTATGATCGCCGTATCAAGGCGCACGGCCCGCGGGTGGTGGCGGCGTGGTTTCGCGATGCGGCGCGCGCTGTGATCGAGGTGGAATTGGGCCGGGCCTGCCGCACCCTGAACGGCGCGGCACTGGCCAACCGGTTCAGCATTTCAATCGATAACGGCGCCAACTGGGGTGCGCCCGGTAGTGGCTTCACTGCCGCGCTGGACAGCACCGGCACACGGGCGCTGCTCACCAGCACGGGCTCGGCCTGGCCGGCGACAAACGTGCGCGTGGATTATTGCCGAGAATGGCCGTTTGGGCCGTCGGAACTGCCCGGCGAGGTCAATGCCGAAACCGCGCTGCACGGGTTATTGTATGACAACCAAATTTGGCGCGGGAACAGCAACCTC
>NZ_JBDNFM010000114.1:0-20097 GCF_041689835.1 Sandarakinorhabdus sp.
CCGGCGGCGGCCACCAGCAGATCGCCGATGTGCGGCCCCTGGCCTTGATCGGCGGCAAGCCGGCGGGCCAGCGCCTGCGCTTCGGCATCCAGACTGGCCAGCGTGGCGCGGGCGGCGGCAAGCGCGGCGGCGGCTTCGCTGCGGGCCGATTCCACCGCCGGGCGAGCTGCTTCGGCATCGGCCACGCCGGCTTCGCAGGCGGCCACACCGGCCTGAGCCTTGTCCACTGCGCCGCGAAACGGTTCCAGATCAGGCGCCGGGGCCAGGCGGTCCAGCCGCTCCACCAGCGTCTTCGCTTCGGTTTGCGCACGGGCGGCGCGGGCGGCGGCGGCAGTAGCAGCATCGCTGGCGGCACGCCCGGCAGCGGCCGCAGCAGCGTGGGCGGCCATCGCATCAGACAGCGCAGATTCTGCTGCTGAAGCATCAGCTTGCGCTGCCGCCAATCGGTCTGTCAGCGCAGGTCGCTCGGCTGCCAGCGCCGTAAGCCGTTCGGCAATCGCGGCATCCTCGGCGGCCAGTCGCCCCCCAGCGTTGGCGGCGTCATCGGCCATGGCGGTTTCGCGCGCGGCATCGCGATCGATACTGGTGATGCTGGCGGCCAGCGCGGCATCGCGGCGGGACAATTCCTGCGCTTCGGCGTCCAGCAGGGCGCGGCGCTGGCGCAGGGCCTGGGCAGCGGCGGCGGCCTCCGCCTCGGCCAGGCGCAAGGCGGGCAGGCCGGCGCTGGCATCAGCGGCCTCTGCTGACAGTTGCGCCGCCAGCCGCGTGCGTTCGGCGGCCAGCATCTCGGCAGCCACAGCGGCCTGGCGGGCACGTTCGCTCAGCGCCACCGCCGTGTGCCAGCGGGCGTGGAGCAACGCCGCCTCGCCGTGGCGGATGCGGTCAGAAAGGCTGCGATAACGCTGGGCGGATTTGGCCTGCCTTCGCAGCGTATTGGCCTGCGTCTCCAGCCCGCGGATCACGTCGTCCAGCCGCGTCACATTGGCTTCGGCGGCACGCAGGCGAATTTCGGCTTCGCGCCGGCGCACGGCCAGCCCCGCGATGCCCGCAGCTTCTTCGAGCAACTGGCGGCGCTCGGCGGGCTTGGCGGCGATGATGGCGCTGATGCGGCCCTGGCCGACGATGGCCGGGCTGTGCGCGCCAGTGGCCGAATCGGCAAACAGCAGGCGCACATCCTGAGCGCGGGTGTCGCGGCCGTTGAGGCGATAATCCGATCCGGCGCCGCGCTGGATGCGGCGCTGCACCTCGATCTCCTCGCCGGCGCTGCCGGCCAGATGCAGGGTGACGGTGGCGAATTCTCGCGCCGGGCGGGCGGCAGTGCCGGCAAAGATCACGTCGTCCATGCCGCCGGACCGCATGGATTTGGGGCTGCCTTCGCCCATCACCCAGCGCAACGCTTCGAGCAGGTTGGATTTGCCGCAGCCGTTGGGGCCGACAACACCGGTCAACCCCGGTTCGATCAGCAAATCGGCCGGTTCAACGAAGGACTTGAAGCCCGCAAGGCGAAGGCGGCGAAACTCCAACGCCTACCTCAGGGCGGTTTGCAGCTTGGGTTCCAGATCAGCCCAAGTGAACACGCCTTCCTGCACGGTGCCGTTGATGATGAAGCTGGGCGTGCCGGTGAGTTTCAACTCGTTCACCGCCAGGTTCCGCAGGTCGTTGATGGCCTTCATCTGCGCCGGATCAGCAAGGCATTGATCGAATTTCGCCCGCGGCATTCCGCGCAATTTCACATAATCGGCAAGGCCGCCGAGTTCGGCCAGGCGGCGGACGGCCTGGTCTTCCGGCATCTTGCCGAGCGCTTCCTGATCGGCCTTGGCAATGCGGCTGAAGGGCTCGGTCCAGCCGGCCTGATCCGTGTAGAAACTGTCGAGCAGGCCAAAAAAGGCGCCGGCGCCCTGGCAGCGCGCCAGCACGGTGGCGGCATAATCCGGGCCATTGAGCACGAAGTTGCGATATTCATAGGAAACATTGCCGCTGGCGACATATTTCGACTTGATGGCGGCGGTCGCGGCTTCGTGGAATTCGCGGCAGTGCGGGCAGGTGAGCGAGGCAAATTCGACAAGCTTCACGCGGGCATCCGGATTGCCCATGCGAAAGCCGCCTTCCGGCGTGGCGGTCACAAGGTCAACCCAGTTCAGGCCCGCGGGGGCGACCACGGCGGGCGCGGTGCTGGCCTTGTCGCCGCCGGGTCCGGCCGGCGCAGCCGATTTGTCGCCGCAGGCGGCCAGCGCGAGCGCAAGCACGGGAATCGTGAGAAGATGGCGCATTATTTCGTCCTTTTGAGACCAGTGGTAGCGGATGCCTTCACGGCGGCAGTGAGCAAGGGGTCGAGCGCGGCCCAGTCGAACCCGCCGGTTTGCATGCGGCCGTTGATCAGGAAGCTGGGCGTGCCCTGTAGTTGGTGATTTTGCACCGCATCAACCCGAATGGCGAGCAGCCGGTCCATCCCCGGCTTGGATGCGGTACATTCATCATATCGCGCCCGGGTGATGCCGGCGGCAGCGGCAAACTGCGGCAGCTTGCCCGCGATGGCCATGGCGTTACCCTGCGCATCGGCAGGCAGGCCCTGGATGCGGGTACGTTCCGCTTCGGGGACGGTGGTGAACGGCGTGATCAATTCATCCTGGCGGATATAAGCGCGGTTGATGAAGGCCCAAGCCTGCGGGGCCGCCTGGCATTGCATCAACAGCCCCGCCATCAGATCGATGCCGTTGAGCGAAAACGGCCGATATTCGTAACTCACACGGCCCCCGGCCAGCCAGCGCGCCTTGATCTCCGGCAGGCCGGTTTCGTGGAAATGCCGGCAATGCGGGCAGGTGAGCGAGCCGAATTCGATCAACTTCACAGCCGCTTGCGGATTGCCCATCAACACGCCGCCTTGCGGCGTGATCGCCAGCCGGCTGGACCAATCGGTGGGTGCAGCGCGGGCAGGAGCGCGGGCAACTTGGGCCGACAGCGGAGCCGCAGCCACGGCTGTGACGACGGCAATGGAAAAGGCGGCGAGCAGTTTCATGACACGTGTGTAGCGCGGCGCATGCGGCAGCGCCAAGCCCCCCCTTCGCAAGCGCCGCTTCACCTGATCCTGGGCGGGCCGCTGCTGATGGCCAGCGCCTCGGCCAGCGATTGCAGCGTTGCCCGCAGTTCAAGGTCCTGGATATCGCGCAAGGTCGATCGTGTGGCTTCCGGCAGCGGGCCGGGCGCAGGCGGCGGCGGCGCGGGCGGCGGCGCCATGGTGGCGGTCCCCTGTTCGATGCTGATGCGGGCGACGGCGGCATAGCCCAGAATGCGGTTCACCCGTTCGATGATCTGCACCTCGACATGGCGCAACATCGGCGCCAGCGCGCCAGTAGCGGCGATGGCCAGCGTGCCGCCATCCTTCTGGCCCTTTGGAAAACGCAGGCGCAGCGGCCGGCTGTGGCGCGCATAATGCGGGCCGACGATTTCGCCCCAACGATCATTCAGCGCGCTGTGGGTGAAGCCGAAGCGGGTGAAAGCCTGGCCGCCGACATCGCTCACCAGTTCGGCAATGGGCCTGGCGCGGCCGCCCCTCGCCCGTTCGATGGGCGGTTTGAGCGCCGTCGGCATTTTGGCCGCAGCTTTGGGAGGCGTTTTCGGCATCGTGCTTCCATGCCATAGACGCGCTGTGACCGATAGCTGGCCCCGGCAACTTCTCGAATGGTACAGTGCCCATGCGCGCGACCTGCCGTGGCGCAATCCGCCGGGCGCGGTGCTGCCAACAGGCGAAAACTGGCCTTACCGCGTGTGGCTTTCGGAAGTAATGTTGCAGCAGACGACGGTGGAAGCCGCCACGCCCTATTTTCACGCCTTCACCGCGCGCTGGCGTGACGTGGCGGCGCTGGCGGCGGCCCCGGACGCCGATGTGATGCAGGCGTGGGCCGGGCTTGGCTATTACGCCCGCGCCCGCAATCTACTCGCCTGCGCGCGCGCCGTTGTGGCTCGCCACGGCGGGCGTTTTCCGGCCAGCGAAGCCGAATTGCGCGATCTGCCCGGCATCGGCGATTACACGGCGGCGGCGGTGGCGGCCTTCGGCTTTGGCCGCGATGCGGTGGTGATCGATGGCAATGTCGAACGGGTGGTGACCCGGCTTTTTGCCATTGCCATTCCCCTGCCCGCTGCGCGCGCCGCCATCCGGGCGGCGCTCACCCCGCTGGTTCCGCCCGGCCATGCTGGCGATTTCGCGCAAGCCATGATGGATCTGGCCCGCCGCGTCTGCACCGCCCGCAGCCCGCGCTGCCTCGCCTGCCCACTGGCAGACGCGTGTGCGGCGCGTGCTGCCGGCACGCAAGCCAGCTTCCCGGTGAAGGCCACGAAAAAGGCCCGGCCCACCCGTCACGGCACCGCTTGGTGGATCGAGGCGGATGGCCATGTGCTCACCATCGTGCGACCCGCAAAAGGCCTGCTCGGCGGGATGCGCGCGCTGCCCAGTTGTGATTGGCGGGGGGCCGCGCAGCCGCCGCTGGCGGGGGATTGGCAATCGCTGGGGCTGGTGCGCCACGGATTTACGCATTTTGATCTGGAACTGGCAGTGGCGGCGCTGCACCTGCGCGGCCGGCCGGCGCTCGATCTGCCCGGCGCGACGTGGCTGCCGCTGGATGCGGTCAAATCCGCCGGCCTCCCCACGCTTTTTGCCAAGGCAGCCCAATTGAGACTCGGGCCAGACACGAGCGGGGGCTTGCCGCTGCCCGCGAACAAGGGAACAAGGCTGCATGACAAATTTTCATGATGTGCCGGTTACCGGCTTTACCGGCAACACGCTCGACCGCGCCGACGAAATCCGCCGCGATGCTGCCGCGCTGATCGGCCTGCGCGCCCGCGCCGATGCGCGCTGGCTGGTGCTTTATGGCCTCAATCCCGTGGTCCGGCCCGGCGAAGCCCCAGCGATCCTGTGGGCTTATCGTTCCGATATTCCGCACGATGCGCTGTCGATTTTTCTGGGTGTGGGCGCCGAAGGCCCGCGCTTTGCCGCTGCGGCGCCGTCGGCTGAACTGGTGGCTGATTTTGGCGGCAAGCTGCTTGATGCGCGCGCTGCCGGGGCGCTGCTGCCGGCGCACGAGGCCGCCATCGTTGCCCAGGCCCGGTCCATCATCGATTGGCACCAGCGGCATGGTTTTTGCGCGATGTGCGGCGGCAAGACCGAGCTGGCCAAGGCCGGCTATGCCCGCCAGTGCACGGCCTGCAAGGCCGAACATTTCCCGCGCGTCGATCCAGTGGTGATCATGCTGGCGGTGAAGGACGGCCATGCCCTCATCGGCCGCCAGCCGCGATTTCCCAAGCGCTTCCTGTCGGCGTTGGCAGGATTTGTGGAGCCGGGCGAGAGCCTGGAAGAAGCCGTGCGCCGCGAATTGTGGGAAGAAGCCGGCATCACCACGCGCCGCGTGCGTTATCTCGCCAGCCAGCCGTGGCCCTTCCCATCAAGCCTGATGATGGCTGCCTTTGCCGAGGCCGACGGCTTTGAGGTGCGGCTGGACGAGGAGGAACTGGAGGAAGTGCGCTGGGTGACCAAGGACGAGGTGCGCGCCGCACTCGCTGGTGACGGCGATTTTCTGGCGCCGCCGCCCATGGCGATTGCTCACACGCTGCTGAAATGCTGGGTTGACGAATAGGCCTCAGATCAACGCCGCCTCGCACACCAGCCGCGTTGCCTCTTTGGGCGGCATCGGCTTGCCGAACAGATAGCCCTGCACCTGCGTGCAGCCCAATTGCCGGCACAATTCGAAGGCGGCGCGGGTTTCGGTGCCTTCGGCGGTGGTTTGCATATCCAGGCTGGCGGCCAGCCGCACGATGGCCTGAATGATGGCGCTGGCTTCATCGCCCATGGCAGTGGCGCGTTTGACAAAGCTGCGATCGATCTTGATGCGACTGAATCTGCCCTTTTGCAGGGTGCCCAGCGCCGAATAGCCGGTGCCAAAATCATCGAGGGCAAAGCTGACGCCCATTGCCGTCAGCCGCGCCAGCACTTCGATCACCGCCGGCTTTTCCGCGAGAAACAGGCTCTCGGTGATTTCCAGTTCCAGCCGTTCGGTGGCGACGCCATGGCGTTTCAGGGCGGCGGCGATCACATCGGGCAAATCAGGCTCTTCCATCTGCACCGCCGACAGATTGACCGCGACCTTCACATGATCCGGCCAACGCGCTGCCCAGTTCAGCGCCTCATCGATCACCCAGGTACCGATCGGGACGATCAGGCCGGTCTCTTCGGCCAGCGGGATGAAATCCAGCGGCGAAATCGTCCCCCTGTCGGGGTGGTGCCAGCGCAGCAGGGCTTCAAAGCCGGTGATGCGTTCGTCATCGGCATCCACCACCGGCTGGAACACCAGCGCCAGTTCGTTACGTTCAAGCGCGACGGCCAGATCGGCTTCCAGCTTGCGGCGTTCGGCGGCAACCTGGGCCATTTCCGGCTGAAAGTGGCAGGCCGCGCCGCGGCCGTCACCCTTGATCCGGTACAGCGCCAGGTCGGCGCATTTCAGCAAATCTTCCGGCGTTTGCGCATCGTGCGGTGCCAGCGCCCAGCCCACCGACGCGCCCACCATCACAGCGCCAGCGCGGCCTTCATCGCCCAGCGGGAAGGGGCGCGCCAGATCCTTGACGATACGCTGCGCCAGCACTTCGGCCCGGTTGCCGCTGCCATCGGGCAACACGATGGCGAATTCATCGCCGCCCAGCCGGGCAATGGTGGCCCCACCCTTCACGTGGCCCTTGATCAGCGCCTGCAAACGCTGCGCGACCTGGCGCAGCAGCAGATCGCCGGCACCATGCCCAAAACAATCGTTCACCGCCTTGAAGCGATCCAGATCGACAAACAGCAGCGCCGCAGGCTTGCCGGACAGCACGGCGCGTTCCATCACATCATCCAGCGTTTCGCGGAACAGGCTGCGATTGGCCAGCCCGGTGAGCGGATCGAAGCGCGCCAGTTGCGCGATGCGTTCCTGGCTGCGCCGCACATCGGTCACATCGCGGCCAACACCGCGAAAGCCGGTGAAATTGCCGGCCAAATCCTGTTTTGGCGTGCCCGACAGCGCCCACCAGCGCAAATCCCGCCCCAGTGGCACCGGCACCACCAGATCGCGAAACGCCTGCCGTTCGCGAATGGCGTGGGCCAGCGCCGCCGTCGAAGCGCCGCCGTGCACCGGATCAAGCAGCGCCAGCAGCGGCTGCCCCAACAGATCGGCGCGGCGGCGGCGGGCAACATCGGCGAAACGCGTGGTGACATGGGTAAGGCAACCCCGCCCATCCAGTTCGAGCAGCCAATCCGAACCGTTGGATTCATATTCATTGAGCAGCAGGCGCACCACCTCGCCCTGCTCGCAAAGATCGGCCTCGCTCTTGAGCCGGGCCATGGTGTGATAAGCAGACACCAGCCCGGCGCGCAATTTGGTGGTGATGAAACTGGCCAGCCCGAACAGCACCAGCGGGTGGTCCAGTGGCGCTCCGGTGGGCAATGCCAGCACCATGCCGCCGCCGATGCTGAGGCACACCAACAGCACCGCTGCCGGCATGGTGGCAGCCGCGTTTGACACCGCGCCCATGAAGATTAGCGAAAACAGCATCAGCATCGCCTGAGCATCGGCTGGCAGCGACGAAGCCATCGCGTTCACCAGCCCGGCCCAGAACAGCGCAAGCAAGCCGATCTCGCCAGTCACTCGCCAATATTCGGCGCGGCCAGCCCGGCGCGGGCCATCGCTGGGCGGCCGGCGCACGATGCGCAGGCTCCACACGGCGGCCAGCACGGCGATGCCTAGCAGCCAGGGCGCCAATCGAGAAAATTCCACGGCCGCGCCGAATTCGGCCAGAACAGCCAGCAAATTAACGGTCAACAGGCTGAGGTTGAACGGAATGTTTTGCGCCAGCTGGGCCAGTTGCTGGCCGCGCACCTCGGCCCAGAAACCTTCTTCGGCCTGATCAAGGCCCAGCACCTGTCGCCATCCCAGATCGCGCACCATCTGCACCGGCGGCTTCAGCATCGCGCTCATGTTGATACCCTTGTCGATCAGTCCACAGGGGGAATGAACGGCGGCAGGCGTGGCGGTTTGAATCAGCCCAGCCTGCAGCGGCGCAAAGCCGCTTGGCAGCAGGCGCGTTGTTCCTTAATTGTTCGCAAATGAACCTGCCCGCCAACCATGATTCTGCCGTGAAAGGCGCTGGCAGCGAGCCGCCCTGGCTGGCCGGGCTGAACCCGCCCCAGCGCGAGGCGGTGACCACCACCGAAGGCCCGGTGCTGATCCTCGCCGGCGCCGGCACCGGCAAGACCAAGGCGCTCACTGCGCGGCTGGCGCATATCCTGTGGGGTCGGCTGGCGTGGCCATCCGAAGTGCTGGCCGTCACCTTCACCAACAAGGCGGCGCGCGAGATGCGCAGCCGCACCGAACTTCTGCTCGGGCCGATGGCCGAGGGGCTGCCGTGGCTGGGCACGTTCCACGCGCTGTCGGCCAAGATGCTGCGCCGCCACGCCGCACTGGTCGGGCTGAATCCGCAATTCACCATATTGGACACCGACGATCAATTACGCCTGCTCAAGCAGGTGGTGGCCGAAGCCGGCATCGATGACAAACGCTGGCCGCCCAAGCAATTGGCCGGTCTGATCGATCGCTGGAAGAACAAGGGTCAGCTGCCAGCCGACGTACCGCCGGGCGAAAGTTTTGCTTATGCCGACGGCGCGAAAGGCGGCGGCGCGGCGCTGTATGCGCGCTATCAGGAACGGCTGGTGGCCCTGAACGCCTGCGATTTTGGCGATTTGTTGCTGCACATGCTGACCATTTTCCGCCAGCATCCCGATATGCAGGCCGAATATCAGCGGCGCTTCAAATATGTGATGGTCGATGAGTATCAGGATACCAACAGCGCCCAGTATCAGTGGCTGAAATCGCTGGTGGGGCCGGCGCGAAACCTGGCTTGCGTGGGCGATGATGATCAATCGATCTACAGCTGGCGCGGCGCCGAAGTCGCCAACATCCTGCGTTTCGAGCATGATTTTCCTGGCGCCAAGATGATCCGGCTCGAACAGAATTACCGCTCCACTCCGCACATCCTTGCCGCCGCCAACACCCTGATTGCCCACAACAGCGGCCGGCTCGGCAAGGCGCTGTTCACCGCACACACCAGCGGCGAGCGCGTGGAAGTGACGAGCGTGTGGGACGGGCCGGAGGAAGCCCGGCTGGTCGGCGACGAAGCCGAACGGCTGGCGCGCGAAGGCAGCTCGCTCAATGACATGGCCATATTGGTGCGCGCCCAATTCCAGACGCGCCTGTTTGAAGACCGGTTCATCGCCATCGGCCTGCCGTACCGCATCGTCGGCGGTTTCCGGTTTTATGAGCGCGCTGAAGTGCGTGATGCGCTGGCCTATCTGCGGCTGGTGCAATCGCCCGACGATGCGCTGGCCTTTGAGCGCATCATCAACACCCCCAAACGCGGCTTGGGCGACAAGGCAATGGGCACCATGCACGCCGCTGCCCGCGCCCTCAACGTGCCGCTGCCGCGCGCCGCCGCCGCCCTGATCGAAAGCGACGATCTTACTTCGGCGGCGCGGCGGGCGGTGAAGGGCTTTTTCACCGACCTTGCCCGCTGGCGCGACCAGGCCGGAACCATGGGCCATGCCGAACTGGCGGAAATCGTGCTGGAGGAATCCGGCTATGTCGCCATGTGGCAGGCCGACAAATCCACCGAAGCCGATGGCCGCATCGAGAATTTGAAGGAACTGGTGCGGGCGATGGGCGATTATCCCAGCCTTACCGCGTTTCTGGAACATGTTGCGCTGGTGATGGACAATGATGCGGCATCCGATGACGAAAAGATCACCATCATGACCCTGCACGGCGCCAAGGGGCTGGAGTTTGATCATGTATTCCTGCCCGGCTGGGAGGAAGGCGTGTTTCCCAGCCAGCGCTCACTGGATGAGGGCGGCACAGCCTCGCTGGAGGAAGAACGGCGGCTGGCCTACGTGGGGATTACACGCGCCCGGAAGCGCGCCCACATCATAAACGCC
Organism: Sandarakinorhabdus sp.; assembly: GCF_041689835.1. Classification (GTDB taxonomy): domain Bacteria; phylum Pseudomonadota; class Alphaproteobacteria; order Sphingomonadales; family Sphingomonadaceae; genus Sandarakinorhabdus. The sequence continues at coordinate 10,004 of NZ_JBDNFM010000114.1, forward strand.
GCCAACCGTCAGGTTTATGGCCAGTGGACGGCGGCGCTGCCCAGCCGCTTCATCGCAGAATTGCCGGACGATCATGTCACGGCGCGTTCAACCATGAGCGGCGGGCCCAGCCTGTGGCGCGCTGCACTGGAAGGCGGCGATCCGTTTGCTCACCTCGCCCGCGGGACCGGGCGCGGCCCGGGCTGGGACCGGGCCGCGCAAGTGGGCGGCAATTCGGGCAACAGCTTTGGGCGCGATTTCGGCCCGCGCGGCGCCGCGCCGCCCAAAGAAAAAACCTGGGGCGAAGCACGGGTGAGCGCCGTCTCGCTCAGCCCCAGCCCGGCGTTCCGGCGCGGCGCCCGCGTGTTTCACGCCAAGTTCGGCGAAGGCACCGTGTTCCATGTCGATGGCAACAAGCTGGAAATCGATTTTCCGGCGGCGGGGCGCAAGCGCGTGCTCGACAGTTTCGTGACGCTCAGGGACGCCTGATAGAACCGGCCTGACCAGAGCGGCCTGGTCAGAGCGGCCTGATGTCCTGCCCGGTCATGGCGCTCATGATTTCGCGGAAAATGCCGGGGGTAAGGAACAACAGTCCCACCGCTGTCAACGCCAGGCACTGCGGCAGCGGCCAGTGCAAATACTGTTGGGCAAAGAAAAACGTGCCCACCAGTGCATAGCCGTTAAAGCGGGCGACCAGCGACAGCACGGCGGCGATCAGCCCCCATTGCCAGCCGAGCCCGAGGCTCCAGCCGGTCCATGCCACCACCAATTGGATGACCCCGACGCCGCACAGGACGACCGCCACCACCAGTCCGGGAAATTGACGAAAACTCGGCATTGCGGCGCAGGATATCATTGCCACGCGAAACCAGCAAACGGGCTGGCAGCAAATCAATTGCCCGCAACGCTGGGGCTTTCTATGGAGGGCAGGTGCCGTCGATCCCGCTTCCGCTCAAAATCCGTGATTATCGCGCCTTCTGGGTGTCGCGCTTCCTTGTCACCGTCGCCAGCATGATGATGGTGGTCGTCATCGGCTGGCAGGTGTACGATATCGCCCGCGACACGATGAGCCGCGACGAAGCCGCCTTCCTGCTCGGCATGATCGGGCTGGCGCAGTTCCTGCCCCTTTTCTGCCTCGCACTTGTCGTTGGCGTGATCGCCGATCGGCTTGATCGCCGCCACATCGCCCGCGCCGCCGTTGTGCTGGAACTGGGGTGCGCTGCGGCGCTGGGGTGGCTCGCCCTGTCGGGGGCCGTACCGATGAAAGCGCTGTTTGTCGTTGCCGCGCTGCTGGGGGTGGCACGCGCGTTTCAGGGGCCGTCGATGGCGGCGCTTGCCCCCAATCTGGTACCGCGCGAACTGCTGCCGCAGGCCATCGCGCTAAACAGCATTTCCTGGCAGGCCGGCGCGGTAATCGGTCCGCCGCTGGGCGCTTTTCTTTATGCGGTGTCGCCGGCCACGCCTTATGTGGCGGCGGCCATCCTGTTTGCGCTCACCTTCGTGTGCCTGATGATCATCCGGCCGGTGCCGCGCCCGGCGCCATCGCCGCTCACGCCGTGGCGGTCACTGGTCGAAGGCGTGGCTTATGTTCGGTACAATCGCGTGCTGCTGGGCGCGATCAGCCTCGATCTTTTTGCCGTGCTGCTGGGCGGCGCGACGGCGATGCTGCCGGTTTATGCCCGCGACGTGCTGCATGTCGGCGTCGAAGGGCTAGGTCCGCTGCGCGCCGCGCCGTCGGCTGGCGCTGTCGTGATGGCGATATTTCTCGCCAGCCGGCCGCTGCGCCGCCATGTCGGCCCGGTGATGTTTGCCAGTGTTGCGGTGTTCGGGCTCGCCACCATCGTCTTTGGCCTGTCCACCAGCTATCCGCTCAGCCTGGCTGCGCTGGTGGTGCTGGGCGCGGCCGATGCGATCAGCGTGTTTGTGCGCGGCACCCTGATTCAACTGCACACCCCTGACGACATGCGCGGTCGGGTGAGCAGCGTGTCGGGCCTGTTCATTTCAGCCAGCAACGAACTGGGCGAGCTCGAATCGGGCCTGGCCGCACGGTATATCGGCGCGGTGCCGGGCGTGGTGATCGGCGGGATCGGCGCCATCATCGTCACGGTGCTGTGGGCGTGGCGCTTTCCGCAACTGCGCAATGCCGACCGGTTCGACGCACAAAAGCCTGCCTGAAGCGCCGCGAAGTTTTCCGCCGTTGGCGCGGGGCGCTTACCAGCCTAAAAGAAACGCGAACAACCGCAAAGGTGCCGCGATGAAGGCCAACAACATCCTCGAAACCATCGGCCGCACGCCGCATGTGCGCATGGGAAAATTGTTCCCGCAGGCCGAAGTGTGGATCAAGTCCGAACGCTCCAACCCGGGCGGATCCATCAAGGATCGCATCGCGCTCGCCATGATCGAAGCGGCTGAGGCCGACGGCACGCTGAAACCCGGCGGTATCATCGTGGAGCCGACCAGCGGCAACACCGGCATCGGTCTCGCCATGGTGGCGGCGGTGAAGGGCTACAAGCTGATCCTGGTCATGCCCGAATCCATGTCGATCGAGCGCCGGCGGCTGATGCTGGCTTACGGCGCCAGTTTCGATCTTACCCCGCGCGAAAAGGGCATGAACGGCGCGATCGCCCGCGGACTGGAGATCGTGGCCATTACGCCCGGCGCCTGGATGCCGCAGCAATTTGAAAACCCGGCCAACATCGCCGTGCACGTGACAACGACGGCCGAGGAGATTTATGCCGATTTCGCCGATACGCCGCCGCACGCGATCATCACTGGGGTGGGCACCGGCGGCCATATCACCGGCATTGCGCAGGCGCTCAAAGCCCGCTGGCCGAACCTGAAGGTGTTCGCTGTAGAACCCGCCGCTTCGCCGGTGATTTCCGGCGGCTCGCCCAGCCCGCACCCGATCCAGGGCATCGGCGCAGGTTTCATTCCGAAAAACCTCGATGTGGCGCTGCTTGATGGGGTGGTGCAGGTCGATGCTGCGGATGCCAAGGCGTGGGCGCTGCGTTCCGCCGCCGAGGAAGGCATGCTGGTCGGCATTTCGTCGGGAGCCACGCTGGCAGCCATCGCCATCAAGCTTAAGGACTTGCCCGCCGGCGCGCGGGTTATCGGCTTCAACTATGACACCGGCGAGCGTTACTTGTCGGTGCCGGACTTTCTGCCCGGCGGTTGAGATCGGGGCTGAGGAACCAGTTCCACCACGACGATTTCGCCGCGTGTGCCCAGCCGCAGCGGCACCACCGACGTGCCGATCCCGGCCGAAACCACCAGTTGCTGGCCCGCCGCGTTGCGAAACAGGCCGCGCTGCACTTTTTCGTATTCAGGCATAATGTGCGGCCAGCCGAAGATATCGATCTGGCCGCCGTGGGTGTGTCCGGCCAGCAACAAATCCACTGCGGGCGGCAGCAGCGGCCACAGCGAGGGTTCGTGAACCAGCGCGATCAACGGCTTGCCGGGCCGGGCGCGCGCTGCAGCCGCCAGCAGCCCCGCCACCGGCTGCTGCCCTAGGATCAGATCATCGCTGCCCACGATCTGCAGCGGGCCAACATCAACCAGATCACCGGCCAGCAGCTTGAGGCCAAGGCGCTGCATGACCCAGCGGATCCAGTAGGGATCATCGTGATTGCCAGGCACGCTCCACACGCCCAGCGGCGCGCGCAGTCGGGTGAGCGGACGCAGCGCATCCTCCAGCCGCATCGGCGGGTCCCAGATCTTGCTGGCGTGAAAATCGCCCGTGATCACCACCAGATCGGGGTGAAGGGCGTTCACCTGATCCACAATGCGATTCAGCCGCACCTGCGGCATGTCCCAATTGCTGCCGTGCATATCGGAAAGATGGACCAACCGCAGCGGCCGCTGCAGCCCGGCCAGACTGGCGCGGTAATGCACCACCGCCGGATCACGGATCGCGCCCAGCCAGCCGGCCCAGCCAAGCGCCAGCCCCAACCCGAGCAGCAGGAAGCCAAAGCGCCTCAAATGCGAGCCTTGTTTTCCTTGTCCTCGGCCAGGAAGGCCTTGAACGGGTTCAATTTCACGGCTGTGCTGCCGGCGGCGACGCGCCTGATCTGCTGGTAATACCAGGCCTGCGCGGCAAAGACGTTGATGGTGCGCGCCAGCTTGAACGGCGAGGACGGGCCGAGCCATCCCGGCCCGATCGCCAGCCGCTCTTCGAAACGCGGCAGCTCCTCGACATGGCCTTCCAGCAATTCGGTGACACAATCGGGTTCGGCGCACAGCGGCCGGCCAACGCCCACGAAGGCGATCCCGCTGCCCAGCGCGTCCTCCATCGCACCCAGGCTGCGAAAGCCACCCGTCACCATCAGCGGCGGGGTCTTGGCGGCCATCAGCGCGCGCGCCAGCTGCACAAAATAGGCCTCGCGCTGGCGGGTGGATTGCTGCCTGGGTTCCTCGCGCGGGGTCAGGCCTACCACGTCCATCATCGCCGGCTGTTCATAGGTGCCGCCCGACAATTCCAGGCAATCCACGCCCAGATCGGCCAGCCAGCCGGCGACGGTGAGGCATTCATCAAAAGCAAAACCGCCCTTCTGGAAATCGGCGCTGTTTAGCTTCACCGACAGGGTGAAATCACTGCCAACGGCGGCGCGCACGGCCTTCACGGCCTCGATCAACAGCCGGGCGCGGTTTTCAAGGGCGCCGCCCCATTCATCCTCACGGCGGTTGACCAGCGGAGACAGGAACTGGCTGATCAGATAACCGTGCGCGGCATGCAACTGCACGCCGGTAAAGCCAGCTTCCCGGGAAACGACGGCGGCATTGGCCCAGCGCGCGATCAGATCGCGGATTTCCGCGTCCGTAAGCGGCACCGGCATGCCGAATTGCCCGCCCGGCAACGCCAGTGGAACCGCTGATGGTGCCTTGGGCGAAGGGTTGACGCTTTTCTGGGTCTGGCGGCCGGCGTGGCTGATCTGCACCCAGGCCTGGGTGCCGCCAGCTGTCGCGGCGGCGGCCCAGCGCGCCCACGCCGCCTTGCCCTCGGCGGTCAATGGACCATCGACAATCACGTTGCCGGGCCGTTCCAGATGCAAGCGATCAATCAGCACATTACCGGTGAGCAGCAGCCCGCAGCCGCGATCAGCCCAGCGGCGATACAGCGTCTCGTGGGCCGCGTTCGGCAGCCCATCACGAAACGCCAGCCCCTCCGTCATCGCGGGCTTGGCGATGCGGTTGCGGAAGCTCTGCCCGTTAGGCAGGCTGAAGGCTTGGTCGACGTCTGGCATGGCGGCATTCCTTGGTTCAGTTTAGCCTGCCGCGCCGGTGGGCCGGGCGCAAGCGCCCAAGTAACTCCCCTCCCCCGAAGGGGATGGGAGCCAACTCACGCCGCCTTTTTCGCCGCCATGGCGTAAAAGCTCTCACCGCGCGCCGCCATGTCGCGCAGATATTGCGGCGGGGCGAAGCGTTCGCCGTGCGCTTGTGCCAGCCGGTCGAGCGTGGCGACGACATTGGCGATGCCCACCGTGTCCATGTGGCTGAACGGGCCGCCAGTGAACGGCGCAAAGCCCCAGCCGAAAATGGCACCCAGATCGCCGTCCTGCGGGGTTTCCAGCACGCCTTCGCCCATGCAGCGCGCGCATTCGACCAGTTGGCGATAGAGCAGGCGTTCTTTCACCTCGCCAGCCGTGGGTTGTTGGGCAGCCAGGCCGCCAGCGACGGTCGCCGACAGTTCCGGCCACAGCTGTTTCTTGCCGCCTTCGGGATAGATGTAAAATCCCTTGGCATTCTTGCGGCCTTGGCGGCCAAGCTCGTGCATTTTGGCAATCACGCCATCAGCAGGGCCGGGCTTGTAGGCATCGCCGAGATCGGCCCTGGTCTGCTGGCCAACCTTGTAGCTGAGATCGAGCCCCACTTCGTCGTTCACCGCCAGCGGACCAACCGGCATGCCCATCTGCTTGCCGACATTTTCAATAAGCGCCGGCACCGTGCCTTCGCCGAGCAGCGCCAGGCCTTCCTGCACATAAGTGCCAAAGCAGCGCGAGGTGTAGAAACCGCGGCTGTCGTTGACCACGATCGGCGTCTTGCGGATCTGCATGACATAATCCAGCGCCTTGGCGATCGCGGCGGCGCCGGTTTTCTTGCCGACGATGATTTCCACCAGCGGCATGCGTTCGACGGGTGAGAAAAAGTGGATGCCGATGAAATTCTCCGGCTTGTCCCAGGCTTCGGCCAGGCCGGTGATCGGCAGGGTGGAGGTGTTGGAGCCGAAGATCACGTCTGCGCCCAGCACGGCCTGCGCCTGTTTGGTCACATTGGCCTTGATCTCACGGGTTTCAAACACCGCTTCGATCACCAGATCGCAGCCGGCCAGATCGGCATAATCGGTCGTCGGGTGGATACGGTCGAGGATGGCCTGCGCCTTGTCGGCCGGGGTCTTCTTCTTGGCGAGGCGATCAGCGGTGTATTGCTTGCCCTTGTCGGCGGCTTCCTGCGTGGAATCCAGCAGCACCACTTCGATGCCGGCCTGAGCCGAGACCATGGCGATGCCGGCGCCCATCAGGCCGGCGCCGAGCATGGCGACCTTCTTCGTTGGTGCAGGGGGCACATCTTTGGGGCGGCGCGCGCCCTTTTCGGCGGCTTGCTTGGAGATAAACAGGCTGCGGATCATGTTGCCGGCCTGCGGGTCGGCGACCACCTTGGCAAAATATTTGCTTTCGATGCGGATGGCGGTGTCCATCGGCACCTGGGTGCCTTCGTAAACCGCGCTCAGGATGGCGCGCGGCGCGTTCATGTTGTCGCCGGCATTTACGTGCGTCATGGCCGTGCCACCCACAAACACTTGCGCGAAATTGGGGTTGAGCGCGGTGGCTGGCCCGCCGGGCATCTTGAAATTCTTGGTATCCCACGGCTGCACGCCGCCAGTGGGGTTGGCCTTCACCCAGGCCTTGGCGGTGGCAATAACCTCGTCCGCCGGCACCACGGCCTGCGCCACGCCAAAGCCCAGAGCTTCCTGCGGGCTCATGTTCTTGCCTTGCAGCAGATACATCAAGGCCGGCTGGATGCCCATCAGGCGCGGCAGGCGCTGGGTGCCGCCTGCCCCTGGAAACAGGCCAACCATGATTTCCGGCAGGCCCAGCGTGATCTTGGGATTGTCGGCGATCACGCGGTAATGGCAGGCGAGGATGAATTCGAGCCCACCGCCCAGCGCCAGGCCACCCACCGCCGCCGCCACCGGCTTGCCGCAGGTTTCCAGATCGCGCAGCAAGCGGTTGAGGCCGAACACGCCATCGAACAGCGCGGCCATCTTCGACTTGCCTTCCGGAAGCGCAGCGCCCCCGAACAGCGCGCCCATGCCCTTCAGATCAGCCCCGGCCATGAAGCCGCTGGCCTTGCCGCTGGTGAGCACGGCGCCCTTGATGGCCTCATCCGTCTTCAGCCGCACTATCGCAGCGGCCAGATCGGCCTGCACTTCAGGCGTGATGACGTTCATCGATTGGCCGGGGACATCGATAGTGAGCAGCAGGATGCCGTCGGCATCGAGTTCGGTGTGGATGGCAGTGGTCATATGTTGGTCCCTTTTTTGTCTCCTCTCCCCTGAAGGGGAAGGGAGTCAGATCCGCTCGATGATGGTGCCCGTGCCCATGCCGGCACCCACGCACAGATTGACCAGCGCGGTGCCTTTGCCGGTGCGCTCAAGCTCATCAAGCACGGTGCCCAAAATCATCGCCCCGGTAGCCCCCAGCGGATGGCCCATGGCAATCGCGCCGCCATTCACGTTGATGCGGTCGTGCGGGATGTTCAGCGCCTGCATGTAACGCAGCACTACCGACGCGAACGCCTCGTTCAGTTCAAACAGGTCGATATCGTCCTTGGTCATGCCGGCTCGGCTCAGCACCTTGGCGGCGACGAATTCCGGCCCGGTCAGCATGATCATCGGTTCCGAACCAACCGACGCCATGGCGCGGATTCGGGCGCGGGGTTTGAGGCCGTATTTCTCGCCCATCGCCTTGTTGCCAATCAGAATGGCCGCTGCGCCGTCGACGATGCCGCTGCTGTTGCCGCCGTGGTGGACGTGGTTGATCTTCTCCACTTCGGGGTAACGCATCAGCGCGATGGCATCGAAGCCGGGCATCTGCTCGCCCATCGCCTGAAAGGCCGGGGCCAGCCCGCCCAGGCTCTGCATGTCGGTGCCGGGGCGCATATGTTCGTCGTGGGCCAGCACGATCTCGCCGATCACGTCCTTCACGCCGACGATGCTGTGCTTGAAGCGGCCTTCCGCCCACGCCTGCGCGGCGCGGCGCTGCGATTCCATCGCATAGGCATCGACATCGTTGCGGCTGAAGCCATATTTGGTGGCGATCAGATCGGCACCAATGCCCTGCGGCGCGAAGTAGGTTTTATACGCCACCGCCGGATCCATCGCCCACGCCGCGCCGTCGCTGCCCATCGGCACGCGCGACATCGATTCAACGCCGCCGCCGATGGCGAACATGGCTTCACCGGTCATCACCTTGGCCGCGGCCATGTTGGTGGCTTCCAGACCCGAGGCGCAAAACCGGTTGATCTGCACGCCCGCCGTCGTCTCGGCATAATCGGCGTTGAGCACCGCGACGCGCGCGATGTCGCTGCCCTGTTCCCCCACTGGGGAAACGCAGCCCAGCACCACATCATCCACATCAGCCGTGTTGATGCCGGTACGGTCGCGCACCGCCTGCAGCACCTGGGTGGCGAGTTGAATCGGGGTGATCTCGTGCAGCTTGCCGTCCTTGCGGCCCTTGCCGCGCGGCGTGCGAACGGCGTCATAGATATAGGCTTCGGTCATGGTCGTTCCTCCAGGGAAAGTCTCAGAACATCTCGGCCGGCATGGCCATCACAGTATCGGCACCGGCTTCCAATTGCGCCTTCAGGCCCGTGGTTTCGGGCAACACGCGCGCTGCAAAGAAACGCGCTGTGATGAGTTTTGCGTTGAAGAATTCCGGATCGGCAGTGCTGCCGTCCAGCGCCGCCAGCGCCGCCACGCTCATCTTGAGCCACATGTGCCCCAGCGCGACGTGGCCCATCATCCGCATGAACGCCGTCGCGCCCGCGCCTGCGTTATCGGGATTGGCCATGCCGTTCTGCAGCAGCCACATCACGCCGCCCTGCACATCGCCCAGCGCGCGGCCCAGCGGCTGCGCGATGAAGGCCAGCCGTTCGTCCGTGGCCGCCGCGATGTCGCCGGCCACCAACGCCAACCACGCCTGCGTGCCGCGCCCGCCCTTGGCACCCAGCTTGCGGCCGACCAGATCCAGTGCCTGGATGCCGTTGGTGCCTTCGTAAATCATCGCAATCCGCGCATCGCGCACGAACTGGTCCATGCCCCATTCGGCGATATAGCCGTGGCCGCCGAGCACTTGCTGGCAGTTGGTGGCAACCTCATAGCCGCGATCGGTGCCATAGCCCTTGATTACCGGTGTGAGCAGGCTGATCAGATCATCGGCGGACTGGCGGTCGGCCTCATCGGGGGCCTTGCGAGACAGATCAACCCGGATGGCGCCCCACAACATCAGCGCCCGCATGGCTTCGGTATAGGCGCGCGCGTCCATCAGCATCCGGCGCACATCGGGGTGGACGAGGATCGGATCGGCCTTGCCATCGGGGTTCTTCGGCCCCGTCAGGCTGCGGCCCTGCAAGCGGCTCCGGGCATAATCCGCCGCGTTTTGATACGCCGCGTCGGCTTGGCTCAGCCCTTGAATACCCACCCCCAGCCGCGCTGCGTTCATCATGATGAACATCGCGGCAAGGCCCTTGTTCTCCTCGCCCAGCATGGTGCCGGCGGCGCCATCATAATTCATCACGCAGGTGGCGTTGGCGTGAATGCCCATCTTGTGTTCGATGCTGCCGCAGGTAACGGCGTTGCGCGCGCCCAGGCTGCCGTCGCCTTGCACCATGAACTTGGGCACGATGAACAGGCTGATGCCCTTCACGCTGTCCGGCGCGCCCGGCGTTTTCGCCAGCACCAGGTGGATGATGTTGTCTGACAAGTCATGCTCGCCGGCGGAGATGAAGATCTTGGTGCCGGTGATCGACCATGTGCCATCGGGGTTCGGCTCGGCGCGGGTGCGGATCAGGCCCAGGTCGGTGCCGCACTGCGGCTCGGTCAGGTTCATGGTGCCGGTCCA
>NZ_JBDNFM010000115.1:0-9378 GCF_041689835.1 Sandarakinorhabdus sp.
CCCGGCTGCTACCCGACCGGGTTCCTTGCGCTCGTCGCGCCGCTGGTGCGGGCCGGGTTGCTGCCCACCGACTGGCCCTTCACCGTCAACGCGGTCAGCGGCTATTCGGGCGGCGGTAACGCGCTGATCGAGCGGTTTGAAGCTGAAGGCGCGCCGGCTTTCCGGGCCTATGGCTATGACATGGCGCACAAACACCGTCCGGAGATGAAGGCTTACGCGGGTCTGAGACATGGCGTGATCTTTGCGCCAGCTGTCGTGCCGGCCTATCGCGGGATGGTGGTCGAAGTGCCGTTGCATCTGGGCGCAATGCCGGGTGAGCCGACGGCCGAACAGCTGCGCCACTCGTTAGAGGAATTCTACGCCGAATCCGCAGTCATTGCAGTGCGCGGGGACAACGGCGTTTCAGAACTTCTGCTGGAACAGAATGCCCCACCATCCGACTCGATGGAACTCTATGTTCATGGAAATGCCGGAGGCTGGCACGCCCGGCTCGTTGCAGTGCTCGACAACCTCGGCAAGGGTGCGTCCGGGGCGGCGATCCAGAACCTGAACTTGATGTGCGGCCTGCCAGAGGCGACCGGCTTGCGCCTTTGAGTGCCGCAGCGCTGCTTAAAATTTAGGCAAGTCCCGATCAGATGCTGTGCACCATTGCGCAGTGCACCATAATCTTGCTAACCGGCACCTATCGGCGAAAGACATCTTCGCCCTGAGTCTTCAGGCAGCAAGGATCGATTAAAGCCAGCATCAACAGGCTTGGCATGATTCTTGTTAAGAATTTGTCAGCAATCAGCCAGTCACGGATGGGAATAACGTGAAAAAGATCGAAGCGATCATCAAACCGTTCAAGCTCGACGAAGTGAAGGAGGCGCTGCACGAAATCGGCGTGTCTGGAATCACCGTCACCGAAGCCAAGGGCTTTGGTCGTCAGAAAGGCCATACGGAATTGTATCGCGGCGCCGAATATGTCGTCGACTTCCTGCCCAAGGTGAAGTTGGAAGTGGTCGTCGCCGATGATCAGGCCGAGCGCGTGGTCGAAGCGATCGCCGCTGCCGCACAGACCGGACGCATCGGCGACGGCAAGATCTTCGTCACCGCAATCGAAAGCGCGCTGCGTATCCGCACTGGCGAAACCAACGACGACGCAATCTGATTTTCTGCACCCTCTCGTGCCTGCCGCGTGGGCGGGCACAAGCATCCGAACGCCATAACCGATAAGTGGAGGCACCAAGCTAATGTCGAAAGTGAAAGACGTCCTGAAATTGATCAAGGACGAGGAAATCGAGTGGGTCGATCTGCGCTTCACCGATCCCAAGGGCAAGTGGCAGCACCTCACCATGGTCGCCAGCATCATGGGCGAAGACGAGCTTGAGGACGGCCTGATGTTCGACGGTTCGTCGATTGCCGGGTGGAAGGTCATCAACGAATCCGACATGATCCTTAAGCCGGATCTGACCGAAACATGGATCGATCCGTTCAGCGCCACGCCGATGCTGATCATCAACTGCGACATCGTTGAGCCATCGACGGGCGACTGGTATTCGCGCGATCCGCGTACCACCGCCAAGCGCGCCGAGGTCTACCTCAAGTCGACCGGGATCGGTGATACCGTCTATGTCGGCCCCGAAGCCGAATTCTTCATGTTTGACGATGTGCGCTTCGAAGATGGCTACGCCGGGTCGGGTTTCGCGATCGATGACATCGAACTGCCGGGCAACACCAGCAAGGAATATGATGGCGGCAACATGGGCCACCGCCCACGTGCCAAGGGCGGTTATTTCCCAGTCGCGCCCGTCGATAGCGCAGTGGACATCCGCGGCGAGATGGTCACCACCATGCTCGAAATGGGCCTACCTTGCGACAAGCATCACCACGAAGTGGCCGCTGCCCAGCACGAGCTTGGCCTGACCTACGGCACGCTGGTGCAGACCGCCGACCGGATGCAGATATACAAGTATGTCGTGCATCAGGTCGCTCATGCCTATGGCAAGACCGCGACCTTCATGCCCAAGCCGATCAAGGCCGATAACGGGTCGGGGATGCACACCCACATCTCGATCTGGAAAGAAGGCAAGCCGATGTTTGCCGGCAATGAATATGCCGGACTGTCAGACATGTGCCTGTATTTCATCGGCGGCGTGATCAAGCATGCCAAGGCGCTGAACGCTTTCACCAACCCGACCACCAACAGCTACAAGCGGCTGGTGCCGGGTTTTGAAGCGCCGGTGCTGCTGGCCTATTCCAGCCGCAACCGTTCGGCTTCGTGCCGCATCCCTTACGGCACCGGCGCCAAGTCCAAGCGCGTCGAAGTGCGCTTCCCGGATGCGTTGGCCAACCCCTACCTGGCCTATACCGCGCTGCTGATGGCCGGCCTTGATGGCATCGAAAATCGCATCCACCCCGGCCCGGCCATGGACAAGAACCTGTATGACCTGCCGCCGCGCGAACTGAAGAAGGTGCCGACCGTGTGCGCCTCCTTGCGTGAAGCCCTGGGCGCGCTCGACAAAAGCCGGGCAGTGTTCACCAAGGGCGGGGTGTTCACCGACGACCAGATCGATTCGTACATCGAATTGAAGATGGAAGAGGTGATGCGCTGGGAAATGACGCCGGCGCCGGTTGAATTTGATATGTATTACAGCGCGTAAGCGGCGAGCCCGTAACGCGCAGCGTTACGGGCAAACTCGCGTCGCGCTCGGCCAGCGAGCGAAAAGGGCAGCCCCTCAGGGCTGCCCTTTTTGACTCGTCTGACGGCGCGGCTTTGCCGTGCTCTTCCTGCCTGCCTTCCTTCACTTCACGCGCGTGCCAACAGCGCCGCCCTCCCCTTGGCGATGGCTTGGCCAGCGCGTCTGCACGGGCTGGGCACCGAATCGCCCTTCCGCAGCTCCTATCCCGCAGTCAGCGCCGCGCGCGGGCCAAGCCCGCGCGAATGGAAGGACGGTGCGAGCGGCAAGATCACAAGGGAAGAAAGAAAGTCCAGAAGGAGCGCGGCAAAACCGCAATGCCTGCCCCGGACTTGATCCGGGGTCGGACGAGTCAAAAAAGGCGGCCTGAGGGCCGCCTTTTTCACTCGCCGTCCGATCTTGCCCGAGTCGGCGCGCGGCACGCGCGCTGCCCGGCTGAGATTAAAACACCACCCCAAACTCCAACCGACCACGCACCTGGCTCTTTTCCAGCCCCGTCGTCCCAAACGCCGCCCCCGGCGTGAACCCCGAAACCTGCACCAGCGACACTTCCGGCCGAATGAAAAACCGGTCCCACGTATACGTCGGCGTCACCGTCAGCGAAAACGCATTGGAGCCGGGGCCATAAAGGAAATTCGCCGCCGACGCGCGCGGTGCGTTGCTGTCGATATACTCCAGCCGCACCGGCACCGCCCAATTGTCGTCGATCTTGTAGCGCGCGAGCACACCAACGCCCCAATTGTCAGCTCTGGTGGTGCCGTTGAAGGCCAGATCGGGCACGCGGGCATATTGGAAATAGGGCTGTACCAGCCATTTTTCTCCAGAATAACTGTAGATCACGTTGAAGATTGTGCTGTTGTTCTGCACCACCGGCGTAGAAAAGGTGGAACGCGCGTTGCGGTTCAGTGCGCCGCCCAGCACCAACGACAGTGTGTGCGGGCCATCGACATACGACACGATGCCGCTGAGCCAGTTGAACTTGCCCGAGAAAAAGCCATCGGTGAGTGCCAGGCCAGCACTGATCTTGCCCGCTGTGACGTTGGCCTGCACGCCGCGCGTGAGGACGTTTTCCTGGCCCCACAGCACACCGCGTTCGATGTTCATATTCTGGAAGCTGAACGGCGATTCAAGGCCGATCAGGGTGGGCAGGATGCCAGCCTGGATGTTGAAGGCGGCCGATGGCGCAATCTTCACCCATGCCTGCGGCACCGGGCCGTATGTAGCATCGGTGTAGGCGGCGGCGCGGGCGTAAGGCAGGCCCAGCGTTTCGTGGCTGTACAGGCCGGCCTGCACCAGAAACTGGAAAACGCCTTCGGGTTTCTGGATGATCACCTGCGCGTTCGAAACGTCGGCTAAGCTGCTGGCGACCCCCGGCGTGGTGTTGGATTGGGTGCCCAGATAGCCGCTGGCAATGCCGGTGATATAGATCTTGCTGCTGCCCAGACTGACGCTGAGCGGCTTGGGATTGTAACTGATCGGGCCGCTGAGGCTCGGCAGCAATGGCGGCGGTGCGTCTTGCGCTGCTGCCCCGCCTGCCGACGCAGCAGCGACCATGGCAATGGCGGCCCCTGCGAGGCGCTGCCACGGTGCGAATTTCTTGATCATCCGGTATCCTTCATCGAAATTCAAACAAATACCCGGCGTCTGATAAACGACGACAGAGATTCGATGGTGCATTTCAACGAATAATAAGTATGTACGCCAAATGGCGTAAACGCTGGAAACTGCGAAACAAGCTTCAGTTGTTTGAACATATGAATGGCCTGACCCAAAATCGGATCAGGCCATCCATTATTTTCGGGATGGATTAATTATTGTAGGCGCGCTCACCATGTTCGCCAAGATCAAGGCCTTCGCGCTCCAGATCGCTGTTCACGCGCAGCCCCGTGATTGCCTTGGCAACGAAGACCGCGATCACCGTGCCGACAGCGGCCCAGACAATGGTGGTGCCCACGGCGGCAAGCTGCACACCAAGTTGGCTGATCATGTCGAAATCGGCGGGGCCGGGGCCGCCCAGTGACGGCGCGTACACGATGCCCGTGCCGATTGCGCCGACGATACCACCAACCCCGTGGATGCCGAATGCATCCAGCGAATCGTCATAACCAAGGCGCGGCTTGAGAACCGCCACGGCAAAATAGCACAGTACCGAGGCCGCAACGCCAAGCGCCATCGCGCCCATCGGGCCAGAATTCCCCGCCGCCGGCGTGACTGCAACCAGACCAGCGATGATACCCGACGCGAGGCCAAGTGACGAAGGCTTGTGACCGGCGATCTTTTCAACGGCGAGCCAGGCCAAGGCGCCGGCTGCGGTGGCAACGAAGGTGTTTATCATGGCCAAAGCCGCCGAGCCGTTGGCTTCGAGCGCGGAACCGGCATTGAAGCCGAACCAGCCAACCCACAGCATGCCCGCTCCGACCATCGTGAGGGTGAGCGAGTGCGGCGCCATGGTTTCCTTACCATAGCCAATCCGTTTGCCAAGCATCAGGGCCGCCACCAGCGCCGACACGCCGGCATTGATGTGCACAACCGTTCCGCCGGCAAAATCCAGCGCGCCCATTTCGAAAAACAGCCCCGACAAAAACAGCCCCGACGATGCCCACACCATGTGAGCGATGGGCAGATAGACGATGGTCAGCCAGACCGTGGTGAACACCAGCACCGCCGACAATTTGATCCGTTCAACCACCGAACCGAGCACAAGGCTGACGGTGATGGCCGCAAATGTCATCTGGAAACAGACGAACACATATTCGGGAATAACCACGCCTTCGGTAAACGTTGCAACCGTTGAATCGGGCGTGATGCCTGACAGAAACAGACGATCAAGGCTTGCAATGTACGGCTTCAGCATACCGGCATTGTCTGGCCCGAATGCCAGTGAATAGCCGAACACGACCCACAACAGCATCGCCAGGCATGTTGCCGCGCCGATCTGAGTCATCGTCGACAACATGTTCTTGGACCGCGTGAGGCCGCCGTAAAACAGTTGCAGCCCAGGCAGGATCATCAACAACACCAGCAATGTCGAAACCAACATCCAGGCTGTGTCGCCTTTGTCGGCAACGGGGGCTGCTGCTTCTGCTGCCATCGCCGGGCCTACCGCCGCAAGGCACATCGCCGTGAATGTGGCAGGCGCTAGCAGCCTTTGGAGTGTCTTTTTCATGAATTTCCCCTGCGCTGTAATGAAGATCGCCGATGGTGTTTGAAACAGTTTGGACCTTGGCTGATGATATGCCCTGAGCGCCGTGTTCTCATGTTCAAGGCTGGAATATATTTGGCGTCAGGTTGCGGCCTGAAGTGTTGTTGCTTGTGCAATTTTACCCGCCACGCAGGATTTCAGCTGGAGCTGAATGGCCTTGTGGCGGCTGCATTGCGGGTCGCGACAACCTGTAAATGCGCCTCGATGCTGCGGCACAACATACGGCGTTTGACGGTGCGCTGACTAATTGTGCGCCTCGAACAGCTGGATAACCCTGACACTGCCCCGCTACAGCCGGGCAACCGCCGCCATATAGGCCAAATTGCGGTGGCGGGGCATGATCAAATGCCGCAAACGCAATCACGCGTTCGGGGGTGGCCTGAACGCTGAGCATGTTGGCGATCACGGCAAAAAGGGGAACGGCATGAAGAAGGTTGAAGCGATCATTAAGCCGTTCAAGCTGGAAGAAGTGAAAGAGGCACTGACGGAAGTTGGTGTTTCCGGTATCACAGTAACCGAATCAAAAGGCTTTGGCCGGCAAAAAGGCCACACTGAACTGTATCGCGGGGCTGAATATGTCGTGGATTTCCTGCCAAAGGTGAAACTGGAAGTCGTTGTTGAAGACGATCAGGTTGAACGGGTGGTGGAAGCCATCACCAATTCAGCCCGCGCGGGCCGCATTGGCGACGGCAAGATTTTCGTGTCGTCGATTGAAATGGCCGTGCGCATCCGCACTGGCGAACGCGACAGCGACGCGTTGTAAGCGGCACCGGCCGGTCCCAGAGCCGGACGGTGTTCACCAAAATCGGCGCAGCCCGGCCGTTCATCGGGAAGCTTGCCGGAATTTGTGCGTTGCAACAATAGTCCGCCGCAACCCAGAGAAACCCCTTCGGATCCGCCAATCGGCTGATAAACATAAAAAAAGGGGCCGGAACCTCGGTTCCGGCCCCAGTAAATCCTTGGGGAGGATTGCCATAACGGCAAAGTCTTATTGCATTGCACAATGTTATAAAACAATGCGCGAAATGACTTAGGACGAAAAAATATTGTCGCACCCTGGTGCTCAGTCGCTTCCCGAGCCGCTCTCCAAGCCGCTGGCGGCGCGCGCGGGTGCGCCCTATACAACGGTCATGTCCGATCTGTTCGCTGCCACGCAAAGCTCTGCTGATTATGATGCCAGCCATATCGAGGTGCTGGAAGGCCTGGAGCCCGTCCGCCGCCGCCCCGGAATGTATATCGGCGGCACCGACGAACGCGCGCTCCACCATCTTGCTGCCGAAGTGCTCGACAACGCGATGGACGAGGCGGTGGCCGGCCACGCCAACCGTATCGAGGTAACGCTGGACGCTGACGGCAGCCTGACCATCACCGACAATGGCCGCGGCATCCCGGTCGATCCGCACCCGCGTTTCCCGGACAAATCGGCGCTGGAGGTGATCATGACCATGCTGCATTCGGGCGGCAAGTTCAGCGGCAAGGCCTATGCCACATCAGGCGGATTGCACGGCGTGGGCATCAGCGTCGTCAATGCGCTTTCGGATGATACGGTGGTGGAGGTTGCCCGCAATAAGCTGCTGTATCGCCAGCGTTTTTCGCGCGGGTTGCCGCAGGGCAAACTGGAAGAACTCGGCCCCACCCAGAACCGGCGCGGCACCAGCGTGCGCTTTCATCCCGATGCCCAGATCTTTGGCGAGGATGCCCGCTCCAAACCGGCGCGGCTGTATAAACTGGCGCGATCAAAGGCCTATCTGTTCGGCGGCGTCGAGATCCGCTGGCGCTGCGCTCCGGAACTGGTCACCGCCGACGTGCCGGAAACGGCGGTGTTCACCTTCCCGGGCGGGCTTGCCGATCACCTGAAGGAACGGCTTGATGATCGCCCGCTGGTGGTACCCGATTTGTTTGCCGGCCGCACCGATCTGCCTGCCGCTGCCGATGGCCGGCCGATGGGCGCGGTGGAATGGGCCTGTGCCTGGCCGCAATATGGCGAAGGTTCGGCCAGCTTTTACTGCAACACCATTCCCACACCCGATGGCGGCACCCACGAAGCCGGCCTGCGGCTGGCACTCACTCGCGGCCTCAAGAATTATGCCGGGCTGACCGGCAACAAGAAAGCCGGCGACCTGTCGGGCGAAGACGTGTTTGCCGGGGCGGAGATCATGCTGTCGCTGTTCATCCGCGAGCCGCAATTTCAGAGCCAGACCAAGGACCGGCTGACCAGCCCCGAAGCCACGCGGCTAGTGGAAAACGCCATCAAGGATCATTTCGATCACTGGCTGGTGGCCAATGGCGAGCGCGGCAAGGGGCTGCTGGCGTTTGTGATCGAGCGCATGGAAGACCGCCTGCGCCGCCGCCAGGAAATGATGGTCAAGCGCAAGACTGCGACCAGCAAATCATCGCTGCGGCTGCCCGGAAAGCTGACGGATTGCGCCCGCAATGACGCGGTGGGCACCGAATTGTTCATCGTTGAAGGCGATAGCGCCGGCGGCAGTGCCAAGCAGGCGCGCGATCGCAACACACAGGCCATCCTGCCCATCCGCGGCAAGATCCTGAACGTGGCCAGCGCCAACACTGCCAAGATTGGCGCCAACAGCGAAATCGCCGATCTCACCCTGGCGATGGGCTGCGGCACGCGCGACCGGTATGCGCCGGAGAATTTGCGCTATGAACGCATCGTTATCATGACTGATGCCGACGTTGACGGCGCCCATATTGCCACCCTGCTGATGACGTTCTTTTTCCGCGAGATGCCGGGCCTGGTGCGCGATGGCCACCTGTATCTGGCGCAGCCGCCGCTGTACCGCCTCGCGGCAGGCGGCACCGTGGCCTATGCCCGCGATGATGCCCACCGCACCGAGCTGATGAAGACGCTGTTTGCCGGCAGGACCAAGGTGGAGGTGAGCCGCTTCAAGGGCCTGGGCGAAATGAACCCATCGCAGTTGAAGGAAACCACGATGGATCCCAAGCGCCGCTGCCTGATTCGGGTGAAGCTGCCCGAAGATGTGGATGGCCGCGCCGACGTTGCCGATCTTGTCGAGCGGCTGATGGGGCGCAATCCCGAACATCGTTTCCACTTCATCCAGAGCCACGCCACCTCGATCGAAGCCGACGCCATCGATGCCTGACGCGCCGCCATCGGGCTGGCGGGCGAACATCGCACCGCTGCTGCGCTATCTGAGCGTGATGGGGGTGAAGGCCGGGAACATCGCCGCGGGCTTTGTCGTCACCCTGCTGCTGGCGCGCGCTGGCGGGCCGGAGGTGCTGGGAAGTTACGCTATGGCCATCCAGACAGCGCAACTGGTGTCCATCATTGCCGTGGTGGGCTGTGACCAGCTCGCCCTGCGCGAAGTGGCGGCTCATCTGCGGCTGGGCGACAAGGCCTCTGCCGCAAGCCATGTTCGCCACTATTTGCGTTTTGTTATGCCGCTCGCGCTGCTGGTCGCTGGGCTTTACGCCGGCGGTGTGTTGCTGCTGCGGCAGGCAGGCTTTGCTGCTGCACAG
>NZ_JBDNFM010000116.1:0-18524 GCF_041689835.1 Sandarakinorhabdus sp.
CGGCTGGAATAGGCCAGCAGCACCGGCGCTTCAAAACCTGGAACCAGCCGCTTGTAGCTGTTGGTGCCGGGGTTGGTGAAGGCGTTGCAGGCCTTGGCGTGCTTGATGATGCCGCCGATGAAGAACAGCGCCATTTCCGACAGGCCGGCATATTGATCGCCGGCAAACAGCGGCGTCTTGCCGTTCCAGATGCTCAGGTGGGTGTGCATGCCGCTGCCGTTGTCGTCCTTGATCGGCTTGGGCATGAACGTCGCGGTCTTGCCGTAGGCATGCGCAACCTGGTGCACGACATATTTGTACACCTGCATGCGGTCAGCCGTTTCGACCAGCTTGCCGTAAGTCAGGCCCAGTTCGTGCTGGGCGCTGGCGACTTCGTGGTGATGCTTGTCGCAGGGCAGGCCCATTTCCAGCATGGTGGCGACCATTTCGCCGCGCAGATCGACGGCGGAATCAACCGGCGCGCACGGGAAATACCCGCCCTTGGCGCGCGGTCGGTGGCCCATGTTGCCGCCTTCGTACGATCGGCCGGAATTGGTCGGCAGTTCGATATCGTCGAGGTGGAAGAAGCCTTCGTTGTAGCCAAGGCCAAAACGCACATCGTCGAAAACGAAAAATTCGGCTTCGGGGCCGACATAAACAGTGTCACCGATGCCGCTGGCCTTGAGATAGGCTTCGCCGCGCTTGGCGGTCGACCGCGGATCGCGGCCATAAAGCTGGCCCGTGGACGGCTCGACGATGTCACATACTAGGATCAGCATCGGCGTGGCCGAAAACGGATCGATGTAGGTCGCGTCCATGTCCGGCATCAGGATCATGTCGCTTTCGTTGATCGCTTTCCAGCCGGCGATCGACGAACCGTCGAACATGAAACCATCGTTGAGCATGTCCTCGTCGATCACGCTCGACACCATGGTCAGGTGCTGCCACTTGCCCTTTGGATCGGTGAAGCGCAGATCGACCCACTCGATCTCCTTCTCCTTGATCATTGCAAGAATATCAGCCGCCGTGGTCATCGGTTCGTCCCTCGTTGTTTCGTGATTGTTGCAAAAATTCAGATCGCGTCGCTGTCGCGTTCGCCGGTGCGGATGCGCACGGCCATTTCGATGGTGGAAACGAAAATCTTGCCGTCGCCGATACGCCCGGTACGTGCCGCGTTGGTGATGGCCTCTACCACCCGTTCGACCTGATCATCGTCCACGACAATCTCAAGTTTCACCTTGGGGAGGAAATCCACCACATATTCAGCACCGCGATACAGTTCGGTATGGCCCTTCTGACGGCCAAAGCCCTTGGCTTCGGTCACGGTAATCCCGGAAACACCAACTTCGTGCAGCGCTTCCTTCACTTCATCCAGCTTGAATGGCTTGATGACGGCTTCGACCTTTTTCACAATCCACCCTCGCCTGCGATGGCATGGCCAGCACGGCCACATGGCGGCAGCCATAGGCCCAGCCGGTTTTGGCCCGACCGGTTTTCATTGCGCTTTTTGAAATGGCGGCGCCACCGGTATTTCCCCCATATACCGGCGATTTCCAGGCCCACTTCAAACAGTGGTGGCATAGCCGCCATCAACGGTGACGACGCTGCCACACAGGAAATCGCTCGCCCGGCTGGACAGAAACAGCGCCACTCCGGCCATGTCGTCGGGGGTGCCCCAACGCTGCATCGGCGTGGCGGCCTTGAAGGCGTCACGGAATTCTTCGGCGATGGCTGCCGTCATCTTTGACGGGAAAAATCCCGGCGCGATGGCGTTCACCGCGATGTGCCGTTTGGCCAAAAACTTGGCCATCATCCGGGTCATGTGCAGCACGCCGGCCTTGGACGCGGCATAGCTGTAGGTTTCCAGATCCGATACGTGCTGGCCGTCGATCGAACCGATGTTGATCACCTTGGCCAGTTTGCCGGGGCCGGCGCCGGCTTCCAGCAGCGGTGCCAGTTTCTGGGTCAGGAAAAACACCGACTTGAGGTTGATGTCCATTACCTTGTCCCAGCCGCTTTCGGGAAATTCGTCAAAGCTCGCGCCCCACGACGCGCCGGCGTTGTTGAACAGGATATCGACATGCGGGGTGACGGCGGCCACCGCAGCGGCGAAACGTTCGATCTCCGCCATCTGCGACAGATCGGCGGGGATCGCGGTGCAGGCCGGGCCAAGCTGGGCGGCCAGCGCTTCGCAATCGCTGATCTTGCGGCTGGTGATGATCACGCGGGCGCCGTTATCCACCAGCGCGCGGGCAATCATCTCGCCGATGCCGCGGCTGCCGCCGGTGACCACGGCAACCTTGCCGGCAACGCTGAACAGGTGTTCGATCTTCATGGCAGGGCCTTTCAAATGGCTTCGCCCGCGGCGCGGGCACGATCAAGACGGGTGGCTTCGGCGGCGGGCAGCCAGCGGTAGACAAAATACAGGCTGACCACCGTGAACGGCGCCATCAACAGCAGCGCCAGCACGCCGGTGCCCAGATTGCCGCTGAGTTTTGAAACAAAGCCGGTGAACCACGGCCCCAGCCCGAGGCCAAACAAGGTTGTGCCGATGAAGAACGTGGCCGTGGCAGCGCCGCGCATGCGGGGCATCACCAGATCCTGTGTGGTGGCCGCTGCCACGCCCACATACATCGACCCGAAGATGGTGGTCGGCGCAAAGCACAGGAAGAAGATGGCAATATCGCTGGTGGTATACTGCATCCAGATGAACGGTGCCGGCACCAACGTAGCCAGGCTGCCGATCATGATGCGGCCCGATGGGTGGCGTTTTTTCGCCCAATCACCCAGCAAGCCGCCCATGATGGTGCCAACAAAGCCGCCCAGCGCGCCGCCGCCGCCCAGAATGAAGGCCACCGCTTCGCGCGTTCCATACCACGGCACCGGCGCGCCGCTGGCGACCATCGGCTCAACAAAGGTGCGCAAGGCATAGGGCGCTGCCCAGAAGCCTACCGAATAGCCGACAAAACTGATGCTGCCAAAACCCAGGATGGTCAGCACAAAGGCCGGCGTGCCCCAGATCATCTCATAGGTCGGCTTGTCGCGCCGCTTGATCGATTGCGCCCAGCTGATCACCGCATACAGCCCGGTGCCGACCGCAACGAATTGCGGCACTTCGCCGGTGAAATGCACCAGCGCCGCCACCAGCCCGACCACCAGCGCCAACGCCGCGACATTTTCCAGCAGCGCGCGGCGGCCCAGCAGCGCCATGTTGACCAGCGTGAGCGGCGGGATGACGCTGGCCAGATCGGCCAGAAAATTGCGAAAGATTGCCTTGCCCGGCATCGGCGCCGGCGGCGGCAGGCCATCGGCGCGGCCGCGGATCGGCTCGATCAGGGTGGCCACCCACAGCGCCAGCAGCAGCCCCGGCAGGCCCACCGCCATGAACGCGGCCTGCCAACCGACCAGCCCCAGCGGCCCGCCGCCGGGATAGGCGGTGTTCCAGCCCTTCACCACCACCGCGCCGATCAGCAACGAAACACCGCCGCCCAGATACAGCCCGGCAGCATAAATCGAAAGCGCGGTCGCGCGCCGCTCCTTGGGAAACCAATCGGAAATCATCGAATAGGCTGAAGGGCCAGCGGTGGCCTCACCCACACCCACGCCGATGCGTGCCAGCGACAATTGGTTGAAGCTGCCGGCCAGGCCCGAAAGCGCCGTCATCCCCGACCACAAGGTCAGGCCCAACGCCAGCAGCCGGGTGCGGACCCAATTATCGGCAAGCCGCCCGATCGGCACCCCGAACAGCGCATAAAACACCGCAAAGGCGGTGCCATACAGAAAGCCCAATTCGGAATCGCTGAGCCCGAGGTCGCGTTTGATGTCTTCGGCCAGGATCGACAGGATCTGCCGATCGATGAAATTCATCACATAAACCAGCACCAGCAGCGCCAGTACATACCAGGCGTATGGCCCGCCAACGGGCGGAACTGGCGGCCCGCCAACGGGCGGAACTGGTTTTGCGGCTTCGGCGTTGTTGCCGGTATCGCTGTCGACCATTCGCTGTGCTCACCCCGAGGCTGCGGGGCTTCTGCAGGCCCCTTTGGCCAAGGGCTTATCAGCCGTCCCGGCGGCTGTCACCGGGTACATTGGCCCCCATCACATCAGCAAACGACAACTGGCCATCAAACAGCGCGCGCACCACCAATTCGGTGCGGGTGGCCACGCCGTAACGCGTTTTGGCGGCTTCCAGATATTTGTGCACCGTTCCGCCGGACAGGCCAAGCAACTGGCCCACCACCCAATTGGATTTGCCGCGCGCCGCCAGCACCAGGCAATCAAGCTGGCGCTGGGTCAGCCTGGGGCTTTCGGAGGGATCATCGCCCGCCATGGGCAGCTTCAGCCGCCGCGCTGCTTCAAACGCGAAGCACGCCAGATACTGCGCCGCCGGCAGCGATTCCGTTGGCAACTCGCGCCCTTGTGCCATCACAAAGCTGACCAGCCCCGATGCTTGGCCAGGCACATGGATCGGCACGGTATAGCCATCGGCCAATCCAGCGGCGCGCGCCTGAGTCATGTAGGCCTTGTGCCGAGCGGTCATTGGCAGGATGGCGTCCAGGTTATTCCAGGCAAACGGCGTCACGCTGCGTTCGCAGGCCAGCAGCACCGGATCGTCGACAACCCGGCCGCTGGGCACCAGATTTTCCACCCATTGATCGGGAAAATCGCTGAGCCGCACCGCGCCGATACGGCTGGGCGTGTTGATGCGCTGGGCCATGGCGAAATGATCGAATTTGAAGCTGCGCGTGGCATCCTTCAGCACCAGGCCAATGTCGGTCAGTGATGGCGACGTTCGTACGGCGCGCACGAACGTCTGAACGTTTCGGAAATCCAAAGCTGCCCCCTGTGCAGTCCGCTGCGACGCCACGCCCGCGACCAGCCCTCTTGCTCCGCCCCTCAGCCGAGCCTATTTTGAACGCCACATGGCGACCACATTCTGTGGTATCGTTATAATGTTACAATTTGGTTACGAGGGGTGTATGACGCACGATATCGCAATTATTGCCGGCGGCTGCTTCTGGTGCACAGAAGCAGTTTTCAACGAACTGCAAGGCATCGATTCAGTCCAATCTGGCTATATCGGCAGCAGTGTTGCCAATCCCACCTATGAACAGGTGTGCGGTGGCAATACCGGCCATGCAGAGGCTGTCCGTATCGCCTACGATACGGACGTTATCAGCTATGGCGATCTGCTCGATATCTTTTTCCACACCCATGATCCGACCACGCTCAATCGCCAGGGCGGCGATACCGGCACCCAGTATCGTTCGGCAATCTTCCCGCAAAACGGCGTCCAGGCCGGCGAGGCCGAAGCCGCGATTGCTCGCAATCAAGCCAGTTGGGACAATCCCATTGTCACCAGCATCGAACCAGACGCCCCATGGTGGCCGGCCGAAGCCTATCACCAGCGCTATTTCGAAAAAAACGGCGCCAGCAACGGCTATTGCGCCGCCGTGGTGGCGCCAAAGCTGGCCAAGTTCCGCAAGGGTTATGCCGCGCGGCTGAAAGGCCGATAAGGCTGTTGGCAGTCGTTATTTTGCAAACCGTGAAATGTTCAAATTCACGTGAAATCCCTCACTCCACCGTCACCGATTTGGCGAGGTTGCGCGGCTGATCGACATCCGTGCCCTTGGCCAGGGCGACGTGATAGGCCAGCAACTGCACCGGAATGGCGCTGACCAGCGGGCTGATGAACGGATCGACAGTGGGCAGGGTGATGCTCGCTGCGGTGCCCTGGCCGTGGGCGGCCACGCCTTGCGCGTCACTGAGCAGCACTACCTGGCCGCCGCGCGCCATGACTTCCTGCATGTTTGAAACTGTCTTTTCAAAACGCGGGCCAGTCGGCGCAATGACGATCACCGGCACATGCTCATCGATCAGCGCGATCGGGCCGTGCTTGAGTTCGCCCGCCGCATAGCCTTCGGCATGGATATAGCTGATTTCCTTCAGCTTCAGCGCGCCTTCCAGCGCCATCGGATAATCCGGCCCGCGCCCGATATACAATATGTCACGCGCCTTCGCCAGATTGGGGGCAAGCGCGGCAATCGCGTCCTCGGTTTTCAGGGCGGCATTCATTGCCGCCGGCACTTCGGTCAGCAGGTGAACCAGTCGGGCCTCCTCCGCCGCATTCACCCGGCCCTTGGCCTTGCCCAGCGCGATGGCGAACGCCGCCAGCACCGCCAGCTGGCAGGTGAACGCCTTGGTGGAAGCCACGCCCACTTCCGGCCCGGCGTGGGTGGGCAGCAGCAGCTGCGTCTCGCGCGCCATCGTCGAGGTGGCGACGTTGACGACGGCCGCCACCATCTGCCCACCCGCCAGCGCATGACGCAGCGCCGCCAGCGTGTCCGCCGTCTCGCCGGACTGGCTGATGAACAGGCACAGCCCGCCTTGCTCGTACACCGGGTCGCGATAGCGATATTCCGATGCGTTTTCGATGCTCACCGGCACGCGTGCCAGTTGCTCCAGCCAATAGCTCGCGACATGGCCCGCCAGCAGCGCGGTGCCGCAGGCGACGATTTGCACGCGCTTCACATCGGCCAGATCGAACGGCAGGCCGGGCAGGGCGACGGTTTCGGCGAGTGGATCGAGATACGCCCCCAACGTCTGCGCCACCACAATCGGCTGTTCGTGGATTTCCTTTTCCATATAATGGCGGTGGTTGCCCTTCTCGATCACCGCTGCGCTGGCCGACGAGGTGATGAAGGCGCGTTCCACCGGCTGGTCTGCGGCATCGAACATGGCGACGCTGTCCGTCGTCAGCCGCACCCAGTCGCCTTCTTCGAGATAGGCGATGCGATTGGTGAACGGCGCCAGGCCGAGCGCGTCGGAGCCAAGGAACATCTCGCCGTCACCGCGTCCCACCACCAGCGGCGATCCGCGCCGCGCGCCATAGATGACGCCGGGATGATTGCGGAACAATATGGCAAAGCTGAAGGCGCCGTGCAGCCGCTTGAGTGTGGCCGCCACCGCCGCATCAGGGGAGGCACCGCCCGCCAGCGCCAGTTCGAGCAGGTGGGCGACGACTTCGGTGTCGGTGTCGCTCGACAGCGTGCGGCCCCTGGCCAGCACTTCGGCGCGCAACGGCTTGAAATTCTCGATGATGCCGTTGTGAACCAGGCAGACATTTTCGGTGGCGTGCGGGTGGGCATTGTCCCGCGTGGGCGCGCCGTGGGTGGCCCAGCGGGTGTGGGCGATGCCGATGCTGCCGGCCAGCGGATCAAGCGCCAGTTCGCGGGCCAGATTGACCAGTTTGCCCGGTGCGCGGCGGCGATCCATGACAAGTTCTGAGCCATTGGCATGAATGGTCGCAATGCCGGCGCTGTCATAGCCGCGATATTCAAGCCGGCGCAGGCCATCGACCAGCCGGTCTGCCACCGCTTCGCCCGAAACGATGCCGATGATGCCGCACATTGCTACTTGCCCTTCTTCACCAGTTGAGCGCTGCGAAACCGCGCCGCCCAGCCAGCTTTTTCCGTTTGCGCCGGCCGCACCAGTGCCAGCGCATCACTGGCCACATTGCGGGTGATGGTGCTGCCAGCGGCGATAATGGCACCGTCGCCGATGGTCACCGGCGCCACCAGCGCGCTGTTGGATCCGATGAAGGCGCCGACGCCGATGATGGTCTGATATTTGAAGAAGCCATCATAATTGCAGGTGATGGTGCCGGCGCCGATATTGGCCTTGGCTCCCACGGTCACGTCGCCCAGATAGCTGAGGTGATTGGCTTTGGCGCCGTCGCCCAGGACCGCCTTTTTGGTTTCGACGAAATTGCCGATCTTGGCATTCGCGCCCAGCACAGTGCCGGGGCGAAGACGCGCAAACGGGCCGATCTCGCAGCCTTCGCCGATGTGCGCGCCTTCGATATGGCTGTGGGCGCGGATGCGGACATTGCTGGCCACTTTCACGCCGGGGCCGAACACCACGAACGGCTCGATCTCCACATCGGCGGCGATTTGCGTGTCGGCGGCGAAAAAAACGGTTTCAGGCGACTGCATCGATACGCCCGCGGCCATCAATTCGGTGCGGCGGCGGCGCTGGAAAATCGCTTCCAGCTCGGCCAGCTCGGCGCGGCTGTTGGCGCCGGCCACTTCATCAGCCGCCGTTTCGATCACCGCGCAGGCGCGGCCATCGGCAAGCGCCAGGCCAACCACATCGGGCAGATAATATTCGCCCGCCGCATTGTTGTTGGTGACGCGGGCGAGCAGCGCAAACAGATCCGCGGCGCGCACTGCCATCAGCCCCGAATTGCACAAGGTTTCGGCGCGTTCCTGCGCGGAGGCATCCTTGAATTCGACCATTTTGGCGATGGCCCCGTCTTGCGCGATGATGCGGCCATAGGCGCCGGGGTGTTCGGGACGGAAACCCAGCACCGCCACCGCCACATCATCGGCCAGCGCATCAAGCAAGCGCTGCATCGTGGCGGCCGTCACCAACGGCGCATCACCGTACAACACCAGAATTTTACCCTCAAAACCAGCGAGCGGCGGCGCGGCCTGCAGCACGGCGTGGCCGGTGCCGAGCTGCGGCTGCTGCACGACCACATCCGGCCCAAGGCTGAAGTGGCCCAAAACTTCGGCTTCGACCTGTTCTTTGAGCGCGCCGACCACCACAACGGTGCGCGCCGGGCTCAACGTTGCCAGACTGTCGGTGAGGTGGCGCAGCATCGGCTTGCCGGCGATGGCGTGCAGCACCTTGTGGCGGGCCGATTTCATGCGCGTGCCCATGCCGGCTGCAAGGATGATGGCGGCAAAGGGTACAGGGTTCATCACCGTCGCAGCCCTGCCACAACCGGTTTGGGTTGAAAAGCGTTGGGGGTTGAAAAGTGCCGCCGCCCGGCGCAACCCCTGTCGTACAGCTGCAACAAACCAGGTGCATGGCCTTTTGCTCGTGAATTTGCCCAAATCCATCCTGTTCGATCTCGACGGCACGCTCGTTGATACCGCGCCCGATCTGGCGGCGGCGATGAACCATGTGCTGGCCTTGTGTGGGCGTTCGCCGTTGCCGGTTGACGCTGTACGCCATCTGGTTGGTCACGGTGCGCGCGCGCTGATTGCTCGTGGGCTGGCGGCAACCGGCGATCCGGCTCCGCATCTGGTGGAACAACATTTTCCCGATTTCCTTGATCATTACGCCGCCAATATCACCAATGCCTCGCGCCCGTTCGACGGGGCCGCGGCCGCGCTGGATGAACTGGCGGCGCATGGGTGCCTGCTGTCGATCTGCACCAACAAGCCAACTCACCTGGCGTTGGCGTTGGTGGAGGCGCTGGGCTGGCAGGGCCGCTTTGCCGCCGTTGTCGGCCAGACCAGTGTTGCCCGGCCCAAGCCCGATGCCGGCCATGTGCATGCCACGCTGGCCGCAGCCGGCGGCCAAGCGGACAGCGCGGCGTTCGTCGGCGATTCCGCCACCGATGTCGGCGCCGCCCGCAATGCCTGCCTGCCGATCGTACTGGTCATCTTCGGCTACACCGATCGGCCGGCGCACGAATTGGGCGGCGATGTGGTGATCGATCATTATGATGCGCTGCTGCCGGCACTCAGGGATCTTGGGCGGAGCTTGGCCGGATGATCTCGGCCGTGGAACTGGTGCTGGCGGGACTGGCTGTCTTGCTGCTGGGATTCGTGCTCGGCCGGATAAGCGCGCCAAATGCCGCCGCCCCGCCGCCGCTGGCCAATTTCCCGCCACCGCCGCCGCCACCGCCGCCGCCCGCCGCCGACCGAATCGACATCGAAAGCCTGAATGATGCGGCGCTGCTCACCCGCGGGCAGCTGGTGGAGGCCGCAAATGCCGCCGCCCGGGCGCTGTTCGGCAATCGCATCATCGGCAGCGATCTGCGATTGACGGTGCGCCACCCGGCCTTGCTGTATGCAGTAGAAGCCGTGTTGGCCGGCGAGGCCGCCGAGGAACGTGAAGTGTCGGGCTTGGGCACCGGCAATCGCAGTTTCAGGCTGCGGGTGGTTGGCGACGGCGACAATTCCCGCTGCCTGGTGCTTCTCGATGATGTGACGCAGGCGAAGGTTACGGAACGGATGCGCGTCGATTTCGTGGCCAACGCCAGTCACGAGCTGCGCACGCCGCTGGCCACACTCACCGGCTTCATCGAAACGCTGCTGGGGCCGGCCGCCGAGGATGAGCCGGCGCGCCAGCGTTTCCTCACCATCATGGCCACTGAAGCCGATCGCATGCGCCGCTTGATCGACGATCTGATGAGCCTGTCGCGCATCGAGCTGGACAAGT
This sequence comes from Sandarakinorhabdus sp., assembly GCF_041689835.1. Classification (GTDB taxonomy): domain Bacteria; phylum Pseudomonadota; class Alphaproteobacteria; order Sphingomonadales; family Sphingomonadaceae; genus Sandarakinorhabdus. The sequence goes on from NZ_JBDNFM010000116.1 coordinate 10,216, forward strand.
TCGTGCGTCCAACCCAACCGCTTGATTTGAAAGGTTTAGTGGCTGAAGTAGGCAGCACGCTGGCCATGCGGTTGGAGACCGACCAGCGTGCCTTGCTGATCGACGAGCCAGCAGTGCTGCCGCACGTCATCGCGGATCACGATCAGGTGCTGCAGGTGCTGTACAATCTTATTTCTAACGCCTTGAAATATGGCCGCACCGGCACCCCAATTCGCGTCAGCCTTGCCAGCGTTGTCACATCGCTGGGCGGCAGCGTGAAGGTGACCGTGGCCGATGAAGGCGACGGCATCGCGCCCGAACATCTGCCGCGCTTGACCGAGCGCTTTTACCGTGTCGATGCGCAACGCAGCCGCACGCTGGGCGGCACCGGGCTGGGGCTGGCCATCGTCAAACACATCGTCGAACGCCACCGTGGCCGGCTGGAGATCGATAGCCGGCTGGGCGAGGGCACGCGGGTTTCCTTCTCGCTGCCGATCGCTTGACCGGTAAGCGGCGTAACAAATAGGTCATAAAAACGTCATAAGGCCCACATCCGACGTCTTTATGTGCCGTGTCACATGGGCAAGAGGCGGCGCGGCGAATCGCCCGTCCGGGAACTCAAGAGGATGAATTTGTCGCAGTCAATTCGCGCTCGCGCCGCTCTGAGGCTCGGTTTGGCTGCCACTTTGGCTGCCGGGCTGCTTGGCGCGTGTTCGAGCGGCAGTCGCACCCAAATCCGTATTGTTGGCTCGTCCACCGTCTATCCCTTCACCACCGCGGTTGCCGAACAATTCAAGCGCAAGTGGACCGAGTTTCCGGCCCCGATCGTTGAATCGACCGGCACCGGCGGCGGCATCAAGCTGATGTGCGCGGGGTTGGGGGCGCAATTTCCCGATGCCGCCAACGCCTCGCGCCGCATCAAGAAAAGCGAAGTCGAAGATTGCGCCAGGCATGGCGTGAAGGGCCTTATCGAATTGCAGGTGGGGATTGATGGCCTTGTCATCGCGCAGGCCCGGGGCGCCGATTTTCCCTCGCTCACCGAGCGTGATGTTTATCTGGCGCTGGCCGCCAACCCTTTCGGCAAGGGCGCCAACACTGCCCGCACCTGGCGGCAGGTCAACCCGGCGCTGCCCGATATCCGAATCGAGGTGATCGGCCCGCCGCCCACCAGCGGCACGCGCGACAGCTTCAACGAGCTTTACATGCTCAAGGGTTGCAACACCGAACCAGCGATGCAGGCCCTCAAGAAAAGCGACGATACCGCCCACAAGCAGATCTGCGAAAGGGTGCGCGAAGACGGCGCCTATGTCGAAGGCGGCGAGAACGACAATCTGATCGTGCAGAAGGTCGCGGCCAACCCGCAGGCGCTGGGCGTGTTCGGCTTTTCCTTCATGGAAGAGAATAGCGACCGGGTGAAGGACGTGCCGCTCGGCGGCGTCAAGGCCACCTACGAAAATATCGCCAGCGGCAAGTTTCCGGCGTCGCGGCCGCTGTATGTGTATGTGAAGGCGCAGCACGTGCCAGCCGTGCGCGGCATGCGCGAATTTCTGGCCGAATATGCGCGCGAATCGACCTGGGGCCGCGAGGGCTATCTTGCGCGCAAAGGGCTGGTCGCCGCGCCCGACGCCATCCGCCGCGCCGGTGAAGCCACCGCCCGCAGCCTGACGCTAATGGACGAGGGCTCGCTGTAATGCGGCTGCTGATCGCCTTGGCGCTGGTGCTGGGCCTCGCTGGCCTTGCCTATCTGGCAGGCCGCGCCCGCGGTAACCGCATGGTCACCGTAGCCGGCGGCCGCATCGGTGCGGTGCATTCGCGCCCCGTCTACCACGGTGCCTATGTCGCGGTGCTGGCGCTGGCGCCGGCGCTGGTCGTGCTGGCGGCCTGGGGCTTTGTGAGTGAAACCCTGATCGAAGGCCAGGTTCTGGGCAGCCTTGCTGGCGCGCAGCGCCCGGCTTCCGGCAACGACAGCGAAGCCCTTATGAACGAGGTTCGCGGCCTGGTGAACGGTGATCTACCGCAGGCCTTCAACCCGCTCGCCCCGCGTCTGGCTCCGGTTTATGCTGCCGCTCGGTCAAACGGCGACATGCTGGCCGGCGCGTTGGCTGTCGCGCTGCTCTCGATGGGCGGCCTGTGGGGCTGGTCGCGGCTGCGCCCGGATTTCCGCGCCCGCAATCGGGTGGAAACCCAGGTGCGCGCGCTGCTGCTGCTGGCTTCGGTGGTGGCCATCCTCGCCACGTTCGGCATCGTGCTGTCGTTGATCTTCGAATCGATCCGTTTCTTCCAGCTCGTTTCCCCGGTGGAATTCCTCACTGGCTTGCACTGGAGCCCGCAAACGGCGATCCGTGCCGATCAGGTCGGCTCAACCGGAGCCTTCGGCGCGGTGCCGCTGTTCTGGGGAACCATTTTCATCGGTGCCATCATCGCCATGGCGGTGGCCATCCCACTTGGCCTGATGTCGGCCATCTATCTCACACAATATGCCGATCCGCGCCTGCGCCGCTGGCTCAAACCGATCCTCGAGCTGCTCGCCGGGGTGCCAACCGTGGTTTATGGCTTTTTCGCTGCGCTCACCATCGCGCCGCTGGTGCGCAGTTTTGCCGTGTCACTGGGGATGACCAACGCGTCGTCTGACAGTGCGCTTGCGGCCGGCCTGGTGATGGGGGTTATGATCATTCCGTTCGTTTCCTCGATGGCCGATGACGCGCTGGCCGCCGTGCCGAGTGCCATGCGCGATGGCAGTCTGGCGATGGGCGCCACGCCGTCGGAAACCGTGAAGAAGGTGATGGTGCCCGCGGCGCTGCCCGGCATCATGGGCGGAGTGCTGCTGGCCGTGAGCCGCGCTATCGGCGAAACCATGATCGTGGTGATGGCAGCCGGCCTTGCCGCCAATCTGACCGCCAATCCGTTCAGCAGCGTCACCACCGTCACCACCCAGATCGTCGCGCTGCTCACCGGCGATCAGGAATTCGACAGCGCCAAGACGCTTTCCGCTTTTGCGCTGGGCCTTGTGCTGTTCGTGATGACGCTGATCCTCAACATCTATGCGCTTGCCGTTGTGAAGCGCTACCGCGAGGCCTACGAGTGATGGCGACGCTTGCTGCCACCCCCGCATCCGGCACGCCTATCGCCGAACGCCAGCCTACCGACTGGACAACGCCTGCCATGGCGGCGCGCATCGCCGCGCGCTACCGCGCCGAACGCAATTTCCGCGTCGCTGGCGCCGCCGCCCTGATGATCGCGGCCAGCTTCCTGGCCTTTCTGCTGTTTACCATCGTGCGTGACGGCTCGACTGGTTTTCAGCGCAGCGAAGCTCGCATCGAGGTGCAGTTCGATGCCGCCACGCTGGGTGTGGACCCTGCCGCCGTGTCTGGTTCCAAGGGGGCCGGTCCGCAAGGCCAGGCCGTGCTGGCCCGCGCTGATTACCAGGCACTGCTGCTCAAGGCCGCCGCACAACTCGGCCCTGCAGATGACACGCTGTCCGATGCCGCTTGGATGGAATTGCGCGCGGTGCTGATGGATGATCCTGCGCTTTTGGGCCAGCGCACCATCTTGTGGGTGCCGGTGCGATCGTCGATCGATCTGTTGGCCAAGGGTAAATATGATATGACCGCCCCCGCCGAAAGCCGCGGCGTGTCCGATCGGGAAGTGTCGGATTGGCGCTGGCTGGCCCGTGAAGGCCGGCTGCGCACCGGTTTGAATACCACCTTCCTTTTTGGCGCCGATTCGACCGAGCCGGAATTGGCCGGCATCGGCGGCGCGGCGCTGGGCTCGCTGCTCACTCTGGCTGTTACCATTGCCATTGCCTTTCCATTGGGGGTGTTTTCGGCCGTTTGGCTGGAGGAATTTGCGCCCAAGGGCTGGCTGGCCGACATCATCGAGCTATCGATCAACAATCTGGCCGCAGTGCCGTCGATCATCTTCGGCCTGCTGGGTTTGGCCTTCTTCCTCAATTTCGCCGGGATGCCGCGATCTGCGCCGCTGGTGGGCGGCATCACGCTGGCATTGATGACCATGCCGGTGATCGTGATTGCCGCGCGCGTCGCCATCAAGGCGGTGCCGCCGTCGATCCGTGATGCAGCGTTGGCCATTGGCGCCTCGCCCATCCAGGTGGTGTTCCACCATGTGCTGCCGCTAGCGCTGCCCGGCATCATGACCGGCACCATCATCGGTGTTGGCCGCGCTCTGGGTGAAACCGCGCCGCTGCTGCTGATCGGCATGCGTGCCTTTGTCACCGATGTGCCGCAGGGCTTCACGTCGCCGGCCACAGTGCTGCCGATGCAGGTATTCCTGTGGTCAGACGACGTGCAGCGCGGCTTTGTCGAAAAAACCTCGGCCGCCATCATGGTTTTGATGGTGATCCTGATCGCCATGAACAGCGTGGCCATCTATCTTCGCAACCGTTTCGAGAGGCGCTGGTGAACCAGAATCCTGCCCCAAATCCGGCAATTGGCCACAACGCTGCCCTTGGGGCCCCGCCGAAGATGACGGCGCGTGATGTGAACGTCTTCTATGGCCAGAAACAGGCCATCAAGGATGTTTCCATCGACGTGTCCGCCGAACATGTGACGGCGTTCATCGGCCCGTCTGGGTGCGGCAAGTCCACCTTCCTGCGCTGCCTCAACCGCATGAACGACACCGTGGACGGCGCCCGCGTCGAAGGCCGCATCGAACTTGATGGCCAGGATGTTTATGCCAGCGCCATGGACGTGGTGCAGTTGCGCGCGCGGGTTGGCATGGTGTTTCAGAAACCCAATCCGTTTCCCAAGTCGATCTATGAAAATGTCGCCTATGGCCCGCGCTTGCATGGCCTGGCCCGCTCGAAGGCCGATATGGACGGGATCGTGGAAAGCGCCCTCAAGCGCGCCGGCCTATGGGACGAGGTCAAGGATCGGCTCGCCGAAAGCGGCGCCGCCATGTCGGGCGGGCAGCAGCAGCGCCTGTGCATCGCGCGCGCCATCGCTGTCGATCCCGAAGTCATCCTGATGGACGAGCCGTGCTCGGCGCTCGATCCGATCGCCACGGCACGCATCGAAGAACTGATCGACGAACTGCGCGGCCGCTATGCCATCGTGATCGTCACCCACAACATGCAGCAGGCGGCGCGCGTCAGCCAGAAAACCGCTTTTTTCCATCTTGGTGCGCTGGTGGAGTATGATGACACGTCGGCGATCTTCACCAATCCCAAAGCGACTCGCACCAAGGATTACATCACAGGTCGATACGGCTGATCCGCCGCCCCACATCGCCGCCGTTGAAAGGCAAGCCCCATGGCAGAATTCGCCGCCCACACCGTCAAAAGCTTTGACGACGATATTGCCCAGCTGCGCGCGGTTATCACCCGCATGGGCGGCCTGTGCGAAACGCAGATTGCCGAAGCCGTGGATGCGCTGGTCAATCGCAACTCCGACGCTGCTAAGGCGATTGTGGAGAACGACAAGCTGCTCGACGCGCTGGAGGCCGAGGCGGAGGCGTTGGCCGTGCGCATCATCGCCCTGCGCGCGCCGCTGGCCGGCGATTTGCGCGAAATCGTGTCGGCGCTGAAAATCGCCAGCGTGATGGAACGCATCGGTGATTATGCCAAGAATATCGCCAAGCGCGCACCGGTGGTGGCGCAGTCGCAGCCGGTGGCGCCGGCGGTGATCATCCCGGAAATGGCTCGTGTGGTGGTGGAAATCATCCGCGACACGCTGGATGCATTCGTCGACCGTGATGCCGAAAAAGCGCTCGCCATCCTGCAGCGCGACCAGCAGGTGGACGAATATTACAACTCGCTGTTCCGCTCGCTGCTAACGTTCATGATGGAAAATCCGCATTACATCACGCCGTCCACGCACTTGCTGTTCGTCGCGAAAAATCTGGAACGGATCGGCGATCACGCGACCTCGGTGGCCGAGATGGTCTATTTCACCGCCACTGGCCAGCGCCCGGCGGAGCGGCCCAAAAGTGATGACACCTCAAGTGTTTACAGCCCGGAATGAACCCGGTTTCAGGAGACTGACCGATGCGCGCCAAGATCTTGCTTGTCGAAGACGATGCCAGCCTGATCGAGCTGGTAACCTATAATCTTGAAAAGGAAGGCTTTGACGTTGTGCGCACCGGCGACGGCGAGGAAGCGCTGACGCTGGCCGAGGAGGAAAAGCCCGATCTCGTCATCCTCGACTGGATGATCGCCAACCTGTCGGGCATCGAAGTCTGCCGCCGGCTGCGCCGGGCGCCGGCCACGGCCAATCTGCCGATCGTCATGCTCACTGCGCGCGGCGACGAAGCCGACCGTATTCGCGGCCTCGAAACCGGTGCCGACGATTACATGACCAAGCCGTTTTCCCCGCGCGAGCTCATCGCCCGCATCCGCGCCGTGCTGCGCCGCCTGCGCCCCGCCTTGCAAGGCGGGGCCCTGGAATTTGCCGGCATTGCCATGGATACCACGGCCCACCGCGTCACTCGCGACGCTCGCACCGTGCAGCTCGGCCCCACCGAATTCCGCCTGCTGCGCCATTTCCTCGAGCATCCCGGCCGCGTGTTCAGCCGCGAACAACTGCTGGATGCCGTGTGGGGCCGGGATGTCTATGTCGAGCAGCGCACGGTGGATGTGCACATTCGCCGATTGCGCAAGGCCGTCAATGCTGGGCCGACTGGCGAGGAGTTGCCTGACCTGATCCGCACTGTCCGTTCGGCTGGCTATTCGCTGGATGCCACCCCGGCACCGGCGCAAGCCGCGGCCTGATCGGTCCCTTCTGGCGCTTTGCCTTTGGGTCACTTTGCCGGAATTACTTTGCAGCTCTGGCCAGCTTGTTTAAACGGCGGGCTGCAAACGTGATTCCATCGTTTCACAGGTAAGGCATTTCATGACCATCAGCTTCGAAGGGCGCGTAGCCATTGTCACCGGGGCCGGCGGCGGTCTTGGCCGGGCCTATGCGCTTGATCTGGCGCGGCGCGGTGCCAAGGTTGTGGTGAACGATCTGGGCGGCGCCCGCGACGGGTCGGGTGCCTCGCTTTCGGCAGCGCAGGCCGTGGTCGACGAAATCACCGCGCTCGGCGGCGAAGCCATGGCCAATGGCGCCAGCGTCACCGACATGGCGGCGGTGGAAAAAATGGTGGCTAACGTGAAAGAACGTTGGGGACGCGTCGACATCCTGATCAACAACGCCGGCATCCTGCGCGACAAGACCTTTGTGAAGATGACGCTGGATGATTTCCGCACCGTCATCGACGTGCATCTGATTGGCAGCGTGAATTGCACCAAGGCGGTATGGGAACTGATGCGCGAACAGGGCTATGGCCGCATCCTGATGACCACGTCGTCCACCGGGCTGTACGGCAATTTTGGTCAGGCCAATTATGGTGCCGCGAAATTGGCGCTGGTTGGCCTGATGAAGACGCTGGCGCTGGAAGGCGCGAAATACAACGTCCACGTCAACACCATCGCGCCGCTGGCTGCCACCCGCATGACCGAAGATCTGATGCCGCCGGCTCTGCTGGAAAAAATGGGCCCGGAAACCGTGGTGCCGGCCTCGGTCTATCTGGTGTGTGAAGAAGCGCCAACCAACGTGATCCTCAACGCTGGCGGCGGCGGCATCGAGCGCGCCTATGTCACGCTGACCCGCGGCATCCACCTTTCGGCCGACGAAATGACTGCCGAAACGGTTGCGGCGCGATTTGCTGAAATCAGCGACCGCACCGGTGAACTGGCGCCCGACAACGGCGGCGCGCAGGCCCAGATGGCTTTGGGTGGGCGCCCCTGATCGAAGAACGCGATCTTGATGCGGCGGTCGCCGCCGGAATCCTCGATGCGGCCACCCGTGAACGGCTGGTGCTGTTCACGGGCGACCTGCGGCGCGGCACGGCTGGCGCGGATGAGGAGCAGTTCCGGCTGCTGACCGGTTTCAACGACATCTTCGCCGCCATCGCCATCGCCTTGCTTCTAGTGGCGGTGGCCGGCATCTCCAGCCTGGTCTCGCAGCTGGCCGCAGCGCTGGCCATTGCCGCGCTCAGCTGGTTTCTCGCTGAATATTTCACCCGAACGCGGCGCATGGCGCTGCCCAGCATCCTGTTGCTGCTCAGCTTTGTCGGCGCGGTGCTGGCGGCGACCATGATCGTTATATCCGGCGCGGCATCCCTTGCCGGCAGCGGCGTCGGCCCTGCGGCATTGGTGGCCGGCAGCCTGCTTGGCGTCGGCGCGGCGGCGGCCCACTGGTGGCGTTTCCGCGTGCCGATCACCATTGCCGCCGGCGCCGCATCGGCTTCGCTGGCTGTGGTCGGATCGGCAGGCGGCATCCTCGGTCCGGCCTTCGGCTTGGTCGGTGTCGATCTCACGGCCTTTGTGATCCTCA
>NZ_JBDNFM010000117.1:0-13919 GCF_041689835.1 Sandarakinorhabdus sp.
CGGGCGCGCTGATCGCGGCGTCCATCCTGTCGGGACGGGTGGTGGCGCCGCTCAGCCAGGTCGCCGGTCTGCTCACCCGCCTTTCCGCCACCCGCGCCGCCATCGGCCGGCTTGATCAGTTCATGGCCAGCCCGCTTGAAGCCGGCAGCACCGCCAGCGTACGCCGCGCCCGGCTGGAAGGCGCCATCGAATTGCGCGATGTCACCTTCAAATATCCCGGCAAGGGCCAGACGGCGCTCTCCGGCGTCAGTTTGCGGATCCAACCCGGCGAACGCGTGGCGATCATCGGCCGGGTAGGCTCGGGCAAATCCTCTGTCGCGCGGCTGGTGCTGGGCCTGTATCAGCCCGATGCCGGCCAGGTTCTGATCGATGGCGCCGATATCCGCCAGCTGCACCCCGACGATCTCAAAGCCAATATCGGCGCCGTGCTGCAGGATGTGACGCTGTTTTCCGGCTCGATTCGGGATAACATCACCCTCACCGATCCGGCGCTTGATGACGATGAACTGATCCGCGTTTCCAAGCTGTCGGGCACCCACGATGTGGTTGGCGCGCTTGAAAACGGCTTTGATCTCACGCTCGCCGATCGCGGCGAGGGGCTTTCCGGTGGCCAGAAACAAGGCATTGCCATCGCCCGCGCGCTGGCCGGCAAGCCGCCAATCCTGGTATTCGATGAACCCACCAGCGCCATGGACAACCAGAACGAGGCACAATTGGTGGAGCGGCTCAACACCGAACTGGCGGGCCGCACGTTCCTGCTGGTCACCCACCGCCAGGCCATGCTGAAACTGGTCAACCGCGTGGTGGTCATCGCCGGCGGCAAGATCGTGGCCGATGGCCCGCGCGACGCCGTGCTCAAAAGCCTGGCCGGCGACGGCGGAGCCCAGACATGAGCCGCTTCACCGATCGCGTGCTGGGGCTGGGACAAAAGGAACGGGATTTTCCCGGCCTGCTGCTGTGGAGCATCGTGGCGCTTACGACGATCACGCTGGTGTGGGCGGCACTGGCCCGGCTCGAGGTGGTGATCGCCGCCACCGGACGCGTCATCCCGGCTTCGCAATTGCAGATATTGTCCAACCTCGAAGGCGGCACGCTGGCCAGCATCGCTGTGAAACCGGGGCAAAAAGTGGCGGCTGGGCAGTTGCTGATGCAGCTCGATCCAGTGTTGCGCGCGTCCGATGCGGCAGTGGGCCAATCCAGCGTTGATGCGCTGGCAGTGCGCGCTGCGCGCCTGACCGCCGAAGCGCGCGGTGACCTGCCCAACATCAACATGCCCGATGTCGATCCCGCCATTGTTGCCACCGAACAAGCGCTGGCGCGCAGCGACACCATCGCACTGGGCACCGAACGCAGCATGGCATTGGCCCGCCAGGAACAGGCCAGCCGCGCCGCCGCCGAAGCCGAAGCCACCCTGCTGCAAAAGCAGGAGGCGCTGCGCCTCGCCGCCCGTGAGGAAACGGTAATGCGCCCGCTGGTGGAACAAGGTGCCGAACCGGGGCTGACGCTGGACCGCGTGACCAGCCAGCGTGTGCAGGCCGAAGCCGGTGTGCGTGCCGCGGAACAAAATTTGCGCCGCGCCCGGGCCAGCATAACCGAAGCACAGCGCGGCGTATGGTCGGTGGACACAAGGTTTCGCAACCGCGCTGCCGAAGCTTTGGCCGTCACCCGTGCCGAACTGGCCAGCCGCAGCGGGCAGCAACCGGCGCTGGCCGATCGGTTGGCCCGCACCCAAGTGCGTGCGCCGGTGGCCGGCATCGTCAGCCGCCTGCGTGTCACCACGCCGGGTGCTGCCGTAAGCCCGGGCGAACCGCTGGTGGAATTGGTGCCGGCTGGTGACAAATTGCTGGTGGAAGCCAGGGTGTCGCCAGCGGATATCGGCTTCGTCGCGGCCGGACAAAAGGCGCGAGTGCGAGTTTCGGCTTATGATTACAGCATCTACGGCGCGCTGGATGGCACCGTGCAAAACGTCGCTCCCGATGCCGTGGTGGATGAGCGCACCGGCGAAGTGCATTTCCTCGTGCGCATCGCGCTGCCCGGCGATTGCTTCCCCACCGAAAATGCCGGCTGTCTTCCGCTGGGTCCGGGCATGTTGGCCGATGTCAGCCTGCTGGGGCCAAAACGGTCGGTCTTGTCCTACCTGCTCAGCCCACTCACACAGATTTCCAGCAGCGCTTTCCGCGAGAAGTGAGGTGCGCGAAGCGCCCGAAGCTCAGCTTTCAGCGCGATATTCAAGCAGATCGGCCACCGTGCAGCCAAGCGCAACGCACAGGCGCGCCAACACATCAAGGTCAACACGATCAGCTTCGTCATGGTAAAGCCGGGTCAGCGTACCGCGGCTGATCCCGCTTTGGCGGGCCAGCTCTGTGATCTTCAGGCGACGCTCGCCCAAACGCACCGAAAGCATTGATCGCACCGGCATATTCGCCCCCCCATACCAACTCAGCCGCTATTTAAATGACGCCCTTATGACCTCACGGCGCCATATGGGCGCAATATGTCTTTGAATGATATCGAAAATTACCCTTACGCGTGCAAAATCAGAATATGAAGCGCCCCAACACTGCCATTTACCAGAAATTTCTACTGTCTCAATGTCACAACGTCATGGAAATGACTACAGGCATAGCGTAAATTCACAGTTTATCAATTTTCGTCGCTTGTCTGTTGTCGGTATGTGCGGCCGCCTTAGCTCGGCGGCCTGTATTGATGCCATGGTCTTTAGCCGCAGCTGCGCAGACAGGATCGGCGCAGCCGGCCGGCCATTGGCGACAAATTGCAGGCGCCGCGCAAGCTCGAGGGCAAGCGCGTCAACGCTGATTGGCGGGCGGGACAGCCGGTTGCGGAGCGCGGCTGAGCGGCTTGAGGCCCGCTGCCTTCAGAGCAGCGTTGGCCGCCGGCAGACCGGCCAGCACCGCTTCCAGTGCCTGCAACTGCCGCCCCAACTGGCCCGACAGCTCGGCAAACACCGCCAGCGCGCCATCGGTGGGCGGCGCATCGGCGCTGTCGATCACGCCGATCAGCCCGGCCAACTTGTCGTTGAGCTTTATCGGGTAATTGAGCGGGTCCTGCCGGCTCTGGTTTTTCACCTGATAGATTTCGGCCTCCACCACCGCCAGCCGGTCCATCAGGGCCGTTACCGCCGCCGCTATCGCCGTGCCGGCCTTGGCGCGGTCCTGCGCTTGGCTGCGCAGGCTGCGCACCAGCAGAACGGCTTGATTGGCCTCGCTCACCCGCGCGTTCACTGCCTGGGCCAGATCGAACCGCGCCTTCAGATCAGCCTCGGTCACGCCAATCACACGCGGATCGCGGGTGATGGCAAAGCCCTGTTCCTGAACCTTGCCATCAACAATCAGCCGCACCTTGTACGCGCCGGGCAACGCCAGCACACCGCGATTGCGGCTGGTCCACAGGATCATGTCGTCAAAGGCGGTAAAGCCGGGGTGACGCATGCCCCAGGTGAAGCGGTTCATGCCCGCCTTCAACGCGGCGGTGGGCGGCCCCTTTGGGGCATCACCGTCGTCCTCGTCCTCCCCGCCAGCAGGCGCTTCGTCCTTCTTCGGCTCTTCGGCTTTTCCGGCGAAACGCTGGATCACCGCGCCATCGCTGCCCAAAATCTCGATGGCCAAGGATTTGGGGACGGCGCCAAGATAATAATCGATTGCTACCCCGGCATCGACCCCGCGCACTGCGCCAGCCGGTGTAAACAGCCGGGTAGCATGTGCGGTGCCGGGGCTGATCTGGCGCAGCACATCGATATTGTCCATCACCCAGAAACTGCGGCCATGGGTGGCAATCACCAGATCATGATCGGTCACCGCCAGATCGGCCACCTGCACCGCCGGCAGATTGGCCTGCAATTTGTGCCAGGCGCTGCCGCCATCAAAGCTGGCCCACACGCCGCGTTCACTGCCCACATACAGCAGACCCGGGCGCTTGATGTCTTCACGGATAGACCGCACCATCTCGTCAGCCGGCAGCCCGGCGGCGATTTGAGTCCAGCTCTTGCCGTAATCGCTGGTTTTCCACGCGATCGGCGTGAAATCATCCATCAAGAACCGGTGGCCGACCACATATGCGGTGCCGGGGCTGTGGGGGCTGTCTTCCACCGTGGTGATCTTGGTGAATTTCGGCAGGCCGGGCGGCGTGATGTTGGCCCACGTCGCCCCGCTATCGCGGGTGATGTGCACCAGCCCATCATCAGATCCGGCCCAGATCACACCGCTTTCCAGCCGTGACGGCGCCAGCGCAAAGATGGTGGCATAAGTTTCCACCCCGGTTTGATCGCGGGTAATCGGCCCGCCCGAAGGCCCAAGCGTGGCCGGATCATGCAAGGTCAGATCCGGGCTGATCTTCTCCCAGCTCTGGCCTTCGTTGCGGCTGCGCCAAACGTGCTGCGAGGTGACATACAGCGTGCCGGGCGCATGGCGATCGAACACGATCGGAAAGGTCCACTGGAAGCGTTCGGCGATGTCGCCGGCGCTATAGCCCATCGGATTATCGGGACGCAAGGTGATGGTGCGGCTTTGCCCGGTGCGGTGGTCATAACGAGTGAGCAGACCGCCGTAGCTGCCAGAATAGTAGATATCGGGATTGCGCGGGTCGGGCGCGACATAGCCGCTTTCACCGCCGCCCGCGGCAGTGCCATACAGGCCGCCCAGCACATTTTCATGGCCCCAGCCGCGTGATGGCACGCAAATGGTGCTGTTATCCTGCTGGCCGCCACAAGCATAGTATGGCTTGTGCGCGGTCAGGCCCAACCGATAGATTTGCGCGGTCGGGAAATTCTGCTTCGTCCAGCTGGTGCCGCCATTCACCGACACGTTGGCGCCGCCATCATTGGCCTGCACCATTCGGTTGTTATCATCCGCCGCGATCCACAGATCGTGATTGTCGCCGTGCGGTACCTTGATCTTCTTGGTGAAGGTTTTGCCGCCATCATCGGAACGGTGGAAATTGACGTTGAGCACATACACGCGCTCCTTGTCCTTCGGGTCGGCAACGATGCGGGTGTAGTAAAACGCGCGCTGGCGCAGGTCGCGGCTGTCGCCCCGCTTTTCCCACGTCTTGCCGGCATCGCTGCTGGCATACACGCCGCCGGCCGCTTCGTGTTCGATGATGGCATAAACGCGATTGGGATCGGCCGGCGACACGCTCACGCCGATCTTGCCTATCAGTCCATCCTTGGGCAGCCCCGGCGCGCGGGTGATCTCGGCCCAAGTGTTGCCGCCGTCCGCGCTTTTGAACAGGCCGCTGCCCGGCCCGCCGCTCGACATGCCCCACGGCTTGCGCCAGGCTTCCCACAGCGCGGCATAGATCACATCGGGGTTGGCTGGGTCGATGCTGATGTCCACCGCACCGGTTTTGGCGTCGCGGTACAGCACCTTGCTCCAGTTCTTGCCGCCATCCTTGCTGCGGAACACGCCGCGATCATCGTTGTCGGCGCCATAGTGGCCAAAGCCGCCAACGAAAACCGTATCGCAATTTTTGGGGTGGATGCGCACACGGCTGAAATTGTGCACGGCGGCCAAGCCGATCTTGGCCCAGGTCTTGCCGCCGTCGCTGGTTTTCCACACGCCGTTGCCGGGCAGCACATTGCCGCGCAGCTGTGCTTCTCCGGTGGCGGCATAAACCACATCCGGATTGGCCTCGCACACCGCCACGCTGCCAAAGGCCGCCGTGTCGGTCTTGCCGTCGGTCATCGGCTGCCAACTGGCGGCGCCGTCGGTAGTTTTCCACAGGCCGCCGCCGGCTGCTGCAAACCAATAATCGTTGGGGCGTTTGACGCTGCCCGCCGCCGAAATCGAGCGGCCTCCGCGCGCCGGGCCGATGTTGCGCCATTTCAGGCCGGTGAAATAGGCTTCTACCCCGGCCGGCGCTGTGGGCTTTGCGGCCTCGGCCGCCGATGATTGCCCGGCAATCATCGCCGCTGCGCTGACAGCCACAAGCCAAGATGCACGCATGATCATTCTCCCCTGTTGCCGCCGTCGTAGCACCGGCACAGCGGGAGGCAATCAGCTTTGGCGTCAACTCAGCGGGTGAGGATCGCAGTGATCTCGTCGACCGGATGGCCCGTCAAATCCTTGTCGATCTCGGCAACGATACGGGCGCTCACCGCGCGGCTGTAATGCCGGCGCAATTCGGCCAGAGTTCGCGGCGGCGCCACCACCACGATGTCCGCTCCGCCATCGCTTTGCGCACGGCCACAAAGCAACGCAGCGGCTTCAGCAGCAAAACGATCCTCGGCCTGTTGGTGCCAATCGGTTTGCTCAACGGCACTGGGCGTGCCGCTGGCATTCGAAAATACCCGGCCCGGCTGGTCAGTTCCCATATCACGGGTGGGCACGCCGCTGCGCTCGCAGCTGGCCTCCACCTTCAGGACGAGTTTGCGGAAGTCTCCGGTGTTGCGCAGCAGCAGATATTTCTGGCCATCGGCAACCAGGATCAGGGCATTATGGTGCAGGTTCATATTCGCTCCCGTCGGTTTGAGCGCCCCCACTACAGCGGCCGCATCAACGCCGCGCCAGCCCCGGATTCCCCGTATAGTGCCAAACTCAGTGCGGCTCAGCCCAGCGCCCGCCAAAAACTGTACAGGCTGCTGGCCAGCAACAGGCCGCCCACCATCACCAGCAGGCGCGCCGCCGGCACTCGGCTGGCGATGATCGCCCCGAACGGCGCCGCCAGCAGGCCACCGATGATCAGGCCGATCGCCGCCGTCGAAAAAGCGGCCAACCCCAACTGCGAGATGAAGCTGGCTGACACCGCCAATGTGACCAGAAATTCGGCACTGTTCACCGTGCCGATGGTGGTGCGCGGCGGCGCGCCCTGGATCAACAGATTTGAAGTGACGATCGGCCCCCAGCCGCCTCCGCCGGCGGCATCCAGAAAACCGCCAACCAGTCCGAGCGGCGTAACCAGGCGCGGCGGCCGCGCGGGCGGGCCATGATCCAGCCGCCACGCCCGCCACAGCAGATAGATGCCGATGCCGGCCAGATAGGCCATCACGAAAGGCCGCGCGACGCTGGCGTCGATGTTGGACAGCAGATAGGCCCCGGCGGCACCGCCGATCATGCCGGGAATGGCCAGCCGCGCCAGCAAGCCCCAATCGACATTGCGATAGATGATGTGGCTGATGGCCGAAGCCGCTGTGGTGAAACATTCCACAAGATGCACATTGGCCGAAGCCCGCGCTGGCGGCAGCCCAAAAATGCCAACCAGTATCAGATTGGAGATCAGGCCAAACGCCATGCCCAGCGAGCCGTCCACCAACTGCGCCAGAAAGCCCACAGCGATCATTGGCAGCAATGCCTGCACCAGTTCGGTGGACAGATCCGGCAATGGCATCAAAGCTCAAGGGCCGCAGCACGCGGGCTGGCCGACGGCGGCGGGGTCGCGCGCATCACGCCAATGCCTTGTATCTGCCTTGCACCTGCCGATACCATCCTGTGTTGACCGCCTCACGCTGTCGTAACACCTGGCGGGCGCAGGGCAAGCCGGGATGCCGCCAAACGTGGCAGACATGCGGCAAGCATTTGCTTGGGATGCCCAAGGGCAGCTTTGCACGGTGCGGCACGACCTTGCCCCGCCATTTAAAACATGAACCATTAGTTAATATATAATTACATTTTATTGAGAATTCTGCTTTTCCATTGCATAAGCAGAACAACCAAGGTTTCATTTGGTTATTACGGCTCGTGGCATATCGAGTCGGATGGGGGAATATAAAATGCACACCACAGTTTCACGCGGCGTAATCATTGCTGTGCTTGCCGCGGCTGGCCTCGCTTCGACGACGGCAAACGCGCAGCTCATCAAATATGCAACAACCAAACTACCGCCGGCGATAAACACTGATGCGGGTCAGACGTTCGGCGTGGATAATGGCGGCATTTCGGCCCCGGTCTTCAACCTCGGCTCGCTGTCGAAGGGTTTTGAAGGCATCAGCCAGTACGACGTCGCATCGGTCGCCCGCAACTTCATTCCGCCAGATACTATCGGCGCTGCTGGCCGCACTCAATATGTGCAATTCACCAACGGCGGCTTCGCGGTTTACGACAAGGCCAGTGGCCTGCGGACAGCATTCACGTCTGACACGGCATTCTGGCAGGCGGCCGGGCTGCAGGGTGTGCCCAATGGCGACCAGCGTGTGCTGTTCGACGCCACCTCCAAGCGCTTCATCGCGATTTCGTTCGGTGCCAACACCAAGGATCTGCTCGTCGCCGTGTCGAACACGTCGAATGCACTGGGTGGCTGGAAATCCACCAGTTTCGAAGGCTTTGCCCCGCTGGCTGCCGGTGCGCGCACGCTCGCCGACTATCCGACCCTGGCGATCGACAACAATGCCGTTTACATCGGCACTAATGATTTCGGTGCGGCAAGCGTCGGCGGCGCGACCAATTTTCGCGGCACCACGCTCAACGTGATCCCGATTTCCAGCATCATGGCTGCGGGTGGTCCAACGGTTGCCGGCAACGTTCAGTTCAAGACTGCCTTTACCGGAGGGCCCGGCGATGATTACACACGGGGCTTTGCCATCCAGGGCGTCAACAGCCGCGAAAGCACCGACGGCGTTGGCCATATCATCGCGGCGTCAATCAACGATTACGGCCTGACCCGCTATGATGTGCTGAATGCCGGCACCGCCGGCGCGGTTCGCACGGCCACATTCAGCACGACGATCGGTACCGACTATCTGAGCAACAACCCGGCGCGTCAGCCTGCCACCGATGCAATTCTCGGCAACCCGGCCCTGCCCAATGGCATCGCCGCCAACCGCCGTATCATCGATTCCTTCGGTGATCAGATCAGCAGCAGCGCCTTCGAACACGCCGGCAAGATCTACAGCGTCCACACCGTCACCGAAAACGGCACGGACCGTACCGTGGTGCGCTACACGGTGCTCGATACCGCCACCAACGCCGTCCTTGATGAAGGCAGCCTGGGCGATGCCACGCATGATTTCTATCAAGGCTCGATGGCGGTGAACCGGTTTGGCCAGGTGGTGATCAGCTACAACCGTTCGGGGCTGAACCCCACGGACGGTCGGTTCACGCTGGCGGCGCGGATTTTCAAAACCAACGCACTCGGCCAACTGGTTGAACAAGGCAGCGAGATCGTGCTGCGTGTCAGCGACACCGACGATTATCACAATGGCGCCCTTTACGGGCGGCCCGCCGCCGGGCGTCAGCGTTGGGCAGATTATTCCAGCGTCACGCTCGACCCGATGTCGGTCCACAGCTTTTGGGTGACGGGCACGTTCGCGCGCGAATATAATCTGGAGGCGTTCGGCCATCCGGGCGGCACCGGTGGTTCGCGCTGGGGCACCTATATCGCCGAAATCAACGCCGGCGCCGTCCCCGAACCATCGAGCTGGGCGCTGTTGATCGCCGGGTTTAGCCTTGTGGGCGCGGCAGCACGGCGCCAACGGCGCGTAACAGTCGCCGCCTGACGCGGCGCAGCCACCTGACAACGGGGCGCGGCGTCACGGCCGTGCCCCGTTTCGGCTTGCGGCGCAGCTAACCTCGCAGGCAGGGACCGAGCCATGCTCAATATCTTCACCACTGCGGCCGCCCTGACGCTGGCATCCGCACCCGCTGTTTCGCCCGTTCGGCCACCCGCGCCGGCAGCGCCGATTCTGGCCTTGGCCGGCAACTGGGCCGGGGACGGGTTCGCGGTACGTTCGGCCCCAACAGGCACCATCGTCCAGGGCCGATGCGCATGGGGGAAAATCGAAGGGCGCACCGCGCTCAACCCCGACGGCAGTTTTCGGGCGACGGGGTATTTCAACCCCTACAGCTCGGACGTCAAACGGCTGTCCGATCTTGGTCGGCGTGATCAACCCACCGTGTTTGACGGACGGGTCAATGGCCAGACACTTCGGTTGACGCTGCGCATCGCAAACAAGCCAGCGCGGCAGCTGGTGCTGCGACGGAACGCCAATATCAAATTTCCCAAATGCACCTGCTCCGGCAATAGGCTGGCGTTGGCGATCATGGTAACGTTCGCCGCGGTGCAAAGGAACAACGCATGTCGAGTGTCAAAGTGCACGCAAGAACCGGGATTGCAGTCGTTATCGGAGGCATGTTGATGGTTGGTGCCGCAAACACACACGCCGCCGCCCATCCCGCGCTGGCGGGCGAATGGGGCGGCCCCCAAGTGAGAATGTCGCTTGGCCCGGCGGGCGGCCGGATCGAATTTTCCTGTGCGGCGGCAACCATTGATGCAGCGGTGCACCCCGATGCCGCAGGCGTGTTCA
This sequence comes from Sandarakinorhabdus sp., assembly GCF_041689835.1. Classification (GTDB taxonomy): domain Bacteria; phylum Pseudomonadota; class Alphaproteobacteria; order Sphingomonadales; family Sphingomonadaceae; genus Sandarakinorhabdus. The sequence goes on from NZ_JBDNFM010000117.1 coordinate 10,253, forward strand.
ATGTCGCTGGCCGGCATGAAGACTTCACCAGTGGCCGGGCCACGGCCGACGCGCCCACACTCACCACGCCGGCGCGCTTCACTGGCAAGGTTGACGGCGATATCCTGCAACTTTCCGTAAAGCGGCAAGGCGCAGCGGCCGAAACCTATACGTTGCAGCGCGGCCGGCGAACAAAGCTCATCCGCTGCCATTGAATGCGGCCAGCGGCACGGGTCCATCGTCAATGCTGTAGTGTATCGGTTTGAAGCTGCCGTTGTTCGATTGCAGCGCGGAACAGGCCGTCAGCCCGATAATCAGATCCATTTCCGCCTCCAGCACGATCCTGTCCCCGGCCTTGCTCAACGGCGGCAACACCTTGAGCTCCCCGCTCACGCCGTCAACCGCGACATTCATAAACAGATTGAACGCCACCGGAATGCGATCGGGCGCGATGCCGAACGGTTCCAGCGCGGCTGCCAAATTGCCAAAACAGCCGCGGTGGGGCTGGCTGTCGCCATAGATGATCCGGAACGTGTCTTTCGAACACGGCGTCAGCAGAAAATCATGCCGGCCCACCGTGTCTTGGATGATGCGCAGCATGATGTTGGACCTATTGGAATAAATCGGGTCAGGCGCAGTCAGATAAATCCGGCTCAGATAATCCAGTGTCCGCCCCGAAGAAATCACCTCGTCGCTGTCGGCTCGGGCAAAGGCCAGAAGATCGGACACCTGCTCGCCGCATGGATCGATGACCGTCAGTCGCTGGCCCCGATCAAGCGCAAATGCCGCGCCCGACCGTGGGGAGATTTCATGCCTCATCTTGCGCCTCCTGCGCGGCCGCATCGCTTGGCGGCTGCGCCCCGGCGCCGCGACCGGCATAGGGGCATTCCCAGTCGGCATCCACCGATCTCCCACTATATTGCCGCGCCTCCGATACCTGGCCGTGGCGCGCCAGCATCGGATTAGGCGTTCCCGCAAGCCGCAAATCACGGTCGAGAATCGAGGATCGCAACTTTTCATAGCGGTCTTGCGCGCGCAGCTGCTCGAACTGATCGTGCAGATTGAATACCAGCGCCGGCCGCTCGAACCGCCGCGCCGGACGGCTCGCACCTGGATGCAGCCCGACCACGAAAAAAGCTTCGCCGCCGAAACTGAGCGAAAAATGCGGGTCATCTGGATCGTCATTCACCCGGGCATCGTGCGCATTTTCCAGCAACAGCGCGTCCTTGTCCGCCAGCGATTGAATGCGTTCCCACAGCCGCTCTTCAAACTCGGCTTCGCCAATCACCTCGGGCTGTTCAAAGATCACCACAAGGGTTTGGAACATCTCGCGATCGGCGCGATAATCTTCAGCCAGCTGAGTGATTTCCGGTAGGATGCGCAGATCATCCCACGCCGATCCAAGATCACGGCAGACAATGATCCGCATGTTGTCACGCGCCAGCGCCGCCTTGGCGCCGACACACGGGAACGCAGGATCGCGGACAAAGCTCTGGAATTGCTCGGCGAGAGCGTGAGGGGCGGGCATGGTATCTCCAAATTGCAGACGATGAACCAGCGACTTCCCGAAAGGTTCCTGGCGTGAGCGCCGCACCGAATGGATGGAACCCCGCCAAAACCCAGACGGTAACCCGACGGAAGCCCGACGGAACAATGCCGAACACCGCACGTTGAATGAGTGATTTTGCCGGAGAATGTGAATGGCCGCCCGCCCATATCGGAAAGGCCAGCTTCGTCTGACCCTGGTCTCGATTCCGGTGGAAATCTTCTCCGCCATCAGCAGCGGCGCGTCGATCGCCTTCAATCAGATCCATCAGCCTTCGGGCAAGCGCATCAAGCTGGAGAGCAAGAAGACGCTTGAGCTGACGCAGTTCGTCGACAGCAACGCCATCGATCCGATCTATTATGAAAAGCCCTATTATGTCGTTCCGGCGGACGATCTGGCTGAAGAGGCCTTCATCGTGCCGCGCGCGGCGCTGCGCCGCCGCCGCAAGGTCGGCCTCGGCCAACTGGCGACGCGCGGCGAGTGGATCATGGTCCGCCTCAAGCCGCGCGCTGGGGAGAAGCGTGAGAACTGGCTGCTGCCATGGCGGCGGATGCGTTTGCTGCGGGGTCGCACGAGCTTTGAAACGTTGCAGGCCGCGCTGTAGGATGCTCCCGGCCGCATCGACTATTTCGCGTTCGATCTGCTGATGTTGAAAGGCGAAGACCTTACCCAACTGCCGCTTGCCGAGCGCAAGCAGCGCCTGGCCGCGCTGGCTAGGGTCAGGACCCATTGATCTGTGCGTCTCGATCTGATTCAGGCTCCGCAAGGAGACTGCGGATGAGCGACCTGTACTGGTTAACCGATGAGCAGATGGCGCGGCTTGAGCTGTACTTCCCCAAGAGCCACGGCAAGCCACGGGTTGATGATCGGCGGGTGTTGAGCAGCATCGTTTTCGTGAACCGCAACGGGCTGCGCTGGTGCGATGCACCTCGGGAGTATGGTCCACACAAGACGCTCTACAACCGATGGAAGCGGTGGGGGGAAAGAGGCGTTTTCCTCTGCATGATGGAAGGACTGGCCGCCGCGAGCGCCGCGCCCAAGACGATCATGATCGACGCGGCATCCCTCAAAGCGCACCGGACGGCATCGAGCCTGCGGGTTAAAAGGGGGGTCTTGGGCGGCTCATCGGCCGCACCAAAGGCGGCATGAACACCAAGCTCCACGCTCCACACTCCACGCTGTCACCGATGCCGACGGTCGCCCGCTCAGCTTTTTCATGACCGCTGGCCAGGTCAGCGATTACACCGGCGCTGCAGCGCTACTGGATGATCTGCCCAAGGCACAGTGGATGCCCGCCGACCGCGGCTACGATGCAGACTGGCAAAGGGCATAACGCCCTGCATTCCGCGACGAAAATCCCGGGCTATCCCCATCAAATACGATAAGCGCCGCAGCTGCATCGAGATCATGTTCGGCCGCCTGAAGGACTGGCGGCGTGTCGCCACCCGTTACGATCGATGCCCGACCGTCTTCTTCTCCGCCATCGCGCTCGCCGCCACCGTCATCTCCTGGCCGTGATCAACGAATCCTGAGCCTAGAGCACGTCGTTGCCTGCCGTGCCGGTGAACACATCGGGGCCGTCGAGGACTGTGATTGCGACCGTCTGGTCATTGACCGACGTGCCGTCCGTAGCGCGAACGACCACGTCATAAACATTGTTGGCGCCGACATCTGCGGGGGCAACAAAACTCTGCGCCGTCCGAAAGCGCAGCAACCCGGTTGCCGGGTTGACTTCGAAAAGCGCCGAATCAGCGCCGCCGACAATGGCCCAGATAATCACTGCGCCAGGGTCGAATCCGCTTGCTGTCAGAATTGACACATCGGTGGTGCGCTCGGCAACATCGAAGCTGGCTGACGCGCTGCTGATGCCTGCGGCCGCAGAAGACCGCGTGAAATTCTTTGCAAGCATACCAGCCCCCGACAACAAGCCGGCCCCCGAGACCGACTGAAATCCAATTCGCAGGATAGCTTGTCAAATCGCATCCAAACGCGACCCCCTTATCGCGTCCAATTTCGACCCCCTGATGGTGTCGGAATGCCACGGTTCGAATGGTTTTGGCGCGGTGATGGGGATGGCGCTGCTGGAGAGGCTGGAACGCAGGGAGGGCGTAGCCCGACCGGAGTTTCAGCCTCTCCAGCAGC
>NZ_JBDNFM010000118.1:0-9123 GCF_041689835.1 Sandarakinorhabdus sp.
ATAAATTATAAATAAGTGGTTAAGTTTTTGGAATCAAAGGGAACATTTTTAATTCATTAAATTGGCATGAACATTGCATTGATATTTCGTGTAAGAGCGTCAGCCAGGCGCTCGAACTGTGTAAACCTATAAGGAGAGTTACTGCGATGAGTAAGTTTCTGAAATCTGCGATCACTGCTGCTGCACTAGTGCTCATGCCAATGGCGGCGCAGGCCACGACATTGACCGTCGTCAGCTTCACCGGAGCCGGAGGCGGCAACAATCTGACTTACAACAACAGTGGCGCTCCGGGCTGGAGCTTGAAGACTGTAACGCCGAAGAATGTGTCGGTCACGCTGGAAGATTTCAGCGGCAACTTCGTTGCGGGTGTGGCGGCGAAATGGTCGTTCACCGGCACCGGGACCAGCTTCGCAGTCAATACTTCTGGCAACCAGTGGTCGCAGGCATTCACCGGCGGCACGCTGTCATTCACTTCTTCAGTCCCGTTCACATTAGGTTCGACTGTATACACGACCGGCAGCAACGTCCTGACGCTTACGTTCGCCGGTGGTGAATTGTCGGGCACGGTGGGTGCCACCACCGGCAGCGCACAGGTCTCGATCCCCGGTGACAGCTTCACGGCTGTGACCAGCGATTTTCTGAGCTTCCCGCCGACGACGCTGACCGATTTTTCGATCTCGCTGTCCAACGTCACGCCGCGCTTTGCCTTCGGCGGCGCGGGCGGCCTCGGCACTCAGACCAATGGCCGCTTCAACAACTTCACCGCGCGCGGCTCGGGCGATTTCACGGGCAGCGCCGTTCCGGAACCGGCCACTTGGCTGATGTTGGTGCTGGGTTTTGGCCTCGTCGGCTTTGCCCGCCGCCGTCAGGTCCGCGTGGCAGCCTGATTGGAAATTGCGGGGGGCAGGCCCGGGTGTCGGCATTGCCGGCGCGAGGGCTGGGCCTGCCCCCCCCCGCAACTCTCCCGCCGTGGTCGCCGGGCGATATTTAAATTAATAAAAATCAATTAAAATAAATAGAACTATAACAGAGGTTGTGCGCCGTTAAGTTTTTGGTAATAATGTTCACAGGAATCGGGGGCGATGCTGCCACCACATTTGAGAGGGGCAATACAATGAAGATATCCAAACTTTTGACTGCTGCCGCAGTCGCCGTCGCTTTTGGTGCCGTGCCCGCGATGGCAACCAGCGCCATCACCGTGGTCAGCGCGGCCCAATGCATCAACGTGGCGCATGCCAATGGCTGCAAGTTCGACGGCAACGTGGGCAATCAGGCCCACGCTGTCGAGACCGCCGCGGCCTATAACGTGTTCAACAACACCAACCCCAGCGCCGCTCCGGACATTACGCTGAATTTTCTTGGCCAAACCAACGGTTCGTTTGTTGGTAACGGCCTGACGTCGGGCACGTGGGCAACCAGCTTCTTCGTCGAATTCCTGGTGGTGAAGGCGTCAAACGAATTCGTGCTCTACAAGCTGGCAACCCCGGCCAACAGCGGCACCTGGAACACATTCAACATTACCAACAAAAAGGGCGTCCCGCACGGCCTGTCGCATCTGGCTTTCTTGGGCTCCGATGGCTTTGATCCGGATGGCGGCGCGGTACCGGAACCGGCGAGCTGGGCATTGCTGCTCACGGGTTTCGGCATGGTCGGCTTTGCTGCCCGACGCCGGCGCGGAGCGATCAGCGTTTCGGCCTGAACCAACTGCTTCTGATGTCAGAAGGCCGGTCCCTGCGGGGGCCGGCCTTTTGCGTTCTGGAGAGCAAGTGGTCGGCCGCCGAGGGCTTGCCAAAATGGGTGCAGGCCGGCATCGCAAGCCTGACAAATCCACAAGGACCACGCCATGACCCCCAGCAAATTTGTGATGTTCGGAACGCTGCTGCTGGTCCCATCGTTGGCCCCTACGCTGGCAGCCGCCGAACCGGCGCTGCCGGCGCTGGCAGCCGGTGTGAGCGAGGCCGAGCTGAAGGCCAGCATTACCGCGCTGGTCGGTTTTGGCACCCGTCACTCGGCCAGCGACACCGCCAGCCCGACGCGCGGCATCGGCGCCGCCCGGCGCTGGACGGAATCGCGCTTGCAAAGCTTCAGCGCCGCCTGCGGCAATTGCCTGACCATCGAAAAACCGTCGCAGATGTTCACCGGTGATCGGCTGCCCAACGCAACCGAAATCGTTGACGTGCTGGCGATCCAGCCCGGCACCAGCGATCCTGATCGCTTCATCATCATGTCCGCCCACATCGACAGCCGGAACAGCGATCCGCTCGATGCCAAGGGCGATGCGCCCGGTGCCAACGACGACGCCAGCGGCACCGCCGCCGTGATCGAGGCCGCGCGCGTGCTGTCGAAATTCAAATTTCCCGCCACCATCGTCTATGCCGTGCTGTCGGGTGAGGAGCAGGGGCTGAACGGCGGCAAGGTGCTGGCCGATTATGCCCGCGCCAAAGGCTGGATGGTCGAAGCCGACCTGAACAACGATATCATCGGCAACAGCACCGGCATGGGCGGCATGAAGGATAGCGGCCACGTTCGGGTGTTTTCCGAAGGCACCAAGGCAGTCGAAAGCGCCGCCCAAGCCAACCGCCGCCGCTATAATGGCGGGGAGAACGATTCGCCCAGCCGCAATCTGGCGCGCTTCATCGACAGCCTGGCCGATCACAACGTGGGCGGTCTGGATGTGAAGATGGTCTATCGAACCGATCGTTTCGGCCGCGGTGGCGATCAGACCCGCCTGCTCGAAGCTGGCTATCCTGCGGTGCGTATCACCGAAGCCGCCGAACATTACGACCGCCAGCACCAGAATATTCGCGTAGAAAACGGCCGCCGCTATGGCGATGTCATCGATGGCGTCGATTTCCAGTATCTCGGCAAGGTGACCAGGCTCAACGTCTTTGCATTGGCCGCACTGGCCCGTGCGCCGATGCCGCCGGCTGTCACCATTGATCGCGATTCCGGTTCCAATACCAAGGTAAGCTGGACACCGGTGAAGGACGCTGCCGGTTACAAGATCTGGTGGCGCGACACCACGGCACCGCAATGGCAATACAGCCGCACCGCCCCGGCAGCCACAATGTCGCTGGTGCTGGAACATGCGTCGATCGACGATTGGCTGTTCGGTGTTTCGGCCATCGCCGCCGATGGTAGCGAAAGCCCGATTGCCTATCCAGGCGATGCCGGCAACTTCATCAGCAACCCGCCGTTCCCGTCGCCGCAGCAGCGGCCCTGATCCGGCCCGGTCGCGCGTTCGGTGCTGCACTTCATCATCAAGGCGGCGTTGTCAGGGTTGATCGTGGCCGCGATTGCCGCGGTCGCCCGCCGCTATCCGGGGTTCGGCGCGCTCATCGCCTCGCTGCCGCTGATATCGGTGCTCGGCATGATCTGGCTGTGGCAAGACACGCGCGACCCAGTGTTGCTGGCCGATCATGCCCGCGCCACCTTCTGGTTCGTGCTGCCGTCCTTGCCGATGTTTCTGGTTATCCCGGCGCTGTTGGGCCGGGGCTGGCCGTTTCGCACTGCTCTCATTGCCGGCTGCGTGCTGACCATCTGCCTGTATTTCCTCATGACATGGGCGGCAGCACGGCTTGGCCTGCGGCTGTGAAGGCATTCACGCGCCGGCGATGACCGGGCGGCCGATCAGGGCAATGTCGCTCATCGGCACGCGCAAGCGCTGACCCGTCAATGGCTCGCTGGCGTCTGCGGCAGTGCCCAGCCCGTGCAGCAGCAGCGTGCGGCCATCGCCGGTAATCAGCAACAGCGGCAGGCCCTGCGCCAGATCGCGGTGCATCAGCGGTGCGGCGGGGGAGACCGGCTGGCCGGCTTCCCACACGATTTCCACCACGGTTTCCTGATCGTCTTCGTTGGCATCCGTCCATGCGCCGGCCACCGCAAGTAGCGCGGCGCGGCCGGTGCGGCTGCCGATGCGCGCCGCCACCTGCTGGGGGGTGAAGCGCACACCGCGCGCCTGCCAGCAGATAACCAGCGCCGCCGCCAGCGGATCAACTGGCTGAGCTTCGGCCCGCTGGGCGGGGGCCCGTACAGCGAGCAACAGCGGCAGGGCGAGCATGATACGGCGATTGATCATGGCAACAGCCTAGCCGGCCCGCCCGTCTCCTGCTAGGGCCGCAGCCATCATGATGTCTCTGCAAAATCTCGTCGTCCGCCTTGGCGGGCGTGCTGTTATCGATGGCGCCACCGCCACCTTGCCGCCGCGCGGCTGTGTCGGGCTGATCGGCCGCAACGGCGCCGGCAAATCGACGCTGATGAAGGCGATGGCCGGCACCATCGATCCCGATGGCGGTAGCATCGAACACCCGCGCGGTTCGCGGATGGGCTGGCTCAAGCAGGAAGCCGCGATGGGCGAAGGCACGCCGTTTGAAACCGTGCTGGCTGCCGGTCTGGAACGCGCCGCGCTGATGGCCGAAGAAGAAGCCGGCGCCCCGCTCGAACGCCTGGGCGATCTGCACGATCGGCTGATTGCCATTGATGCCTACACCGCGCCGGCCCGCGCCGCGCGCATTTTGGTGGGCCTTGGCTTTGACGAGGAAATGCAGTCACGCCCGCTCGACAGTTTTTCGGGCGGCTGGCGCATGCGGGTGGCGTTGGCGGCGCTGCTGTTCACCCGGCCCGATGTGCTGCTGCTTGATGAACCGTCCAACCACCTTGATCTGGAATCGGCGTTGTGGCTGGAAAATTTCCTCAAATCCTATCCCGGCCTGATCGTGCTGATCAGCCATGAGCGCGATTTGCTCAACCGGGTTGCCGGCATGATCCTGCATCTCGAAGCCGGCAAGGCGCAGCTGTACACCGGCAATTACGACAGTTTCGAACGCCAGCGCGCTGAACGCATGGCCCAGTTGGAAGCCGCGCGCACGGCGCAGGCCACCCAGCGCGCCAAGCTGCAGGATTATATCGCCCGCAACAGCGCCCGCGCTTCCACCGCCAAACAAGCCCAGAGCCGCCAAAAGGCGCTGGCAAAGATGCAGCCGGTGGCCGAAGCCGCCAATGATCCGACGATGAGATTCGATTTCCCCAGCCCGGAACCCTTGCGCCCGCCGCTGGTGCAGCTGGATGAAACGATGGTCGGCTATGATGGAACGCCAGTGCTCAGCCATCTCGACATCAGGCTCGATCCCGATGACCGGCTGGCGCTGGTGGGCCGCAACGGCAACGGCAAGACCACATTGGCGCGGCTGCTGATCGGCCAGCTTCCGGCGATGTCGGGCACCCGCGCCGCTTCGGGCAAGCTCAAGGTCGGCTATTTCACCCAGTATCAGGTAGAAGAACTGGACGGCGATGCCACGCCGGTGCTGATGATGTCACGTGCGATGAAGGGCGCCAGCCCTGGCGCCGTGCGGGGCCAATTGGGCCGCTTCGGCTTTACCGGCGCCACCGCCGAACAGCGCATCGGCACCATGAGCGGCGGCGAAAAGGCGCGGCTGGCGCTGGCGCTGGTGACGCGCGACGCGCCGCACCTGATCGTGCTTGATGCGCCGACCAACCACCTCGATACCGACAGCCGCGAGGCGCTGGTGCAGGCGTTGGCCGGGTACGAAGGTGCGGTTGTTGTGGTGAGCCACGATCGCCACGTGATCGAGGCCAGCGCCGATCGGCTGGTGCTGGTCGATGCCGGGCGCGCCATCCCGTTCGATGGCAGCATCGACGATTACGAAGCGCTGGTGTTGAGCGGTGGCCGCGATAGCATTGCTGCTGTGTCGTCGGCGCCTGCTGCTCCGCGCGAAGACCCCAAGGAAGCCCGCCGCAAGGCCGCCGCCGCCCGCGAAGCGGCGCAAACGCTGAAGAAGGCGCTGCACGCCGCCGAAGCCAAATTGGCCAAGCTGACGACCGAGCGCGACGGGCTTGATGCGCGGCTGGCGCTGCCCAGCGCCAATGTGCCGGCCCTGATGCAGGAACGCGGCCGGGTGCTGGCAGCGTTGGCCAGCGCCGAAGCCACTTGGATCGAGGCCGGTGAAGCACTGGAAAAGGCCACCCGCACCTAGGCACAGGCGGCACCAGCCCCAGCAGGATCAGCCGCGCTCCAGATGCTGTTGGCGCAGCGCCTTGCGGTCGATCTTGCCGTTGACGTTCAAGGGCAGCGTATCGACCGCGATGACGCGTTTTGGCACCATGTAGGGCGGCAGCAGCTCGCGGCAGCCGGCGGTGATGGCGCGGGAATCGACGCTGGCAGCGCACACGAAGCCAACAAGGCCTTCAGCCGAGCCGCCTTCGTTCAGCGGCCACGGCACCGCGGCGACTTCACTGGTGCCGGCAGCGCGGCGCAGGGCTTCCTCCACCTCCAGCAATTCAACGCGATAGCCGGAAATTTTCACCTGATCATCAAGCCGCCCCTGGCAGACGAGGCCCCAGATGGGATCGTTGCGCACCAGATCGCCCGATCGATACCACAGATCGTGCGGATAGCCTGGGACGGTGGTGCTCAGAAACTTTGCCGCCTGTTCGGCCGGGTTGTTGATGTAGCCATCGGTGATTTGCGGCCCGGCCAGCCACAATTCGCCCGAACCGCCCGGCAGCACCGGCTGGCCGTCATCGCCCACCACCGCGGCAGCGCAGCCGGCATAGGCGATACCCAGCGGCACGGTGGCGGGCATGGCCTGCGCGGCGGGATCAAGGCGCTGGGCCGTGATGGCGATGGTGGCTTCGGTGGGGCCATAAAGATTCCACACCTGCGCATTTGGGGCGGCGGCGTGGACGGCGAGCGCGAGGCTGGTCGGCAGCGGTTCGCCGCAGAACAGGGCAAGGCGCAAACCCGGCAGCACGCCCGCCCCTAGTCGGCGCATACGCTGCGCCATCGCGGGGGCAGACGGCACGGAAAACCACACGCTGGCGCCGGCGCGATTGGCAAAGCCGACCGGGTCGATCAGCTCGGCTTCGGTCGGCGCGACAAGGCAGGCGCCGCTGGCCCAGGTGACGAACATGTCGTGCACTGAAAGATCGAAGGACAGATCGAAAAACTGGGTGCAGCGATCATCGGGCAGGGTCGGAGCAATGGCGGCGAAGGCATCGATATAGGCCGTCACATTGTCCGCCCGCACCGCAACGCCCTTGGGGGTGCCGGTGGTGCCGGAGGTGAACATCACATACGCATGGCGGCTGGCTGCGGCGGCGAAATCGCGCGGGCCTGCGGCGTGGGGATCGACCGCCAATGCCGTCCCGCCATGCCCGGCCGCAAGCGCGTGGGCGGCGGCCTCGGTGGCGGCATCATGCAACCACGCGGCGCAACCGGCAGCGGCTGCAATCGCGCTCTGGCGTTCGGGCGGGGCCTTGGGGTTGATCGGCACATACGGCCGGCCTGACAGCACCAGCGCCAGCACGCCGACATAGGCATCAAGGCTGCGATGGGCGAGCAGGCCGACGCGCGCGCCAGCCGGCACGCCGTGCATCCGCGCGGTGCAGCGCTGCGCGGCGGCGAAGAGTTCGGCGTAGCTTAACGTCTCGCCGCCGATGCTGAGCGCCGGGCGGCTGGCGTGTACCCGCGCAGCAGCAGCAAGCCGGGCGGCCAGCACTGTCATGGCAGCAATTTTTCCATGGTGGTGAGATAGGGCGCAAAGCCTAGCCGGTCCCAGAAACGCGCGGCTTCGGCGTTATTGGTGAGCACGCGCAGTTGTACGCGGTTAGCGCCGTCGGCCGCAAAGCGTTCCGTCGCCGCCAGCACCAGCGCGCGCGCGACGCCGCCTTGACGCAGGCCGGGCCAAGTCATGACTTCTTCAACCGAGGAAACTTTCTGCACCACCGCGCCCGGCACCAGCCGCGTCACGCCGAACAGATAGCCGGCCATTCCTTCATCACCGTGCGCCACCAACAGATGCGTGCGTGGCCGGCCCACCAGTTTGGCCAAATCATCGGGCGTGCACCCCGGTGCTGGTTCGCGCAGGCCCTTGGCGCACTGATCGGCCCAGAAGGCGGCGCGCAACGCGGCCAGATCGGGAAGATCGGCAGTGCCCGCCGGCGCGACGATCAGGCTCATGCGCCATGCCCGTCTGAAATGCCCTTCTCGCGCAGCGCCTGCTCGATGCGGGCGACGGTGGAAAGCTCCACCAATTCCTCGGATTCGAACATGATGCCAAAACGTTCCTCCAGCGCCGTGACGATTACCATGTGCGAGGCCGAATCCCATTCCGGGACGGCGCCATAAGCGAGGCCCGGGCTGAAATCTTCGGGCGGAATGCCCAGTTCGGTAAGGAACACGTCCCGGATCTGGTCGATCAGTGTCATGGGTCAGCCCACCATCAAGGTTTTGTCGAGCCGGTCGGGATCGATCTTGTCGATGCGGATGCCCCATTTGCCGGTGACGATGTCTTTTTCGATCACCCGCGCCGGATTGCCGGTGGCCAGGCTGCCGGCGGGCAAATCCCGCGTCACCACGCTGCCGGCCGCTACGATACAGCCATCGCCGATCGTCACACCGGGATAGATGATGCACATCGCGCCGATATGGCAGCGCGCGCCGATATGGGTGTGGACATGGCGATTTTTGAGGAAATCGTGAGCCAGCACGGCGGTGCCAAAGGCGATGCCGGTGTAATCGCCGATATGGATACCGCGCGGGTTGGTCTTGTCCAGCTTGGCAGACCAGCTGATCTTGGCGTCGCAGCCGATATCCATGCCCCACACGCCGCGCAACAGGGCGCAGCGCCAACCCATCACCAGATTGCGGATGCGGCCGCGCAGGCGGGGCAGGGCGCTGTTTTCTTTCACACCTTGGCAATGAGGCAGGGCTGCTTGGCTTGTCAAGCAGCGGCCAGTATGCGGCGGGTGAGCCAATATCCGTGGATAATCCGCACCGCGTGGCCGGCAGCATAGGCCATGGCGAGCCCGGCAATGCCGAAACGCGGTACCAGTGCAAACGCCAGCGCCGCCATCAGCCCCGCCGCCACAACCATGATCGGCACGGTTTCGCGGCTGCGGCCCGACATGGTGATGATCGCGCCCGATGGCCCAGCCACAATTCCCAGCATGTTGGCACCCACCAGCCATTGCAGCAGCGGCGCCGTGCCAGCAAAGGCCGGGCCGAACACGAGGCTGAGGATGGGTTCCGGCCAGATCAGCAGTGGCAGCGCCAGCGGCAGGGTGGAGGCGAGCGCGGCATAACGGCTGCGGCGCAGGCGGCGG
>NZ_JBDNFM010000119.1:0-12539 GCF_041689835.1 Sandarakinorhabdus sp.
CTGCCGCTGGCGGTAAAGCTGGAGAAGGGCGAAAGCGTCACGGCCGGCTATGTGATCTGGCCGTCAAAGGCGGTCCGCGATGCGGGTTGGGCCAAGATGATGTCAGAGGGCCCCGACGGCGAGATGCCGTTTGACGGCAAGCGGATGATCTTCGGCGGGTTTTCGGAGCTTTTGGTATCCCGCGCCTGATCCGGTCCAGATCAGGCGCGCGGGCTAGTAGGTGCCTTCTTCGAGCACGCCGTCCGCGCTCATCTGCGCATAAAGCAGCCCTTCGCGCAAACCAAAGCCCGAAGCGATGACGCTGGACGAGCCGAGCTTTTTCACCACCGCCGCCAGCAACATCGCTGCGCCCGGCAATGACGGCAACCGCGAGGTTGAAATATGCGGCACCGTTTTCAATGTCGCGATTTCGGTGTGCGCCAGGCTGCGAAACAATTGCGCCGGAGCGCTGGCTGGCATCTCATACTGGTGGACGATGGGCAGCGGGTGGCCGGTCATCCAGATGTGGATCTGCGCCAGCGCCCGCCACGATCCGCCCACCATGTAAAACGGCTTGCCCTTGCCCTCCCCGGCCCAATCAATCGTGCCCAGCGCCTTGGCAATGAACGGCCCCAGCGCTCGCCGTTCGCGCTTGCGCACGGCATCCAGCCGCAGCGCGCCGATCGGCAGGCTGATGCGATTGCCCATCTCGCCGCCCGATACCCGGACCAGTTCCAGGCTGCCGCCGCCCAGATCGCCAACCACGCCGTCGGCCAGCGGAATGCCCGACACCAGGCCCATCGCCGCGCCGCGTGATTCGGCTTCACCGTCGATAACCTTGATCGAAAGACCGCATTCTGCCGCGACCAGATCGATGAAATCCTGGCCGTTACTCGCCTCGCGAACGGCCGCGGTGGCAACGGTTTGCACATCGACAATGCCCATGGCGCGGGTGAGCGTCGCAAAACGCCGAAGCCCGGCCACTGCCACTTTCATCGCGCCGCCGGCCAGCTTGCCATTGGCGGCCAGCCCCCGCCCCAGACCGGCCATCACCTTTTCGTTGAAGATGGTTTCGGGCACGCGGGTGCGGCCTTGATAGACGACCAAACGGATACTGTTGCTGCCGATATCGATGATGGCACACAGCCCGCCGCTGGCAGGGCGCGCTGGGCCTAGCGCTGCGGCTATCCGGGGCTCAGGCAATGCCGGCGGCATCTGTCGACTCGTCGAGATCGTCTTCCTCGTCAGGCAGCATCAACACCGGCACGGCCGCTGCATCCTTCACGTGGCCGCGCCCGGAAAGCGATGGGTTGGTCATGAAATAACGGTGCAGGTTGAACGGCTCGTCGCGGTCACCCTCCACCCGCTGGTAGCGGCCGTCGGCTGCCATTTCCCAGCTTTGCTGATTGTCCTTCAGATTGGCCAGCATCACCTGGTTCAGCACCTGGGCATGAACGGTGGGATTTTCGATCGGGATCATGATTTCAACCCGGCGATCGAGGTTGCGCGGCATCCAGTCGGCCGAACTGATGAACACCTTGGCCTTGGCACTGGGCAATTCATGGCCGCCGCTGAACACGCAGATGCGGCTGTGTTCCAAAAAGCGCCCAATCACCGATCGCACACGGATATTTTCCGACAATCCCGCCACGCCGGGTTTCAAACAGCAGATGCCGCGAATGATCAGATCAATCTCCACCCCGGCGGCACTGGCATCATACAGTTTTTCGATGATGTCGGCATCCACCAAGCTGTTCAGCTTTACCCAGATGGCGGCGGGCCGGCCAGCCTTGGCATGGGCAATTTCCTCGTCGATCAGGCCGTTGAGCCGGCTGCGCATCGCCAGCGGCGCCATTGCCAGCTTTTCCAACTTGGTGGGCTGCACATAGCCGGTGATGTAGTTCATCACCTGGGCTGCATCGCGGGCCAGCACCGGATCGGCGGTAAAGAACGACAGATCGGTATAGATGCGCGCAGTGATCGGGTGATAATTGCCGGTGCCAAAATGCACATACGTCCGGATTGCCGCGCCTTCACGGCGGACAACCATGCTCAATTTGGCGTGCGTCTTCCATTCCACAAAGCCATAAACCACCTGAACGCCGGCGCGTTCCAATTCGCTGGCCCAGCGAATATTCTGTTCCTCGTCGAAACGCGCCTTGAGTTCCACGACAGCAGTGACGGACTTGCCGGCCTCGGCCGCATCGATCAGAGCGCGCACGATGGGGCTATTCTTGCCGGCGCGGTACAATGTCTGCTTGATGGCGATCACATCGGGATCGGCCGCGGCCTGGCGCAGGAAGGCCAACACCACTTCAAAGCTTTCATAGGGGTGGTGAACCACCAGATCCTTGCTGCGGATTGCGGCAAAGCAATCGCCGCCGTGTTCGCGGATGCGTTCGGGAAAGCGCGGCATGTGCGGTTCGAATTTCAAGTCGGGGCGGTCTTCGTCCACCAGCAGCGCCAGATCGTTGATGCCCAGCACGCCCGACACCAGGATGGTATCGCGATCATCAACACCCAATTGGCCCTTCACCAGCATCAGCAGCCCGGACGGGGCGTTTTCTTCCATGGTGAGGTGAATCACATCGCCGCGCCGGCGGCGTTTCAGCGCCGTCTGGTAAAAACGCACGAGATCTTCGGCCTCTTCCTCCACCTCGATATCGGAATCGCGGATCACCCGGAACGCGCCATCGCCAATCAGATCATAGCCGGGGAAAAGTTGATCGAAAAAGGCGCGAATGGTGTTTTCCAGAGAAATCCACCGCACCGCTCCGCCGTTTTGGCCCGTCCCCGGCAACCGGATGAAGCGCGGCAGCATCGCCGGCAACATCAACAACGCGCGCAACACTTCCTCGTCGGACTGGCGGCGCAGTTCGAGGATCAGCGAAAATCCCTTGTTGGGGATGAACGGAAACGGGTGCGCCGGATCAATGGCCTGCGGGGTGAGCACCGTGAATATCTGATCGAGGAAATGCGTTTGCAGCCAGTCGCGCTCGGCCGTGCTCAATCGTTCCGCCGTGATCACATTGAAATCGGCGCGCGCCAGTTCCTTGATCAGCAGGCTCCAAACCCGCTGCTGTTCTTCCATCAGATGATCGGCCTGCACGCCGATGGCGAGAAGCTGCTGCGCTGGAGTCATGCCTTCGGCACTGCGGGTTTCGATGTTGGCCTGCACCTGGCCGCGCAGGCCAGCAACGCGCACCATGAAGAATTCATCGAGATTATTGCCCGAAATCGACAGGAACCGCAGCCGTTCGAGCAAGGGATGCACCCGGTTCATCGCTTCGGCCAACACCCGCTCGTTGAACGACAGCCACGACAACTCACGGTTAAAATAGCGCTGGCTGGGCGGGATGGCGGGGGCGGTGGGCATCCACACAGCCTTAACCGGCAACGGCCCGGCTGGGTAGGGGGCCGAACAAGGCGCGAACCGGTTTTTGCGGCCCGCGTCAGCCGGCTCAGAAACCGAATTCGCCCTGCCCGTCCACAACTTCACGCGCCAACGGAATGGTGATGGCCCGGCGGCGGGCCAGCGCGGCGGCATCAAGCGCGGCCACCACCGCCTGCGCTGCCACCAGGCTGCGCTCGATGCGCACCACCAGCCAGCGGATCAGATCATCCCCCACCCGGACCCCGCGTTCGGCAAACAGTTTGCCCAGCACGGCGGTTAGCAGCTCGTCGTCCGGTTCCCCCAGCTTTACCAGCGGGGTGGCGGCAAGGCGGCTGGCGAGATCGGGCAAGCCGTGCCGCCAGTCCCGCGGGATGAGTTGGCTGGTCAAGAGCAGCGGCGCCTGGCGGGTGGCGGCGTTCCAGGCATGGAACAGGCTTTCCGGGTCTTCGCGGTCGGCAGTTTCGATCACCCGCGCCGGGCTGCGGGCTGCGAACCACCGCGCCAGGTGCGTTTTGCCGCTGCCGGCCGGGCCAACCACCAGCGTGACCGGCACCGGCCACAAGCCGGGAGACGCCAGCCAGGCCGCAGCGGCGCGATTGGCTTCAGTGATGGCCAGGCGATCCGGGCTGAGATCAACCGGCCACGCCAGCGGCAGCGCCGGTTCGGGCGCAAAGTTCATCAGGCTGGGCTCATGGTCGCGTAGCGTCAGCAGGAGGGCTTGGCGGAGCAGGAGGGGCTGCCGGAGCCGCAGGCAGCGCAGGAGGCGGCGGGGCAGGCAGGCGGCGCAATACAAACTCGGTGTCCAGCCGATCCAGCCCCCAGCCGCGAGCGGCCAGCGCCTCGCGCAGCGCGGTTTCGCCGCCGGGCAAGGAGATTTGGATACGGCTGGTGCCGCCCACCGCAACCTGGCTCATTAGAACATCGCCAGCAATCCCGCGCAGCAACCGTTCGGCAGCGGCCAGGCTGGCATTGTCGGGCGTGATGGCGGCAATCAGCAGCGTGACTGTTTCGGGCGGCGGGGTGCCAATGAACACGTCGGCAGCATAAATGGCGCCGACATCGACCGCCAAATCGGGATCGGCGCGCAAGCGGCCGTCTCGAAGCGCCTGGGCATACAGCGCATCGATGCCCCTCACCCCTTCATCCAGCAGGCGCGCCAGCCCCGCCTCGCCGGCCACCCGCAGCGCCAGCCGGCCCAATTCGGTGCCGGCCGCGCCGTGGCGGGCAATGAACAGCGCGCGAATGGGGCCACCAGGATAGCTGCGAACCAGTCGCGCTTCGGCCACCAGCACGTCCACCGTATCAAAACGAGTGATGATGCTGCGCCAGCCGCTGGGTTCGCTGCGCCGCATCTGCGCCGCGCTCAGCCACAGATTGTCGGCCGCGGTGCCGCTGGGCAGCACATAATCAATCGGCGTCACATTGCCCTGCCAGCGCCCCCAGGCATCGCGCCACGCGGTGCGCGTTTGCGTTACTTGCGCCGCGCCGCCATCAACCAGCAGCGGCAGCAGCAGCATCGGCGGCGATTGCAGGCTGGCGGCGCCGCCCACATATTGCGCCGCGCGGCTGCGATCGAACACCACGCCAAGCCGCGCAATATAGCGGGTGGCGGAAAACTGTTCGCCCTGGCTTTCGATGCCGGCAACCATGGCATCGATCTGGCCATTGGAAAGCCGCGGCGCCTGTGCTTCGGGCCGGTTCGAAAGCCGCGCCCACAAAATCGGCCAGGCGCGAACCATCGCCTGCGTCCAGGCAGCGCGGCGGGCGTCGTCCAGGTTTTTGGCACTCACGTCGACGGCGATGCCGCCAACGGCATAGGCGCTGCCGGCCCCGCCCGACGGATCGAACCTAGGGCGCTGCGCCTTGCGGCTGGCCTGCTGCGCGGCGGCAATCGCCGCGATCATGCAGGCGGCGGCCAGCAGGCCGACAATCTGGGGCAGGATGCGCTTCACAGCCGCTGTTTAGGGCGGTGGGTGCCTGCTTGCCAAGCGCGGATGCTGGCGCTTGCGCCCAACTGGCGCTATGGCGGCGCGCATGATCAATAAACGTCCTCTCACCTACGCTGATGCCGGCGTGGATATCGCCGCCGGCAACGCTCTGGTGAAGATGATCGCGCCGCTGGCCCGCGCCACAGCCCGGCCGGGTGCAGACGCGGAATTGGGCGGTTTTGGCGGGTTTTTCGATCCCAAGGCTGCCGGATACAAGGATCCGCTGCTGGTTGCGGCCAACGATGGGGTCGGCACCAAGCTGAAACTGGCGATTGATACTGGCCGGCACGATACTGTGGGCATCGATCTGGTGGCGATGTGCGTCAACGATCTGATCGTCCAGGGCGCTGAACCATTGTTTTTCCTGGATTATTTCGCCACTGGCAAGCTGGAGAACGGCATTGCCGCGCGCGTGGTCGCCGGCATCGCCGATGGTTGCAAGCAGGCCGGCTGCGCGCTCATTGGCGGCGAGACGGCGGAAATGCCTGGCATGTATGCGCCCGGCGATTACGATCTGGCCGGCTTTGCGGTGGGCGCGGTCGAGCGCGGCGAGCAACTGACGGGTGACGGGGTCGCGGCAGGCCAGCTGCTGATCGGCGTCGCATCATCGGGCGCGCACAGCAATGGCTACAGCCTCATCCGCCGCATATTGGCGCTGGCCGGCGCCGATCTGGCCGCCCCTGCCCCATTCGATACCAGCCGCACGCTGGCCGAAGCACTGCTCGAACCCACCCGCATCTATGTGAAGCCGCTGCTGCCCTTGATCCGCGCCGGCCGCATCAAGGCGCTGGCGCACATCACCGGTGGCGGTTTCCTCGAAAACATCCCGCGCGTGTTGCCCGCCGGCGCCCGCGCGCTGGTGGCGGCCCCCACGCTGCCGCCGCTGTTCGATTGGTTGCGGAGCGAAGGCGGCATCGCGGCGGCCGAAATGGCGCGCACGTTCAATTGCGGCACTGGCATGGTGCTTGTGGTCGAACGCGGCGAGGCCGACGCGGTGATTGCCGCGCTGGAACAGGCCGGCGAACAGGCCAGCGTCATCGGCGAAATCATCGCCGGCCCGCGCGGCTGCGACGTGCACGGTGCGCCGGGCCAGTGGGGTGAAACCGCGGCGTGGACGGCCAGCCACGATGCCTGAACGGGCGAGAGTCGGAGTCCTCATCTCCGGGCGCGGCAGCAACATGGCCGCGCTGCTCTATGCCAGCCGGCTGTATGATTGCCCGTACGAGATCGTACTGGTCGCCAGCAACGATCCGGGTGCCGCCGGGCTTGGGC
This sequence comes from Sandarakinorhabdus sp., assembly GCF_041689835.1. GTDB lineage: Bacteria > Pseudomonadota > Alphaproteobacteria > Sphingomonadales > Sphingomonadaceae > Sandarakinorhabdus. Next base: position 6,634 of record NZ_JBDNFM010000119.1, read on the forward strand.
TCGCGGCGGCGGAAGGCATTGCCACCTTCGCGCACAGCCATGTGGGCCTGAAACGTACCGAGTTTGATGCGATCATCACGGCGCAGCTGGAACGCGCCGGCGTCACCCACATCGCGCTGGCGGGTTACATGCGGCTGCTGTCCCCGCAGTTCACCGCCCGCTGGCAGGGCCGCTGCCTCAACATCCACCCGTCGCTGCTGCCCAAACACAAGGGCCTCCACACCCACGCCGCCGTGCTGGCGGCGGGCGAGGCCGAGACCGGCTGCACCATCCACATCGTCACCCCCGAACTGGATGATGGCCCAACCCTCGCCCAGGCCCGCATCAAGGTGCTGCCCGGCGACACGCCCGAAACACTGGCCGTGCGCGTGCAATATGCCGAACACCAACTGTACCCGCGCGTGCTTGCCGATTTCGTTTCAGCAGATGCGCGCCCCGAAGCGCTGCTCACCCGCGTGCGCGGCCTGGCGCTGAACCTGCCGGCGGCGGCGGAAAAACGCTCTCACGGCTCCCCCGGCTTTTTCGTCGAAGGCGGCAAATTCTTCGCCTATTTCAGCGAAAACCACCACGGCGACGGCATCACCGCCCTGCTGCTTAAAGTCTCCGGCCTGGACGAAGCCGCCATGCTGATCGAGCAGGACCCAGACCGCTTCTTCCGCCCCAAATATTTCGGCCCCGCCGGCTGGGTGGGCGTCGTGCTGACGGATGGGCCGGATTGGGCGATGATCGAGGCGCTGATCGGTGCAGCGTGGCGGCTATGTGCGCCCAAGCGGTTGGCGATGCTGCCGATTTGAAGACGGATCATTCACCCGGACGGGTCGGCAAGGCCAGCCAGACAGACTTGTTGCCGTGCTGTAACGTGATGAGAATGTTGCGCCTTCCTGTCGCACGCGCCGCATCGATTGCATCGGTGAACTGCACTGTCGACGTGAGCGGCCTGCCAGCCAGGCCAGAGATGATGTCGCCCACGGCAATGCCGCGCGATGCGGCTGGGCTGCCCGGAGTCACGGCCACCACGATCAAGCCACTGACGGCGGCACGCTGACCTGCAACCAGATTCATGCTGCTGGTCGTGCCAGCAAGCTGCAATCCTGCGTGTGCAATCAGCGAGCCTGGCATCGCCTCGCGCAGCAGGCTGCCGGCGCGCGCAATGGCGTCTGGTTTTGCAGCGGGAACAAGGGAAACCGTCATTGGCGCACCTGTCCGCCACAGATCAAGCCGCACGCCCCGGCCTGCGGAAAATGTGGCCACTTCAGCGGACAATGATCCCAGATCGCGGACCAGGCGGCCATCCACCGCCAGAATTACATCAGACGGAACAATGCCGGCGGTCTCAGATGGGCTTGCCGCTGCCACGTCCAGTACAACCACGCCATGATTGGATGGCAGGCCAAGCGCTTCAGCCATATCCCCAGTCAGATTTTCGAGGCTGAGGCCAAGATGCGTGCGGGCAGTTTTGCCGTGCAGCAACAGTTCAGCAACCACACGCTGCGCCATCGACGAAGGCAACGAAAAGCCGATGCCGATATTGCCGCCAGCCGGCGCCAGAATGGCGGTGTTGATGCCAATCACGCGCCCGCTTTCGTCTAGTAACGGCCCGCCACTGTTGCCCGAGTTGATTGCTGCATCGATCTGGAGAAAATCATGATATTCTGCGGAGCCGAGTGACCGGCCGCGTCCGGAAATGATGCCGGCAGTTACAGAACCACCAAGTCCAAAGGGTGATCCAACCGCAGTGACATTCTCGCCCGCGCGCGCTTTTTCGCTATCTGCCCAGGTCAACGCCGGATAGCAGCGCTTGAGTGCCTCCATTCTCAATAGGGCGATATCGGTACGCTCATCGCTGCCCAGCAAGATCGCGCTGCGAAGACTGCCATCGGCCAGACGCACCGTGATCTGCGTTGCACCCGAGATGACATGTTCATTGGTCACTACCAGCCCGTCGCCCGATATGATGAAGCCACTGCCATGTGATTGCTTGTTGCTGGTCTGGGTTTCGCGGATTGCGTCGCCCAACACTTCCTCAAAGCTCTCGTTGCTATCCGCCCCGTATCGGCCCTGCACCTGAACCACCGCCGGCATCACTGCCGCAACGATCTCAGGGCGTTTGGAGCCCGGTGGAGGCACTTTGACCGGAGGGCAATCGACCGCCAAGGCACCTGAATTGCCGAACAGACAGGCTGCAGCCAGAAGTGTTCGCATTATTACTGTCCCTCGCGTCAACATTACGAACATGTAATATTGATGCGAAGTGTTTCAACCACCTGGTACCTGTTAATTTTTTGCGAGCGGCCATGATGCCCATATCAAAAAGGGCCACAACGTGTGTTGCAGCCCTTTCGATTCAAAAGGCGTCTCGGTTCAGCCAACAATCTCGGTCTGCGCAAAGAAATAGGCGATCTCGATTGCGGCGTTTTCGTCGCTGTCCGAACCGTGCACGGTGTTGGCTTCGATCGATTCGGCCAGTTCCTTGCGGATGGTGCCGGCATCGGCGTTGGCCGGGTTGGTGGCGCCAATGATGGCGCGGCAGGCCGGCACCCTTGCTTCATTCGGGTACATCATCGCGCAGTCGGTCGATCTGGTGCATGCGCTCATGCAAAATAGTCACAATGCCAACAGCGCCATCGGATAATATGCGCCAGTAGATATAGTGACGCTCAAAGCGGCAGAAGCATCCATCCACACCGAATTCGGCCGGGATGGTGCGCCAGGGCGTTTTCCGGGCAGCGATGTCCGCAAAACAAGCGAACAGGCACCGGATGTAGCGGGCCGCCTGCTCCTCACCCCAAAGATCACGCGAATAGACGTAGATTTCGTCCAGCCGATGCCCCGCCCGATCCTGAACGCGAAATTCAGCCATGACAGCCCACAGCCTCAGCGCCCGGCATTGCGGCTGATGATCATGTCAGCATCCATCACCGCATAGGCGGAATCGGGCGCGGCAAAGGCCGCGGACAATTCGGCCTTCAGCCGGGCAAAGGCTTCGGCTTCCACGCGTTCCTTGTCCCGGCGGATCAGGTCGCGCACATACTCGCTGACATTCTCATAGGCCCCGTTTTCACCCACGCTGGCCGCCACAAAAGCGCCAAGCGCTCCGCCGACCCGGACATTGAGTGTCAGTGAATTGGTCATGACGGCACCTCCAACGATGTCAGGCGATCAATGTTGTCCTCAAGATAAGGAATATTGTGGACAATCGCAATGCCCACGCCGTAAACCTTCCGCCATTGCCGACCAAAGCGGCGCCGCGCACTGACAATAAAAAAGGGCCGCAGGATCGCTGCGGCCCTACGAAACGTGAGGCTGACCGGCTCAGCCAACAATCTCGGTCTGCGCGAAGAAATAGGCGATTTCGGTCGCGGCATTCTCGTCGCTGTCCGAACCGTGGACGGTATTGGCTTCGATCGATTCGGCCAGTTCCTTGCGGATGGTGCCGGCATCGGCATTGGCTGGGTTGGTGGCGCCCATGATGGCGCGGTAGGCGGGGACGGCATCTTCGCCTTCGAGGACCTGCACAACCACTGGCCCGCTGATCATGAAGGCGACCAGTTCACCGAAAAAGCCGCGCTCGCGGTGGACGGCGTAGAAGCCTTCGGCCTGGGCGCGGGTGAGGTGCAGGCGCTTTTGCGCGACGATGCGCAGGCCGGCGGCTTCGACCATCGTGTTGACCTTGCCGGTGATGTTGCGGCGGGTGGCATCGGGCTTGATGATCGAGAAGGTGCGCGTGATCGCCATGAGTATTCCTGTGCTGCAATGCGGGATAGAGGTTGCGCGGCCCCCTACAGGCCGCGCCCCCCGATGGCAAGCGTGAGGCCGCAGTTCAGCCTTCGAAATTGTCTGCCACGAAGCGGTCGAGCAGGCGCACGCCGTAGCCCGTGGCGCCCTTGTCGTGCAGCGCGCCGGGCTTGTTGGCCCACACCGTGCCGGCCACATCCAAGTGCGCCCACTTCACGCCGGGCTTGATGAACCGGCCGATGAACTGCGCTGCCGTGATGGAGCCGCCTTCGCGCGGGCCGACGTTCTTGATGTCGGCAATGTCGCTGTCGATCAGCTTGTCATAGGCATCGCCGATGGGCATGCGCCACAATTTCTCGCCCACGGCCGCGCCCGCCATTTTCAACTGCTTGGCCAAGCCATCATCGTTGCAGAACATGCCGGCGTGTTCATGGCCCAAGGCAACGATGATCGCGCCCGTAAGCGTGGCGAGATCGACCACCACTTCGGGATTGAACGTCTCCTGCGCCCACCACATTGCATCGCACAGCACCAGCCGGCCTTCGGCATCGGTGTTGATCACTTCCACGGTTTGGCCGTTCATGGTGGTCACCACGTCGCCGGGGCGCTGGGCATTGCCGTCGGGCATGTTTTCCACCAGGCCGACCACGCCCACCACGTGCGCCTTTGATTTGCGCGCTGCAATCGCGTGCATCGCGCCCGTCACCGCGCCGGCGCCGCCCATGTCCCACTTCATGTCTTCCATGCCGGCCGGCGGCTTGAGGCTGATGCCGCCGGTATCGAAGGTGACGCCCTTGCCCACCAGGCACACCGGCTTCACATCATCGCGGCTCGTGCCGTTCCAGCGCATCGCCAAAATGCGCGCCGGGCGCACCGAACCCTGCGCCACACCCAAAAGCGCGCCCATGCCGAGCGCTTTCATCTGGGCATCATCAAGGATGGTGAGTTCGACGCCCAGCGCAGCCAGATCAGCTGCGCTTTCAACGAAGCTTTCCGGATAGAGCACGTTGGGCGGCAACGTGACGAGCGTGCGGGTGCGCGCCACACCGCCAGCGATGGCCATCAGCCTGTCGTGCGCGGTCACTTCGCCGGCGCCAACAATGGCGAGGCTGGTCAAGGTGGGTTTCTGCTTGTCCTTCAGCGTGGTGCGATATTGATCGAACCGCCACGAGCGCAGCACCGCGCCGTGCGCCAGATGCGCCGCCAGATCGCCGGCCAGCACGCCCGCCACGTCAACGCTGACGGTGGTTTCGCCGCTGAGCAGCAGCCGCGCAGCGATGGCGCCGCCGATGCGTTCGGCCACGCTGGCATCGATCTTGTCGGTTGGGCCGGTGCCAACCAGCAGCAGGCGCTGGGCGGCAATTCCGGCCGGCGCCAGCAGTTCGGCGATATCGCCCCCGCCGCCATCGAACCGCGCCGCCTTGGCCGCGGCTTGCACAGCGCCGTTGGCGGCGGCATCGGCGGCAACGGCTGCGGCCGACAGCGCGCCATCGGGGCCGGCAAACACCACCAGCGCAGCAGCCGTTTCGGCAACAGCAGGCAGGTAAGAAATGGCAAGCATGAAATATCCCTTTCGATTCGGATGTGCAGCCTGAGTAGGCCTTGGGCGGGTTTGCGCCAAGCAGAGGGTTGCAGGCCCGGCATGGCGCGGCTATCGACCACAAGTGCCTGTTACACCCTCCCTGCCCGGCTTTCGCCGCGGCCTGTTGCTGGCGGCGGCCACGGTCACAACGACTCTGGCGCTGTTGCCGGCCCCGGCAGCGGCGCAGCGGATGGCGCCGGCACTGTGGGGCAATCGCGATCCGGTCAACCGCGATCCCGATGCGCCGCCGCGCCGGACCAATGTGCCGGCTCCGGGCGACACGGTCGATTTCGAAGCTGACCAGCTGAGCTATGACGAGGACAGGCGGCTGGTGATCGCCAGCGGCCGGGTAAAGGTATCGCGCGAAGGTTATGCGCTGGTCGCTGACCGGGTGGAATATACGCGCGCGCAGGGCAAGGCCGAAGGTGAGGTGGTGGCGATCGGCAATGTCCAGATCACCGATCCCGCCGGCAACCAGGCACTGGGCGACCGCATCACCCTTTCGGACAGCCTGAAAGACGGCGCCATTGCCAACATGCTGCTGGTGCTGAACGATGGCGGCAGGCTGGGGGCTAGGTCGGCCACGCGC
>NZ_JBDNFM010000120.1:0-9996 GCF_041689835.1 Sandarakinorhabdus sp.
AACGCCTTGCCCAGCCGCACCACCACGCCCGGCACCCCGCCATCGCGCACGATCAGATTGCTGCCCAGCCCCAGCGCCATCACCGGCACATCGTCCGGCAGCGCCTTCAGGAAGGCGCGCAGATCATCAATGTCTGCGGGCTCGAACAACCAATCCGCCGCACCGCCCGCCTTGAACCAGACCAGCGGTGCGAGGGGGGCCGACGGCGTGAGCTTGCCGCGGGGTGTTAGCATGGGCTCGCCCGTCATCCCGCCTTCGCCCGCGCAATGGCTTCGGCCAGCCCCGCCGCCCACTTGGTGATGTCGCCGGCGCCCAGGCAAATCACCTGATCGCCGGGCTGCACCGCGCCGGCCAGCACCGCGGCCAGATTGTCCGGCCCCGTCACCGTTTCGGCCGACGGATGCCCGGCCGCGACCAGCCCGGCGGCCAGCGCAGCGGCATCGACGCCCGCGATCGGTGCTTCACCAGCGGCATAAACCGGCGCGACATAAACCATGTCGGCATCGTTGAACGCGGCGCAAAAATCGCCCATCAGATCGCGCAGGCGGGTGAAACGGTGCGGCTGCACCACGGCAATCACGCGCCCCCCCCCTTCTGCAGTGCCCGCACTTTCGCGGGCCGCCGCCAGAACGGCGCGGATTTCCACCGGATGGTGGCCATAATCATCGATGATGGTGGTGCCGGCGACGTCGCCTACCTTGGTGAAACGGCGCTTGACCCCGCCAAAGCGCGCAAGGCCGGCGCGCAAGCCATCATCATCCACGCCCAGTTCCAGCGCCACGGCGATGGCGGCCAGCGCGTTCTGCACATTGTGGCGGCCAGGCATCGGCAGCATCAAGCCGTCGATGCGGCGCTGCGTATCATGCGCGCCGGCGCGGCTGCGCACCAGCACGGAAAAACGGTTGCCGCCCGGCACCGGCTGCACATCCAGCCCGCGTACATCGGCGGTGGCGGCATAACCATAGGTGATGATGCGGCGATCGGGAACGCTGGGGATCAGCGCCTGTACTTCAGGGTGATCGATGCACAGGATGGCGGCGCCATAAAACGGCACGGCATGAACAAAGGTGCGGAACGCCTCGCGCACCTTTTCAAAATCACCCCAGTGATCCAGATGCTCGGGATCGATATTGGTGACGATGCCGAAGGTGCCGGTGAGCCGCAGGAAGCTGCCGTCGCTTTCATCGGCTTCCACCACCATCCAGTCCGACGTGCCCAGCCGGGCGTTGGAACCGATGGTGTTGATGATGCCGCCGTTGATGACGGTGGGGTCCAGCCCGCCGGCATCCAGCAGCGCGGCGACCATCGAGGTGGTGGTGGTCTTGCCATGGGTGCCGGCCACCGCGACGCAGCTTTTCAACCGCATCAGTTCGGCCAGCATTTCAGCCCGGCGCACCACGGGGATTCGCCGGCTGCGCGCGGCCACAACTTCCGGATTGTCAGCCTTGATCGCCGTCGAGGTCACCAGAACGGCGGCGTTGGCGACATTTTCCGGCTTCTGGCCGATAAAAACGGTGATGCCCTTCTGGCGCAGGCCTTCCACCACAGTGGTTTCGGCCGCATCGCTGCCCTGCACCTCGAAACCCAGATTGGCCATCACTTCGGCAATGCCCGACATGCCGATGCCGCCGATGCCGACAAAGTGGATGACGCCGACATCGGTGCGGAAGCCCGGGCGCAGGCGGATGGTGGGGGCTGAAACGGTGATGGGGTTCATGCGATCAATCCGGTGGCAATGACGAGATTGGCCAGGCGTGTCGCGGCCTCCGGATGGCCGGCGGCGCGCGCCGCTGTGGCGGCCTCGCTCAGCGCTTTCCGGTCTGCCAGCCAACCCGTCAAGGCTTCGGCTAAACGCTCTGGCGAAAATTCATCCTGGCGGATCATCTGTGCCCCGCCGGCCGCCACCAGCGCGGCAGCATTGTCGGCTTGGTGGTCGTCGGTCGCGATCGGCAGCGGCACCAGAATCGATGGCCGGCCCATCACCGCCAGCTCCGCCACGGTCGACGCGCCGGCCCGGGCGATGACGATATGGCTGGCCGACATTTGCGCGGGCAGATCGGGGAAATAGGCGGCAATCACCGGCTCGATCCCGGCGGCGCGATAGGCGGCCAGCATGGCACCGCGATCCTCGTCGCGGCCCTGGTGGGTGACGTCAAGTTTCGCGCGGACAGCGGCCGGCAGCAAACCGACAGCCGCCGGCACCACCCGGTTCAAAATGGCCGCCCCCTGACTGCCCCCCGTCACCAGAATCTTCAGTCGGCCAGCGTTTTCGTCGAATGGCACGTCGCGGGCGGCCAGCACTTCGGGTCGCACCGGATTGCCGATGAAATGCGCGCGGCGCTGCCAGCTGCCCTCCATGCGGCGCACTTGGCGGAAGCTGGTGGCAATCGCGCGCACCCGCGGTGCCAGATAACGGTTGGTGCGGCCGAGCACGGCATTCTGCTCGTGGATCAGGCACGGCAGATACAGCGACAGCCCCGCCAGCAGGCCAGGCAGCGCCGGATAGCCGCCAAAGCCAATGATGGCGCGCGGGCGCATGTCCTTGAAAAGCTTACGTGCCGTGCTGCGGCCCCGCCAGATCGCCAGCGCCACCTGCGGCAGCGAGCGCCACCCGCTGCGGCCCGTGGAAGCCGCGTCCACCTGAGTCATTGGCACGCCGGGAAACAGCCCGGGAAAGCGAAGCCCACGCTCGTCGGTCACCAGATGCACCTTGTGGCCGCGCGCCATCAATTCCAGCGCCAGGCAATGCGCCGGCACCATGTGCCCGCCGGTGCCCCCTGCGCACAGCACATAGGTGCCTGCCCCAGAATCCTTGGGGCCGGGGGTGGCGGGGCGGGGATTGCCTGTCATGCGGCCCGCAAGCGACCGGGCGACTTGGCCCAAGGCTGCCCCTTTAAAAAGGGATTGCAACGGGTTAGAGCCAGCAGCAGCCCTGCCCCGACGCAAATCGCAAGATAGGAAGAGCCGCCGTGGCTGATGAACGGCAGGGTCATCCCCTTGGATGGCAGCAACGCGAGGTTCACCATCATGTTGATCGCTGCCTGAAAGCCGAATTGTGCGGCAAGGCCAGCCGTAGCGAGGAACACGAACGGGTCGTCCTCGTCCATCGCCACCAGCAGGGCACGCACCACCAGTCCCATGAACAGCCCGGCCAGCATGAAGCAGGCAATCAGGCCGAACTCCTCACCGATAACGGAAAAAATATAATCGGTTTGGGCTTCGGGCAGGCGAAATTTCATCCGGCCTTCGCCCGGCCCGGTGCCGAGCCAGCCGCCGGCGCGGAAGCAATCCAATGCCTTGTCGATCTGGAACGTGTCACCCGTTCCAAGGACCCACTTGTCGATGCGGGTCGCGAAGTGATCAAGAGTGAAATAGGCCGCCACCAGTCCGATCAGGCCAAGTCCCGCCAGCGAGCCGATGATGGAAAGCGACAGGCCAGCCAGCATCGCCTGTACCAACCAAACCGCTGCAATCAAAGCGGATTGGCCCACATCCGGTTGGGCGATAAGGCAGATCAGCGCCACACCCAATATCCCCATGCTCATCTGCATGGTGGGCAGGCTGCGATCCTCTACCTTGAGGCTCAGCAGCCAGGCGGTGGTGACGATGAAGCAGGGTTTGAAGAATTCCGACGGCTGGAACTGGAAACCGGGCAACTGAATCCAGCGCATCGCGCCGTTGGCACCGCCGCCGATGAACGGCACCAGGATCAGCGCAACAAGGCAAGCCAGCGTGCCGACCACCGCCAACCGTTTGAGCAGGCGCAGATCGAGCATCGAGGTGAACAGCATCAACGGCAAGCCCAGCGCCACCCAGCCCAACTGGCGATACAGAAAATGCAGATCGTCATAGCGCAAAGCGGTGCCCGACAGCCGGCGGGCAGCAACCGGTGAGGCGGCTGCAACGGCGACGATGCCGGCGGCAACAAGCGCGAAGATGATGATCAACAGCGTCTTGTCGATGGTCCAGAACCAGCGGCCGACGGTCGATCGGTCACCACGGGTAAGCGCGGCGGACAGGGTGCGGCCACCGGGGCTGCGAGTGTTGACTGTAGCCATCGCCGGCTTCCCTCTCACAACGCCGCGACGGCCGCCCGGAAGGCGGCTCCGCGATCTTCGAAATCCTTGAACTGGTCGAAGCTGGCGGCGGCTGGGCTGAACAGCACCACCTCGCCGGGCTTGGCCGCACCCAGCACATCCGCAATCGCCTGACCCAGCGTGCCCGACCGGGTGACGGGCAGGCGGCCCTGCAATTGCTCGGCAAATTGCGGCGCGGCTTCACCGATCAAATAGGCGCCCACCACCTGGCCCAGATGCGGCAGTATAGCCGAAAGATCGGCCTTCCCGGCGGCATCCAGCTTGGGCCGGCCGCCGGCAATCCAGTGGAGACGCGGATACGCGGTGAGCGCCGGGGCGGTGCTGTCGGGGTTGGTGGCCTTGCTGTCATTCACCCACAACAGGCCGCACTTTTCGCCCACCGGCTCCATGCGGTGCGCCAGCGCCTGATATGAGGCCAGGCCGCGCGCGACCACATCGTCGGCAATGCCGAGCGCGCGGGCCGCGGCAATTGCGGCGCGGGCATTTTCCAGATTGTGCGCGCCCTTCAGCGCCGGCCACTCCGACTGGGCAGATGGCAGCGCCACGTCCTCGATCAGCACCGTCTGCCCTCGCCCGCCCTGCACATCGAAAGCCGTCTGTGCCGCCGTGCCGACAATGGCCGTGCTGCCGTCCTGTTGCATGGAAAACAGCCGCGCCTTCGCTCCGGCATAGGCGGCCATGTTGCCGTGCCGTTCCAGATGATCGGGCGTGATGTTGGTGAGAATGACGACATCACAGGCCAGGCTGTGGGTGATCTCCAGCTGATAGCTCGACAGTTCCAGCACCCACACGCCGCCGGCCGCCAACGGCTCCTGCGCCATGATGGGCAGGCCGATGTTGCCGCCCATTGCAGCGGGGATGCCGGCCGTGACGCACAGGTGATGCAGCAGTGCCGTGGTCGTGGATTTGCCGTTGGTGCCGGTGATGCCCACAATGCGGGCCGGGGGCAGCACCATGGCGAACAGCTCGATATCGCCGATCACCGGCACGCCATGACGGGCAGCAGCAGCAAAGATCGGCGCCGAATGCGGCACGCCCGGCGACACCACGATGCCGGCCAAGCCCGACAACTCCGCCGTGTTCAGATCGACCAGTGCGCCATCATACGCGGCCCGCGCTGCTTCGCCGTCATCCCACGCCCACACCTCGCCGCCCGACGCGGCCAGCGCGGCGGCCACAGCGCGGCCGGTGCGGGCGAGGCCCAGCACGCCCCAGCGTTTGCCGGCAAAGGCAGGCGAAGTGATCATGGGTGCAGCGTCCTCCCCCCCCGTGCGCCGCGATTACGCAGCGGCACACGCGGTGCGGGGGATGAAGTTGTGAGGGAGAGGACGCTGCGGACAGGCATGGCGATCACCGAAGTTTCAGTGTCGCCAGGCCCGCCAAGGCGAGCAGGATGGCGATGATCCAGAAGCGGATCACCACAGTCGATTCTTTCCAGCCTTTCTTTTCGTAATGATGGTGCAAAGGCGCCATGCGGAACACGCGCTTGCCGGTGGTTTTGAAGCTCGCCACCTGGATGATCACCGACAGGGTTTCGAGCACGAACAGCCCGCCGATCACCAGCAGCACCAGTTCGTGATTGGTGATCACTGCGATTGTGCCGAGCGCGCCGCCCAGCGCCAGGCTGCCGGTGTCGCCCATGAACACCATCGCCGGCGGCGCATTGAACCAAAGGAATCCAAGGCAGGCCCCGATCAGCGCTGCGCAGAACACGGCAAGCTCACCCGAACCCGGCACATGGTGGATGCCAAGATAATCGGAAAAACGAATATTGCCAACGAGATACGCGATCACTGCAAATGCCGCCGCCGCAATGATCACCGGCATGGTGGCCAAGCCATCAAGACCATCGGTGAGGTTCACGGCATTGCCGAAGCCGGTAATGATGAAGGCGGCAAAAACAATGTAGAACAGCCCCAGATACAGCCCGGCGTCCTTGAGGAACGGCAAATAAAGCGTGAAGCCAGTGCGGCTGGCGATCCACGAACAGGCGAGGCCGGCAATCAGGAATTCGAGGCCAAGACGCACTTTGCCCGATACGCCCTTGTGGCTCTGCTTCGTCACCTTGTCGAAATCGTCCATGAAACCGACGGCGCCAAAACCGAGCGTGACCAGCAGCGCCGACCAGACGAAACCGTTGCCCACGTCCATCCACAGCAGGGTGGAAGTGGTCATCCCGATCAAGATCAGCAGTCCTCCCATGGTCGGCGTGCCGCGCTTGGTGAGCAGGTGCCATTCAGGCCCGTCCTCACGGATTGGCTGGCCCTTGCCCTGCTTGGAGCGCAGCATATCGATAAAGCGCGGTCCCAGGATCAGCGCGATGGCCAAGCTGGTCATCAGCGCCGCGATCGCCCGGAAGGTGATGTAACGGAAAATGTTGAACAGGCCTTCGAAGACGGAAAGCTCGGCGAGCAGCTTGATCATGGCGTCATGTCTCCGGTCACCAGCGCATCGATGACGCGGGCGAGCTGAATCGAGTTGGAGCCCTTGACCAGCAGCACGTCATCGGCGGCGATCAGTCGGGCGATTTCGACACGGGCGGCACTGGCATCGGCGACATGGCGCACATCGATGCTGCGCCCCAGCGCGGCGGCCAGCGGCTTCATTTCGGCGCCCACCAGTACGGCGGCTGCCACCCCGGCTTCGGCCATGTGCGGTGCCAGCCCGGCGTGGAATTCATCCGAAAGCGCGCCCAGTTCCTTCATGCTGCCGAGCAATGCCAGGCGGCGGCCAGCGCGAGCCGGTGCCACATCGCGCAGCACTGCGAGGCTTGCCGCCATGCTGGCCGGATTGGCGTTATAGGCTTCGTCGATCACGATGGCCTGGCCGCCACCCGCCGCAACACGCAGGCGGCGGCCGCGGCCGGGCAGCCCGTTCATGTCGGCCAGCGCCAGCCCGGCCAGTGCCAGATCGCCGCCAGCGGCCTGCACCCCGGCCAGCACGGCAAGCGCATTGTTTACCCAGTGACGGCCCGCCATGCCGATCTTGAAGGTGAGCACCTCGCTGCCGATGCGAGCGGTGACGCAGCTGCAATCAGGATGCAGCGCCACTTTTTCGGCATACACATCCGCGCCGTCGTTCAGGCCGAACCGCACGACCTTGGCGCCCGCAGCGTGGGCGGCGCGGGCGAGCAGATCGGCGTGCGAATTGTCGTGCGGGATGATGGCGGTGCCGCCAGCGGGCAGGCCGGCGAAAATCTCGGCCTTGGCATGCGCGATATCGGTTTCGCTGGCAAAAAATTCGCGGTGAGCGGATGCCACCCACGTGACGATTGCGATGTGCGGGCGCACCAATTGGGTCAGTTCGGCCAGTTCGCCGCTGTGGTTCATGCCCATTTCGAACACGCCCAATCGCGCATCGGTCGGCATGCGCGCCAAGGTTAGCGGCACCCCGGTGTGGTTGTTGTAGCTTTTCACGCTGGCATGCACGGCATCTGGCGCAAATCGGGTCAAAGCGGCGTTCAGTGCTTCCTTCACCCCCGTCTTGCCGACACTGCCGGTGATACCGATGCGCAGCGCGCTGCTGCGGTCCCGCGCGGCGGCGCCCAGCGCATTGAGGGCCGCCATTGTGTCGGCGATACGCACATGAGGCGCATCGACAGCCTCGCTCACGAGCAGGCCGGCCGCGCCGCGCTCCAGCGCCCTGGCTGCGAAACGATGACCATCGGTGGCCTCGCCGTTCAGCGCGACAAACAAATCGCCCTGCACCACTTCGCGGCTGTCGAAGGTCACGCCGTCCGCAGCAAATTCGCCGTGTGCCGTGCCGCCGCAAGCAGCGGCGATGGCTGCGCTGGACCACAGCATCATGCCGCGCACTCCCGCGCCACTGCCACGTCGTCGAATGGCAGCACCCGTGTCCCCACGATCTGGCCTTGCTCATGGCCCTTGCCGGCTATCAGCACGATATCACCGGCAAGGGCCATGGTAATGGCCGCAGATAACGCCCGGCGGCGATCCGCTATCTCCTGTCCGCCGGGCGCGGCAGAGAGGATGGAAGCGCGGATGGCCGCAGGGTTTTCACTGCGGGGATTATCGTCGGTTACAACGACGACATCGGCATGGGCGGCCGCAGCCTCGCCCATAAGTGGTCTTTTGCCAACGTCACGATCGCCGCCGGCACCAAACACGATGATAAGCCGGCCAGAAACATGCGGGCGAAGCGCCGCGCACGCCGCTTGGATCGCATCGGGCGTATGCGCATAATCCACATAGACGCTGGCGCCGGTGCGAGTGATCACTGCGCGCTCCAGCCGGCCGCGCACACCGGCCACGCGGGCCAGATTAGACAGCGTTTGTTTGGGGTTACCGCCGCACGCGATTACCAGCCCCGCAGCGACCAGCGCGTTTGCAGCCTGGTAAGCACCGATCAGCGGCAGTGCGATGCGGTGGCTCTCGCCGCCGGCTGCCACGACCAGATCTTGTCCGGATGGTGTGGGCGTTCGGCTGACCAATTTCAATGCCTCGCCGGCCTCACCCACGCTGAGCAGCGTCAGCCCGCGCTGGCGGGCCACAGCGATCATGCGGGCTGACCAGTCGCCGTCATCAGCCCAGATCACGGCGCTGCCACCCTCATCCACAACCTCAGCCAGCAGGCGGGTCTTGGCGATAAAATACGCCGCCATGGTGCCGTGGTAATCAAGATGATCGCGCGACAGGTTGGTGAAGGCGCCGGCCATCACCGGCAGGCCTTCGATGCGGTGCTGATCCAGCCCGTGGCTTGATGCTTCGAACGCTGCGTGGCTGATGCCCTCGCGCGCCAGCCCGGCCATGGTGGCAAGGAAGGTGACGAGATCGGGGGTGGTCAACCCGCCAGTGCCATCGGCTGAGCTCACGCTGTCATAACCGGTGGTGACGCCCAACGTGCCGATGCTTGCCGAACGATGCCCGGCCAGTTGCCAAAGCTGGCGGGTGAGTTCGGCGGTGCTGGTCTTGCCGTTCGTGCCGGTGATCGCCACCGTGGTGGCCGGGAAGGGCGCGAAGAACCGCGCTGCCAGCGCGGCAAAGGCGCGGCGCGGATTTGCGTCGGCAACATGGAAAGCGCCATCGACCGCTGTTTCCGGGCGCGCCACCACGGCGATGGCACCGGCGGCGATGGCGGCGGGGATATAATCCTCGCCGTTCACGCGCGCGCCCTGAAATGCACCGAAGATCGTGCCGGGCGCGACCTTCCGGTGATCAAGCGCAAAGCCGGTGACGATTGCATCACCGGCTTTGCCGCCTGCCTTCGGAATGAGCGCGCCCAGCCGCACGGCGCTATTCCTTCGCGTCGGCCCTGGCGGGCAACAGGCCCGACAGGTCAAGATCGCGGCTGGAATCGGGTACCACGCCGAGCGGCGGCGCGATGCGGCGGATGATGTTGTTGATGGCCGGCGCCACCACCATGCCGGCCGTCCGGAACCCATAGGTTGCCTTGCTGCCGCGCGGATCATCGATCATCGCGACAACAACATAACGCGGCGCATCGACCGGGAAGACGGCAGCAAAGTTGACCACGTTCTGGCCGTGCACATAACGGCCATTCTCGATCTTCTCGGCTGTTCCCGTCTTGCCGCCCACCCGGTAGCCCGGCACGTCGGCCTTGCGGCCGGTGCCGCTGGTGACGACCAGCCGCAGCAGCCGGCGCATTTCCATGCTGGTTTCTTGCGAAAACACTCGGCGGCCGGGCGGCACACTGGCAGCATCACGCTTCAGCAGGGTGGGCGCGCGATAAACGCCGCCGTTGACGAGCGTCGCATAGCCATTGGCCAAGTGCAGCGGCGAGATGGTGAGGCCGTGGCCATAGCTGATTGTCATGGTGGCGAGCTGGCCCCAGTTCGACAGCGCTGGATATTGCGGCCGGGCCTTTTCCTTCAGCTCGACCTCCACCGGCTTGAGGAAGCCCAGCTTGTCCAGATATTCGC